>NZ_JACADQ010000368.1 GCF_016106015.1 Neoroseomonas rubea
CGCCGCCGCCCACAGGCGCGCGAGCAGGCCCGGGGCGTCGGCGGCGCAGCGCCGGGCCGGGCGCGCCGCGGCCCGGAGGAGGTTGGCGATCGGGTCGACGGACATGATGTTCTCCTGCGGCGCAGCGTTGCGTGGCGCGCCGTGCGGAGCAGCCTGCGCCGCATGGGCCGGCGCGCAGAAGCGTCTCGCGCTCACGGCAGGCGTGAGGAATACTCACGTCCATGCGTCCCTCCCGACTGCCCAGCATGGAACAGCTGCGCGCGCTCGATGCCGCGCTGCGCGCCGGCAGCTTCGGCGAGGCGGCGGAGTCGCTCGGCCTGACCCATGGTGCTATCAGCCGGCACGTCGCGGCGCTGGAATCGATGCTGGGCGCGCCCCTGTTCCGGCGCGGCCCCAAGGGTGCAGAGCCCACCGCACTGGCGCGCCGCTACCATGCCGAGGTCGCGCCGCTGCTCGCCGGCATCGAGGAGGCGACGCGCCGCGCGGCCACGCGCCGCCGCCGCGCGCAGGATGCCGGCGGCGAAGTGCGGATCGGCGTGGTGCCGACCTTCGCGGCACGCTGGCTGCTGCCGCGCCTGCCGGACTTCAACGCGGCGCACCCCGCCATCCGGGTCGAGGTGGTGGCGACCACCGAACTGCAGGATCCTCGGCGGCACGGGCTCGATTTCCTGGTGCGCCACGGCATCCCGCCCTGGCCGGCGCTGGAGGCGGAACTGCTGCTGCCCGAGACGCTGCGCCCCGTGCGCTCGCCGCGCTTCCCGCTGCGCGGCACGCCCTCGATCCGCGCCATCGCCGAACGCCTGCCGCTGATCTTCGACGTGAACGGGGAGGACTGGGCGGCCTGGCTTGCGGCCGCGGGCTGGCGCGGCCCACCGCCCGCCAGGGGAACGGTGTTCAGCGACTTCGGCCTGACGCTGGAAGCGGCTGCAGCCGGGCTTGGCCTCGCACTCGCGCGCAGGGACCTGGCGGACAGGGAAATCGCCTCGGGCCGGCTGGTCCACGCGCATCCCTTCGCGGCGCCGGGGCGGCGGGCGCATCACCTGGCGCGACCGGCGGGCCCGCTGCGCCGCCCGGCGCAGGTGCTCTGGGACTGGATGCGTGCGTGCGCGTCGCGGCCCGACGCAGCGGATCAGCGCAGCAGCGGCGCGTAGCGGTCCCGCCACGCGAACAGCAGCATCGCCGTCAGCACGGTCAGAACGGCCGCGATCGGCAGCCCGCCCGGGTTCAGCACCAGGTGGAACAGCACGATCACGGTGATGATCGGCAGCAGCATCAGCAGTGCGAGCGCCGGCGCGCGGTTCGTCAGCAGCATCAGCCCGGCGATGAGATCAATCGTCTTCATCAGCGGCCAGAGGAAGCCGCTGTCGCGCAGCGCGGCCTCGAAGCGCAGCCCGGCTTCGCTGGTCGGCGGGTGGAACAGGTCCTGCCCGGTGATGATCCAGGCGAAGCCATTGGCCGCGCCCACCAGGAACAGCAGGGCGAGCAGGATGCGCGGGATGTCGATGGTGAGGATGCGGATCATGGCATGTCCCCGTGGCCGTGTGTGCGCGCATTGGTGCGCCGGGGGCGCGGGACGGCAAGGGTCGGTCTCACCGGATTGTGATCCGCCTCGCCGCGCGGCTTGACGCGCCCCGCCCCGCGGCGCATCAGGCCCGCGGCGTCAGACGGCCGGGCGGCCGCTGGCCTGCGAGCGATCGCGGGCTGGAGGAAAGTCCGGGCTCCACGGGACTACGGTGCCGGCCAACGGCCGGCGGGGGCGACCCCAGGGAAAGTGCCACAGAGAACAGACCGCCCGCGCGCCGCAAGGCCTGCGGGCAAGGGTGAAACGGTGGGGCAAGAGCCCACCGCGCTTCCGGCAACGGCGGCGGCACGGCAAACCCCACCGGGAGCAAGGCCGAATAGGGGCGGACGGCGAGGCGCTGCAAGGCGCTGACGCAGGGGCGGTCCCGCCCTTCCGCCCGGGTTGGCCGCGCGAAGCCCGCAGCGATGCGGGTTCCAGAGGAATGGCCGTCCTTGCCCGGCAACGGGCATGACAGAACCCGGCTTACAGGCCGTCTGGCGCCACTTTTCGACCCGTCAGCGCAGGCGCTGGCGCGTGCCGGTCACGATCGTGTCCGGGCCGGTCGTCAGCACTTCGATCTCCTCCGCGCCGCGGCGCCAGGCGAAGGCACAGGGCGCGGTGCCCGTGCCGGAACAGGCGACCATCTCGGGCCGCCCCTCGCAGCGCGTGTCGCGCGGCGCGCAGCGGTCGGCATCGGGCAGGCGCAGCGGTTCCCACCCCGCCGCGATCAAGACCTGGCGCGCCGCGGCATAGGGCGTGCCCGGCGCCACCTGCGCGAGCGCCGGCACGGCGAGCATCGACAGGGCGAAAAGGGCGGCGAAACGGCGCATGGCGGACCTCCGGCGCGGGAGCATGGCGCGGCGCGGCTGGATTTTCATCGCCTTTCCTGATTCACGCGCGCAGGGTTTTCCGGCAAGCATCGGTAATCTCGGTGTTTTTCGTGCAACACCGGCAAGCCTCTTCGTCTTTATCCCTTGTCGTCCCAAAGTTTCCCGTGTTATCCCATGCCATCTCGTGAGGATCCCAATGCGCTCGGGGGGGCGAGCGGGATCCAGGTCGGGATGGTCGGGCGAGCCGGCGGGGTCGGGGGGCCCCGCCGGCCGCTGATCCGGGCCGGAACAGCAGGGGCACGCGGCACGTTTCGGCCGCACGCGGGGGGCGATGACCCAGTTCCTGGGCACGCACAAGGGCAAGTTGGACAAGAAGGGCCGCATCTCGGTCCCGGCGTCCTTCCGTGCCGTGCTCGAGGCCCTCGGCAGCCCCGACATCGTGCTGTTCCCGTCCTTCCGGCATCCCTGCATCGAGGCCTGGCCGGCGAGCACCTTCGCCACCATCTCCGCGCGCCACGGCGACCTCGACGTCTTCTCGGACACGGCCGACAACCTCGCCGCCGCGCTCTTCGCCTCGGCCCATCCCGCCCGCCCGGACGGCGAGGGCCGCATCGTCCTGCCCGAGGACATCGTCGCCGAGGCCGGCCTGTCCGAGGCGGTGTCCTTCATCGGCGCCAACCGCTGCTTCCAGATCTGGGACACCGACCGCGCCATCGCGCATATCCGCGAGGCCCGCGCCCGCGCCCGCGACTTCAAGCTGACGCTCCCCGCCCCCCGCCCGGACGGAGAGGCGCGATGAGCGAGGGACATCTCCCCGTCATGCTGGCCGAGGTGCTGGCCACGCTCGCCCCGAGGGATGACGCTGCCTATCTCGACTGCACCTTCGGCGGCGGCGGCTATGCCCGCGCCATCCTCGAAGCCGCCCCCCGCTGCACGCTGTTCGCGATGGATCGCGACCCCGACGCGATCGCGCGCGGCGCGGCGCTGGCCGCCCGCTTCGCCCCGCGCCTCGCGCTCATCGAAGGCCGCTTCGGCGACATGCTGGACCATCTCGCCGAACGCGGCGTGACCGCGCTGGACGGCGTGGTGATGGATCTCGGCGTCTCCTCCTTCCAGCTCGACCAGGCGGAGCGCGGCTTCTCCTTCCGCGCCGAGGGCCCGCTCGACATGCGCATGGAGAAGTCGGGGCCGTCGGCCGCCGACCTCGTGAACACGCTGCCCGAGGCCGAGCTCGCCGACATCCTCTTCCACCTGGGCGAGGAGCGCTTCGCCCGCCGCATCGCCAAGGCCATCGTCGCGCGCCGGGCGGAACAGCGCTTCGAGACCACGGGCGACCTCGCCGCGCTGGTGCGGTCGAAAGTGCCGCGCGACCCGTCGGGCATCGACGGCGCGACGCGCGCCTTCCAGGCGCTGCGGCTGGCCGTGAACGACGAGCTCGGCGAGGTCGAGCGCGGGCTCGCCGCCGCCGCGTCGCTGCTGGCGCCCGGCGGGCGGCTCGTCGTCGTCGCCTTCCATTCGCTGGAAGACCGCATCGCGAAACGCTTCATGGCGGAAGCGACGGGCCGCGCCGGCGGCGCATCCCGCCACGATCCCGGCGCGCTGCGCGTCGCGGCGCGCCCGCGCTTCCGCCTGCTGACACCCCGCGCGCTCCGGCCCTCCGAGGCCGAGACGAGCGCGAACCCGCGCGCCCGCTCCGCGAGGC
>NZ_JACADQ010000369.1 GCF_016106015.1 Neoroseomonas rubea
GGCCGCGCCCGCTTCGCGCAGGGCGGCCTCGGCGGCCCTGCGCGCCAGCGCCTCGGGCCGCTTCACGGCGGCGCGCCAGCCCGGCGCCGCCAGGACCACGGAGATGTCCACCATCCCCCCTGGCCCGTTCCGAAGCCCAGCCCCGGCGGCATCAACGCCACCACGGCCGGGACGGCTACTTCCCGGTTCCATACCTCTCCTTCTTCGCCCGGGACTGCTCGTCCGCCCGCCCATAGGCGGCGACGATCCGGGCCACGAGCGGATGCCTTACCACATCCCGTTCGGCAAATCTCGCGACACCGATGCCCTCCACCCCCTCCAGGATGCGCAGCGCCTCGGCCAGGCCCGAGGGCTGGCCGGGGGGTAGGTCCACCTGGGTGGGGTCGCCGGTCACGACCATCCGGCTGCCTTCCCCCATGCGGGTGAGGAACATCTTCATCTGCGCGGCGGTGGTGTTCTGCGCCTCATCCAATATCGCGTAGCAATGCGCCAGCGTCCGCCCGCGCATGAAGGCGAGGGGGGCGATCTCGATCTCCCCGCGCTCGATCCGCTTGGCCACCTGCTCGGCCGGCAGCATGTCGTGCAGCGCGTCGTACAGGGGGCGGAGATAGGGATCGACCTTCTCCTTCATGTCCCCGGGCAGGAAGCCGAGCCTCTCCCCCGCCTCGACGGCGGGGCGGGAGAGCACGATGCGATCGACCCGCCCGGTCTGCAGCAGCGCCACCCCCTGCGCCACGGCGAGATAGGTCTTGCCCGTCCCGGCGGGGCCGACGCCGAACACCATCTCGCGGCGCGCCAGCATCTCGATATAGGCGGCCTGGGCGGCCGATCGCGGCGCGATGGCGCCCTTGCGCGTGCGGATCGCCGGCAGGTCGGCGAGCGGCAGGCGGGGTTCGCCCTGTTCCGCGCCGCCCTCGGCGAGCCTGAGCGCCGCCTCCACCTCCGCCGTGCCCACATGCTGCCCCTGTTCCAGCCGCTTCCACAGCGCGAGCAGCGCCGCTTCCGCCATTTCCGTCCGCTCCGCCCCGCCCGAGATCGCGATCCGGTTCCCGCGCGAGGACAATCGCACGCCGAGCACCTGCTCGATCCGGGCCAGGTGCCGGTCGTGCTCGCCATGGAGCATGGGCAGCAGCACGTTGTCGTCGAATTGCAGCGTGACCGATCGTTGCTCGGCGGCGCTGCGGGCTTCGGTGGCGCGGAGGGCGAGGCTGGGGGTGGCGGTCAAGCGGCGTTTCTCTCCCTGCTGTCGGGGTGGGGGGGCGCGGCGAGCGCCCCGGTGAGTGAATTGGGGTGCCCGGCGAGGATCTTCACCGGGACGATGCGGCCGGCGAGGCTCTCCGGCCCCTCGAAATGCACCGGGTTCAGCCACGGCGTCCGGCCGGCCATCTGGCCGGGATGCCGGCCCGGGCCGGTGACCAGCACATCGGCCACCATCCCGGCGCGGGAAAGGTTGAACGCCGTCTGCTGGTCGCGCAGCAGCGCCTGGATCTCGGCCAGCCGCGCATCCTTCGTGGCCTCCTCCACCGCCCCGGCCATGGTCGAGGCCGGCGTGCCCGGGCGGGAGGAATACTTGAAGGAGAAGGCCTGGGCGAAGCCGACGGCGCGGATCAGCGCGAGCGTCGCCGCGTGATCCGCTTCGCTCTCCCCCGGATGCCCGGCGATGATGTCGGTGGACAGGGCGAGATCCGGCCGCCCCGCCCGCAGCCGATCGACCAGCCGCAGGTAGTCCTCCGCCGTGTGGCCGCGGTTCATCATCTTCAGCACCCGGTCGCTGCCCGACTGCACGGGCAGGTGCAGGAAGGGCATCAGCGCGGGAACGTCGCCATGCGCGGCGATGAGGTCGTCATCCATGTCGCGGGGGTGGGAGGTGGTGTAGCGGATGCGCGCCAGCCCCTCGATCTCCGCCAGCGCGCGGACCAGCCGCCCCAGCGTCCAGGCGCGCCCCTCCGGCCCCTCGCCATGGAAGGCGTTCACGTTCTGCCCGAGCAGCGTGATCTCCCGCGCCCCGAGCGAAACCAGGCGCCGCGCCTCGGCCAGGATGGCCGCCACGGGCCGCGAATACTCCGCCCCGCGGGTGTAGGGGACGACGCAGAAGGAACAGAACTTGTCGCAGCCCTCCTGCACCGTCAGGAACGCCGTCACCCCCTGCGGCGCGGCCTGTTCGGGCAGGTGGTCGAACTTGTCCTCGGCGGGGAAGTCGGTCTCGATCACGGCGCCGGCGGCGCGGGAGGCGCGCGCGACCATCTCCGGCAGCCGGTGGTAGGATTGCGGCCCCAGCACGATGTCCACCCAGGGCGCGCGGGCGGTGATCTCCGCCCCTTCCGCCTGGGCGACGCAGCCGGCGACGGCGATCACCATCTCCCCGCCCTTGTCGCGCTTCGCCTCCCGCAGCCGGCCGAGGTCGGAGAACACCTTCTCCGTCGCCTTTTCCCGGATGTGGCAGGTGTTGAGGATGACCATGTCGGCCTCCTCCACCTTCTCGGTCGGCGCGTAGCCGAGCGGGGCCAGCACATCCGCCATGCGGGCGCTGTCATAGACGTTCATTTGGCAGCCCCAGGTGCGGATCAGCAGCCGCTTCGGGGATGCGGGGGGCGTGGTCATCGGGGTCAGGCTCCGCCGGCGCCGCCGCGCAGGCCGCGGCGGAGTGAGGCGGCGGAGATGCGCAGCGGAGCCGCGCGGGTCAAGCGACCCTGATTCCGGGCGAGACCGTCATGGGGGCAGCCTGACCGGGCTTTCCGCGTCGGGTCAAGGATTTGGCGATGAAACGTCGGTTGCGGTCGCAGCGTCAGCGCGGTGCGAGCGGCAGCGGCGCCACCGGCCGGTTCTGCCGCAGCAACGCCGCGCCCTCGGCCACCACCTCGCTCGCCGCCGCCGTCAGCGCCTTGCGGTCGGGGAACGATGCCGGGTCCGCGGGCTCATGCAGCAGCACCGTCGCCCGCGCGCCGGACCGCCGCGCGATGCGCCAGAAATGCGTCGCGATGTCCATGTCGCCATACCAGGCGAAGAGCGGACGGTCGCGCCGGCAGGCCGGCAGCCCGCCCAGCCGGTCGTACACCAGCGAGACCGGCTGCACCTGACGCGCATCGGCCGCGACCGCGAGGAAGGACGACCGGAAGGGCAGCACCCGCGTGCCGTCGTTCGAGGTGCCTTCGGGGAACAGGATGATGCTGTCCCCGGCGGCCAGCCGCTGCTGGATCTCCTCCGCCTCCCGCCCCGTATGGTTGCGCTTGCGGCTGACGAAGACCGTGCGCCCCAGCCGCGCGACGGTGCCGACCACCGGCCATTGCCCGACCTCGGCCTTCGAGACGAAGGCGGCTTCGAGCACGCTGCCGAGGACGAGGATGTCGAGCCAGGAGGAATGGTTCGAGACATACAACGTCGACGGCACGCTGGACGGCGCGCCGATGACCTGAACGCGCAGCCCGATCAGCCGGCACAGCCCGGCATGGTAGGTCCGCGCGAAGGAGATCTTGGCCCGCCCTGGCAGGCGCATCAGCACCGCCTGGATCGGGATGGACACCAGGGTCCAGAGCACGGCCATCACGATCCGCCGCACCGCGCGGACCCGCCCGCCCATCGGCCGTGGCGCCATCACGTCCGACCAGGCCTCCCCCGGCATCCAGGGGCGGAAGTTCAGCGGCGAGCGGCGGCGCAGGCGCTTGGGGCGCAGCGCTTCCTCGGTCGTGCGGGCGACGGCTTCCATGGGCCCCGCACTAGCCCGCGGATCATGGCGCGGCAATGACGGCGACGCGAAGGATGCGTGAAGGAGGAGTATTGCTGACCTCAATCGCCGGCGCGGCCGTCCGGCCGCTTGGCTTGCGCGCCGTGGACTGGCGCGCTGGCGGCGGCTGATGGTCTGGGCGCGGTCGGGCTTTGCCCTCCCGGATCGAGGCGGGCGCCTCGATCCGTTTTGGTGGCGGTCGGCGCCGGCGCGACACGTCCCGGCACGCCCGGTCCGCCGCGCGGTGCTGGACGGGCCAGCCCGCCCGCCGGCAGCATGGGCCGCATCCTCGCCGGGACCGAACGACCATGACGATCCGCCGCCGCGCCCTGCTCGCCGCCCCGCCCGCCGCTTCCCTCGCCG
>NZ_JACADQ010000037.1 GCF_016106015.1 Neoroseomonas rubea
ACGACTGGTGTCCGCTCGTGCGCCCTTCCGATCTCGCTAGCGGCCTTGCGCGACGGCGCGCGCCTCATCGTGCTGGACGGCGATTGCCCGGCCTTCGCCGCGGTCGCGGCGGCGGCCGGGCAGGCCGGGGCGCGGCTGTTGCCGGCAAGGCCGCCGGCACTCGACCTCGCCACGCTCGACCTCAGCCGCCGGGATGACCTCGCGAAACTGCGCGCCTGGCTCGCCATGGAAGCGCCACAGGGGCCGGCGAAACCCCGCGCCCCGTGACAGGGCGGGCGCGCTGCGCTATCCGCCCGGCGCCGCACCGCGACCCGAAGGAAGGACACGCCATGAAGCTGACCCGCCGCGTGAAGGAGATTCTCTCCTGGTACGAGAGCGACAATCCCGGGACCAAGGCGAACCTCGCCCGCATCCTGATGGAGGGGAAGCTCGGCGGGACCGGCCGCATGGTGATCCTGCCGGTCGACCAGGGCTTCGAGCACGGCCCGGCCCGTTCCTTCGCGCCGAACCCGGCGGCCTATGACCCGCATTATCACTTCGAACTCGCGATCGAGGCGGGGCTGAACGCCTATGCTGCGCCGCTCGGCATGATCGAGGCGGGGGCGGCGACCTTCGCCGGCTCCATCCCGACCATCCTCAAGGTGAACAGCTCCAACAGCCTGTCCACCACCAAGGACCAGGCGGTGACGGGCTCCGTCTCCGATGCCCTGCGCCTGGGCTGCTCGGCGATCGGCTTCACCATCTATCCGGGCAGCGAATACCAGTTCGAGATGATGGAGGAGCTGCGCGAGCTGGCCGAGGAAGCCAAGGCCGCGGGCCTCGCCGTCGTCGTGTGGTCCTATCCGCGCGGGCCGATGCTGGACAAGGTGGGCGAGACCGCGTTCGACATCTGCGCCTATGCCGCGCACATGGCCGCGCTGATGGGCGCGCACATCATCAAGGTTAAGCCGCCGATGGAGCCGCTGTCGCTCGACGCGGCCAAGAAGGTCTACATCGAGCGCAAGATCGACGGCTCCGACATGGCCGCGCGCATCCGCCACATCGTGCAGACCTGCTTCAACGGGCGGCGCCTGGTGGTGTTCTCGGGCGGCGAGGCGAAGGGCACGGACGCGCTGCTGGCCGAGGTGAAGGCCATCCATGCCGGCGGCGGCAACGGCTCGATCGTAGGCCGCAATGCCTTCCAGCGGCCGAAGGAGGAAGCGCTCAAGCTGCTCGCCTCCATGATCGAGGTGTACAAGACCAAGGCCTGAGACCGAGGGGGCGCCGCCCCCTCGACCCCCACCGGGGAGGCCGTGCCTCCCCGGACCCCTGCCGGCACCAGGACCAGCACCATGACCCAGGGCTGTCGGCTCTATCTCGTCACCCCGCCGCGGCTCGATCCCGCCGCCTTTCGCGAGATCCTCGCAGCGGCACTCGATGCCGGGGACGTCGCCTGCCTTCAGCTGCGGCTGAAGGATGCCGGCGCCGATGACGTCAAGCGCGCCGTCGAGGCCCTGATGCCCGTCTGCCACGCGCGCGACGTGGCCTTCATCCTCAACGACGACGCCATCCTCGCGCACCGGCTGGGCTGCGACGGGGCGCATCTCGGCCAGTCCGACGGCGACCATGCCGGGGCGCGGATGCTGCTGGAGGGCAGGATCCTCGGCATCACCTGCCATGCCTCCCGCCACCTCGCGATGACGGCGGGTGAACTCGGCGCGGACTACGTCGCCTTCGGCGCCTTCTTCCCCACCGACACGAAGGAGACGGTGCACAGCGCCGGCACCGACCTGCTGGAGTGGTGGTCGGAGATGATGGAGATCCCCTGCGTCGCGATCGGCGGCATTACCGCGGCGAACTGCGCGCCGCTGGTCCGCACGGGGGCGGATTTCCTCGCCGTGGTGGGCGCGGTGTGGAACCACCCGGATGGCGCGGCCGCCGGCGTGCGGGCGATGAACGCGGCGATCGCGGCGGCCTGAACCGCTCAGGCCGCGCGCGGCAGGCGCGACAGGCGGCGGAAGATCGTCAGGGCGTATGCGGCCGTCGTCGACTCCACCACGCCCTCCCGCACCTCCTCCCGCGGCCACATCCAGGACTGCGGCGGGTCGTCGCGCATAGTCCAGGAGCCGAACATGCGCTCGGCGGTGTCGCCGCAATGCAGGATGGTCGTCTCCACATGCCGATCGTCGCGCAGGATGCGGCCGAAGGTCTCCGTCACCGCGAGCCGCGGGCCTTCCAGGATCTGCAGGAACAGGTCCGCGCGACAGACGAGCGATCCCGTGATGCCGTTCCGCTCATTGTGGCGGCGGGCGGAGACCAGGATGTCGTCCAGCATCCCTTCATGGAAGCCGAAGGGGCGGGAGACGTAGATCAGCTGTGAGAGGCGCATCGGCAACCAGGCCTTTCGGTTCGGTAGAGCATGGACCCTTTCGGCCGCCCTGCCCAGCGCAACCGCGCCGCCCGACCGTCGCCGGACGGGCCGGGCTGCGATAGGCTGCGGCGCACCGAACGGATGCAGGGCGCGCGCATGGACGAGATCACCTTCCACACCCTGCTGCACCGGCCGGGCACGCTCGTCGATGTCGGCGCGCATGACGGGCTGATCGCGATCCCGCTCGCGCGGCTGCCATCCTCCCGCGTCATCGCCTTCGAGCCGCTGCCGCCGGCCTTCGCCCGCCTGCAATCCGCGCTTCGCGAGGCCTTCGGCGGCCTGCCCGCGCATGTGGACTGCCGCGCCGCGGCGCTCGGCGACATGGCGGGCGAGATCACCCTGTCGATGCCCGTGCTCGACGGCGTCGCGCAGGAACAATGGGCGAGCACCGCCAAGGACTACCGCGCCCACCTCTCGGGCCGCGTGACGGTCGAGCGCTTCGCCGTGCCGCTGCTGCGCCTGGACGACCTCGCCATCACGGACCTCACGGCCATGAAGGTCGATGCCGAGGGCGCGGAATACGAGGTGCTGCGCGGGGCGCGGGAGACGCTGCTGCGCTGCCGCCCCGTCCTGACGCTCGAGATCGAGGAACGGCACAGGGAGGGCAGCACCTGGGCCGTGCCCGCCTTCCTCGACGCGCTCGGCTACGATGTGCTGTTCGAACTGCACGGCACCTGGCATCCGGTCGCGGCCCTCGATCGCGCGACCATGCAGCGCGCATCGCCCGACCCTTCCATCTTCGAGGCCTCCGACCCCTATGTCTTCGTCTTCTACGCGCTGCCGCGGGAGGAAGCGGGGGGCATGCTGGCGCGCCTCAAGGCCGCGGCGTAACCTTGCCGCAAACGGAGGAACGCCATGTCCATCACCGCGCAACGCCTGACCGTCACCCGCGCCTCCGGCTCCTGCGGCGCGGAGGTCTCGGGCCTCGATCTCTCCGCGCCGCTGGACGAGCGCACCATCGCCGAGCTGCGCGCCATCTGGCTCGAGCATGGCGTGATGTTCCTGCGTGACGTGCACCTGCCGCCGCGCGACTTCCTCGCCTTCGCCGCCCGCTTCGGCACGCCGGTGGAATACCCCTTCGTGCGCGGGCTCGATGGCCTCCCGCAGATCACGCCGGTCATCAAGGAACCGCACGAGCGGATCAACTTCGGCGGCGTCTGGCATTCCGACACCGCCTATCTGGAACGCCCGCCCATGGCTACGATGCTGGTCGCGCGCGAGGTGCCCCCCACGGGCGGCGACACCATCTTCGCCGACGCCCGAGCGGCCTACGAAGCCCTGTCCCCCGGCCTGCGCGCCACGCTCGACGGCTTGCGCGCCATCAATTCGTCCAGGAAGGCCGATGCGTCCAAGACGCGCGAGGACCGGCAGAAGGAACGCGGCGCGGTGACGAATGCGGAGGTGCTGGAAGGCATCCACCCCGTGGTGCGCACGCATCCCGAGACCGGGCGGCGCGCCCTGTATGTCAACCTCGGCCACACCTCCCAGTTCGAGGGCTGGACGGTCGAGGAATCGAAGCCGCTGCTCGACTACCTGTTCGCCCATGTCACGCGCCCGGAATTCACCTGCCGCTTCCGCTGGGCGCCGGGCTCCCTCGCCTTCTGGGACAATCGCGCGGTGCAGCACTACCCGGTGAACGACTATCACGGCCACCGGCGGGAGATGCACCGCATCACGCTGCAGGGCGACGTGCCGGCCTGACCCGGGTTTTGGACAAATTCCGGCGGGACGTATCGCGCCGCCGATGCGGCTGAACCGGGCGCGCCGCTCAGCGGCCGCCCGCACCGGGCCCTTCCAGGCTGCGCAGATGGGCGATCAGCGCCTCCACCTCCGCCCGGTCGAAGGATTGTTCCGGCATGTCCGGGTGCCCGGTGACGATGCCTTCCGCCAGCGATTCCGCCAGTTGCTCGACCGGATAGCGCCGATGCAGGTCGCGGAAGGCGGGCGCGCCGGCGCGCGGGCTCGCCCCGGTGCGGCCGACCGCGTGGCAGGCGGCGCAGCGCTCCTGCGCGATCCTTTCGCCGCGCGCGGCCTGGTCTTCCGCCCGCGGCCCACAGCCCACCGGCAGCAGCAGCGCAACTAGGATCGCCGCGCGCCTCATCGCCTCAGCACCCCGACAGCGAGGCCTGCGCGAAGCCGCGCACGTCGCTCGCCGCCACGTTCAGCGTGAATTCCACATTGCCCAGCACCACCGGATGGCGCTGCGGCAGGCCGGTCAGCGTCAGCGTCTCCCCACCGGCCACCGTCACCGCCACGCTCGCCGCGCGCGCCAGGTCGTCGGTCGGCGCCGGGGCGCTGACCACCACGCGCACCACGCCATCCTGCAGCTCGATCCCCGCCCCTTCCGGCACGCGGCCATAGGCGATGGCGAAGCGGCGCACCGTGCCGCGGCCCTCGCAGCGGCGGATCGGGCCGGCGTCGCGCACCACCTGTTCCATCCGCGCCCGCGGCACGCCCGCCGCGATCCGCCCCTGCACCAGGGAGAACAGCGCCGCCGCATCCCCGCGCGGCACGTCCTGCTCGTAGCGCCGCTGCAGCGCGACCATGTCCGCCCGCGCCTGGCGCAATTCCCCTTCCAGCGCCGCGTTGCGCGCGTACACATCCCGCGCATCCGCCGAAAGATTGGCGATCCGCCGCTCCAGCGCCGTGACTTCCGACCGCGCCAGTTCGAGCCCGCTCTGATACGACCAGACGCCCAGCCCCACGAAGATGCCCACGATCAGCAGCCACTTCGCGGCGCGCAGCATGAACTGCCCGCGGCGGCGGCGCCTCTCCCGGCTGTATTTCGACCCGATCGCCATCAACCCACTGCTTCGAACGCGCGGGGCCTTTAGACGCGACGCGGCGGCGCGGGGTCAAGACACGGGAAGCCACAGCACGTCCTCGATCGACCGGGCACCGGTCGCCAGCATCGCCAACCGGTCGAAGCCGAGCGCGATCCCGGCCGTCGCCGGCATCCCCGCGTCCAGCGCCGCGATGAAGTCCTCGTCCACCTCCCAGCCATGCTCCCCGGTGATGCGGCGGCGCTCGGCGTTCGCTTCCTCGAACCGCGCCCGCTGTTCGGCCGCGTCGGTCAATTCGTCGAAGGCGTTCGCCAGCTCGATCCCGGCCACGAACAATTCGAAGCGCAGCGCCACGCGCGGATCGGCCGGGTCCCGCCTGGCGAGGGCAGCCTGCGGCGCCGGCCAATGTGTCAGGAAGGTCGCCCGCCCGCGCCCGATCGCCGGTTCCACCCGTTCCAGCAGCAGGCGGAAGAACAGGTCCTCCCACCCCTCATCCGCCCGCGGCGCGAAGCCCCGCGCGGCCGCGGCCGCCCGCAGCCGGGCCGCATCGCCTTCCGTGCCAAGGATATCGAGCCCGTCGCAATGACGATCGAAGGCCTCCGCCATGGTCAGCCGCTCGAAGGGCAGGCTCAGGTCGCATTCCACGCCCTGATGCGCGACCACCGCCGGGCAGACGGCGCGGACAAAATCCTCAGCCTCGGCCATCAGGCCCTCGAACCCCAGGCCGGGCCGGTACCATTCCAGCATGGTGAATTCCGGGGCGTGCCGGGCCGAGACCTCCCCGTTCCGCCACACCCGCGCCAGTTCGAAGACCGGCCCGCACCCGCCCGCCAGCAGCTTCTTGATGGCAAGCTCGGGCGAGGTGCGCAGCCACAGCGACCGTCCCTCCCCCGCGCCCAGATGCGGCTCGAACCGCGTGCCGAAGGCGCGGATATGCACCTCCGCCCCCGGGGCGGGGACGAGGCAGGGCGTCTCCACCTCCCGATACCCGCGCTGCCCGAAGAAGAACCGCGTCGCGCGCAGCAGCCGCGCCCGCGCATCGAGGAAAGGCAGCCGCGCCCGCAGGCGCTCCAGGCTCCAGGGGGCTTTGTCCATTGTGCGCGCGGCGGCCTTCCGGTAACCGCCCGACCATGCCGGATGGAGACAGCAGGCGCCAGGGACGGACCCTCCGCGACGCGCGGGGGCTGGCCGAGGCCGGCCTCATTCCCCCCGCCGCCGAGGCCGACGCCGCCCGCGTCGCGCAACGCTTCGCCATCGCCGTCACCGACCAGGTCGCGCGCCTGATCGACCCCACCGACGCGGCCGACCCGATCGCCCGGCAATACATCCCGGACCTGGCGGAACTCGACACCGCCCCGCACGAGATCCCCGACCCCACCGCGGACGGCCCCTTCACCCCGGTCACGGGCGTGGTCCACCGATACCCGGACCGCGCGCTGCTGAAGCCGCTGCTCGCCTGCCCGGTCTATTGCCGCTTCTGCTTCCGCCGCGAAGTGGTCGGGCCCGATGGCGGGCTGCTGACCGAGGCGCAGCTTGACGCGGCCCTGTCCTGGTTCGAACGCACGCCCCAAATCCGCGAGGCGATCCTGACCGGCGGCGACCCGCTGATCCTCTCCCCCCGCCGGCTCGGCGCGATCCTGGCCCGACTGTCCGCCATTCCGCATATCGAGACGCTGCGCATCCACACCCGCGTGCCCGTGGCCGACCCTGCCCGGGTGGACGCGGCCCTTCTGGCGGCGCTGGAGGTGGACAAGCCGGTGATGATCGCCGTCCACGCCAACCACGCCCGCGAATTCGCCCCCGAGGCGGCCTCCGCCCTGGCGCGCCTGGCCCGCGCCGGCATCCCCCTGCTGGGGCAGACCGTGCTGCTGCGGGGCGTGAACGACAGCCCCCAGGCGCTGGAAGACCTGCTGCGGGCGATGATCCGCAACCGGGTGAAGCCCTACTACCTGCACGCGCTGGACCCGGCGCCGGGGACCGCGCGCTTCGCGGTGCCGGATGAGGAAGGGCTCGCGCTGATGCGCGCACTCCGCGGGCGCGTGCCGGGGTTCGCCATTCCGCATTTCGTGCGGGAACAGCCCGAGGGCGGGGGGAAGCGACCCGTCGCGTGAGCAGCCGGGAGGGCGCCGCCCTCCCAGACCCCCTTTTTCCGAACACATGAGCGCGTGCAGATCCTGGACGCGGCGAGCTTCGGCTGGGTGGTCGCCGATCGGCACACCCGCAGCCTTCAGCATGCCGGGGAGTGCGCCTACCAACTCCAATCCCGGGGGGCCGCCCCCTTCCGGTGATGGCGACACGATTACCTTGTCGATCAGTGCGCGTGCGGCCTCTAGAGCTTCGCTGCCCTCACCACGCGCCAAGGCAGCCCGGATCCCGACGACCGTGTCGCGGTAAACCTGCGCCAGGTTGGGGTGCAGCCTCGGGGCGTGTGGCGGAGCCGATACCAAGGAGGCGCGGAGGGCTGCCGCGCGTCGCTCCAGGCCTTCCAGGCGAGACGCCACCTCTCCGCCCCGAGCTACGCCCTCGGCGATCGCCTCGACGAGGTTCGCAATCTTGCGCTCGACCGCGGCCAGTTCCGTCCGATGCGCCTCGGACGCCCCCGACTGTTCCTTTGCCAGACGATTCCAAGTCACTACGAATTCATCCGCGAACCTCTCGACGAGCTCGGGGGCCATGAGCCGATGGCCGAGCGCTTCCAGGACCTTTGCCTCGAGAGGGCCCCGTCGAGCCGAAGCTCCGTTCCGGCAGCCGCCGACCTTGTAGGCTCGGCAGGCGAGGTAATCCCGGCCGATCGGCGTAAAGAGCGCGCCGCAGCAACCGCAGACGACCTTGCCGGTGAGCAGATACTGGGGACGGCGGCAGTCCCAGAAACGCGGCCGCTCCGCGTTCTTCATCGGGGCGGCATCGCGGACAAGGCGCGTCTGGACTGCGTCCCAGGTCGCCTGGTCGACGATGCGCAGGTCGGGAACGTCTTGGACAACGACGGCACCTTCGTCGTTCGGCCGACGGTGTAGCCGGCCGCTCAAGGGATCCTTCTGCTTCTGCCGGCGGTTCCAGATGTGCCGGCCGATATAGATTTGCGCGCGCAGCATCCCATCGTCCCGACTGGCCCTGCCACGGATCGAAGCGTCACTCCAAAGACCGCCACTGGGGCCCGGCACTCCTTCGGCATTCAAGGCGCGGGCAATAGCCTTGGCGCTCCTACCAGCGGCATACGCATCGAAAATCCGGCGAACGATGCTCGCTTCGCCTGGGTCGATCTCGCGCAGTCCGCGCTCCGGTTCCCCATCCGGACCGAGGCGACCGCGAATCGGGCGGTAGCCGTAGGGGACGCGTCCAACCGATCGCCCCTCCCTCACGCGGCCCAACAAGCCGCGCCTGGTCTTGTCGGCGAGGTCCTTCAGGTAGAGCGCCCCCATGGTGCCCTTGAGGCCGACATGGAGTTCCGAGATCTCGCCTTCGGCCAGGGTGACGACGCGAACGCGGGCGAACAGCGCCTGCTTGTGAAAGGCGGCGACATGCTCGAGGTCGCGCGAGAACCGGTCGAGGCTCTCGGCCAGGACGATGTCGACGCGGCCGGCCCGCATCGCCTCGAGCAGCGCCTGGTAGCCGGGCCGGAGTATCGTGGCGCCTGAGATGGCGGCGTCGGTGAAGCTGCCGACGACGGTCCATCCTTCACGCTTGGCGCGATCGGCGCAGAGACGGAGCTGATCGTCTATCGACGCTTCGCGCTGGAGGTCCGAGGAGTAGCGGGCGTAGAGGGCGCAGCGGAGGGACATGGGCAGTTCCCGGTCTCGGGGGTGCTGCCCTCCTTGGCGTGACCCGGATTGTGGTGATGGAGGTGCTGTGCTGTCCAGAGTTCCTTCGCGGCCTGGCGGCCGAGAGCTCGGACGAGCACGATCAGCGGATCGTCGGCGGTACGCGAGGCATCCGGTGGTGACGAGCGAGGGGGCGGAACTTGGGACTGAGCACGCATGACGTCATGCGTCCCGCTGCTCGCGCCAGTTTTTAGACACGGCGGCCAAAGAATTGACGGGGCGCGTAGGCCAAGCCGCTATTCGAGGGTGCTGTGCGCACGGGGCCGCCGCGGAAGGCGGGCAAGCGAGGCGGCTCACCTGTTCTTCCTACTCTCGGCGAGCCGACCCTCGTAGACCTCGTGCAGCAGGCCAATAGACACTTGGCGTCGGCTGCGCTCGTAGTGCTTTTCTGTCGTCCGCGGGCTGGCATGGCCAAGCAAGGCCAGCGTCTCGCGCGGGCGGTCAGGGTGCCAGAGCGCAAGCGCCGTGGCCGCGCAGTGCCGGAAGCTGTGCGGATGTACCGCTTCACCGAAGGCGGCCTTCGTGACCGCGTGGATGTGGATGCGCACGCCCTGTTGACCGAGCGGTTGCCCGTAATGACCAACCCAGAGCGCGCCATGGTCGTCCCCGGGGTTCCGGGCACGGGCCAGCATCATCGGCCGCACCACGTCCAAGTGGTGGCTCAGATAGCGGGAGAGGCTGCCGGGCACGGGCCAGTTATCGGGCTTCCTAGTCTTTGTGATCTCGGCCGCGAGCTCGATCCGATAATGGTCCGTCTCCGATGTACGGAGCAACTCGACGCCAACGCGCAGCGCAGCGAAGTTCTCGATCCGTATTGGCGCGACCGCCAACAGCGCTACCATGAGACCCGCCTGCGAATCATCGAGAGCAGTGACGTTTGGCGCTTCGTCAAGCGTCTCATGCATCGCCGAAATGCCGCTCTCAAACAGGTAGCGCGGGTCCACGATGAAGCGCCGCGTGGGTGGGAGGCGGCGCGCTCGACGCTTCACCACATCGGCCAGCTGGTAGGCGCGCGCCGGATCCCAACCGGGGCGGACGGAGCTGACGAAGCCAATTACGTTCCCGAGCGTGGTGCCCAAGGTCGTGAGGCGGATGCCACGTGCGCGTTCCGACTTGATGAATTCGGCTAGGATCGCCGGATCGGCGCAGGCAGCGACGCTTTCCGGATCTGTCGGACAATCGCCCCGGGCCAAGAGCCAACTGAGGAACCGCCCCGCATCGTGTTGGACCTGCTGGCGTCGGCGCGGCGACCAGGAGGCGGCGGCGATAGGCGTCTCGAGGAAGCCGGGCGGTTCCGAGGTGCTTTCCCAGCCATGGCGGATCTCCGGGGGCCAGGCTGCCACGGGCAACGACAACCGCGAAGTCAAGGGCGCCGTCATGAGCGTCCACCCATCCGTTCCTCGAGCGTACGGTGGAACAACTGGCGGCTGCGCTGGCTGCCGCGGCGCCGGTAATACGCCTCTGTCGTCGTCACGCTGCGATGACCGAGGATGTCCCTGACCGCGCCGAGAGCGCCGGGATGACGCTGCTCGAAGATCTCGCCGACAATGGAGCGAATTGCGTGAGGGTTCAGGGCAACGCCGACGTGCTTTGCCGTCACGTCCATCATGGTGTCGTAGGCCCGATCCTGCCGCCAATGCGAACCGTCCGGCCGCGGGAACAGCCACGGCGCCTCACTGCCTTCGGCATGCAGAGGCCTATATATCTCCCTATAGAAATGGAGCAGGTCAGCAGTCTGCCGACGCAACGGGCTGCGGATCTCTTCGCCGTTCTTCACCAGGGCGCCGTCGATAACGACGAAGATGCTGCCATCGGGACCGTCGATGATCTCTTCTCCGAACCGCAGGCTCACGACATTGCCCTGACGGGCGGCGGTATCGAGCAGGAGGGACAGGAACAGTGCGCAGCGGACCAGACGCGCCCCGGAGACATCGACTGAGGGACGCGCCTTTGCGAGCCTGACCAGCTTGCCCGGCAGGCGCAGCAGTGCGTCGATGCGCTCGGGCGTCATGGCTTCGAGGCGGCGCAACGTACGGGTGCTCATCTCGCGCTTTGGTCGAGTTGCCTTCTCGAACTGCGCGAGCTTGGCGACCTGGTCTAGAGGAAGCTTTACGTGGTCTCGCCCGACCAGGAACAGGACGACCGCAAGCAGGGAGACGTGGCCGCCCTGCTGGCGTCCGGTGCGCGCGGCAACGCGCGCAAGGACCCTCTTGGCGCGGTCAACGGTGACCAGGTCGGCCAGGGTCTTCAGGTCCTCGGCGGGCATGCCGAGAGCCACGAGCTCGCCGGCGATATGCCGCAGTGCGGCGAGATAGTTCTGGGCTGTACAAGGGCGGATCTGCGTCCGGCTTTCGGGGTCGAGCCAGTCGTCTTCGCCCCGGCTGACGAAGGCCCGGGCGTCCTGCTCGAGTGACGGGGGATAGGCCGACCAAGGCGGCGCGCATTCTGCCTTGCGACGGAGCGGGATCGGAAGTTCGCGATCCGGCCATCCGGGAACGGTCTGGCGCGCCTTCTCCCAGGCGATCGTCACCTGGCGTTCGATCTTGTCGCCGCTGGACTTGAGGCTGCTTTGCTTGACCAACGCGACGAAGCGGGCGAGCACCGCCTTGTCGATCGCGCCCGGTTCGACTCCGTGTGCTGAGCAGTAGTGCAGGAAGCGACTCAGCGCGGGCAACAATCCGAAGTGTTCGGCTCGTTCCTTGAGCACGAGCCAGTCGCCGGTAGCAGGCGTACGGGACTTCCCGGGCATCACCCGGACGCCGGCGAGGCGAAGCGCACGACGCAGGTTCGAGCAAAACGCAGAGAACGAGGCGGACGATCGAAAGCCGAGCATGGCAGGCGTGGTGCGCTTGAGCCTAACCCGCAGCGCCTGGATGTCGACGCGCGCTTCGACGCCAGGTGCCGAAACGAGGCCCATCGCGATGTGGACCGCGCGGAGCAGGTTGGAGCGAACGCCGCGCGAGAACGACGCGTCGGCCTCGATCGCGGCGATGACCTCCGCGAAGCGCGGCATCTGCGAGGCCGTTTCGTGCGGCGTCGCGGTGGCAGGATGGTTGGGAGCAGCAGGAATCGTTGCCATGCTGGGTCACTCCGGGACGCGCGCGGTCACACGCGACGACCCACAAAGAGGTTGGGGGGGATTACCTTTATTGAGCCGCGACAATGAGTTGATGGCGGCTCGGACAAAGGCGTCAGAATGCGGTCGAGGACGGACCAGCAGTCGTCAGCTCGGCGGGATCTCGACGTGGCGCTCGATGAACGCGCGAAGCTCGTCGCGCTTCACGTAAAGCCGCCCGCGGATGCGCACTGCCGGCAGGTCGCCGGCCGCGATGAGGCGCCGAACGGTTCGCGCGGAGCGAGACAGCAGCGACGCTGCCTGGCGGAGCGGCAACAACTGCGGCACGCCCTTTGCGGAGAGGAACGGCGAGCTGTGCGGGGCAGGAAAAGGTGACATGCGGCGTCCTCGTGCGACAGGTTGAGGGCGCTTCGTCGGTCAACGATGAGGCCGATCCGCGGAAACCGAGCTGATGCTCGCCATCTGGGTCAGCTCCCGTCTGAACCGGCCGGGCGCCCGTGAGTCAGAGGGAGCCACGCGAAAATTTCTTCAGCAAAATGTATTAAATCGACGCGCAAACTTTCGGGCGTTCGTCGTCGCGAATGGCGCCTGGAACTTCCTGACGGTGGTCCGTTCAGGTGCCGCCGAGGTTGCGGGTTGAGCCATAATTGTCGAGAAAAGTCAGGCCGTTTTGCCCAAGGAGGGGCACGTGGCAGGATCGAAGCACGGCGCCGGGAAGAGAGGTGCGCCAAAGCAGATTCTTGAACGCATCTGGGACGAGCATCGGCGGCGACGAGAGAACGGGAGTGCCCACTTCATCGTGGCCGTGGAAGTGCAGGAGCTTCTTCGGTGGGGACACGATCAGGGCATCGATATTGGATCACGCACCGTGCGGGAACGACTGCTCGCGCGTGTTGGTGAGCCAGAACGTAATGCGGATCGATACGCGCTGAACCTAGTGGATCTCTATCTTGCCAAGGGCCTCGCCCAGCACGCCCTGGAGAATATAGGACGGAGGCTTCGACAACGACTGGACGGCTCTGGGACAGATTGATCGGCGGCTCGACCAGTGGTCAGAAGCGTGACCAGACCGAGAATCAGCAGGCTAATCGGACTGGGCTGCGCGCGGTTAAATGGCGTCGTTAGCAGGAGCGGCAGCAACGACGCAGGTCGCTCCTGATCAGTCTTTCCGTCACTCGACCGGCACGTCCGCCGGTGGCGCGTCTCCCGGCACCGCGCGACAGGCGTTCAGTGCCTCTTCCCCCTTCTCGAGCGCGTCGGGGATCATCGTCCACCAGATGGCCGCGCTCACCCGCAGAGTGCCGTGTGCCTCGCTGGCCAGCGCCAGCGCATTCGCACTGGCATCGCGGACCGCCTCGAGATGGACGAGGTCCGCACGGGCCTATTCGTGGATCGCCGTCAACCTGCCGATCTCGCGCTCGAGGTCGAAAATCAACCGCTGGACCGCGCGCATCAGCGCCTTGCGGATGGCGAGGTCGGTCTTCTTGGTGCCGCCGCGCTTGGGGCGCAGGACGGGATGCCATTCATCCCCGGATCCCTTGCCCGTCAAGACGTCGGCGCTCCCTGGTTCTTGGCGCCAGGCTTGTTGTTGCGCGGCGGGTAGCGATGGATCAGCGGGATGAAGGCTTCGATCACGAGGCGGATCCGTTCGGGCTGCGTCGCCGGCATGACGGACAGGCGCAGCCCGGGGGCAGCCCGATAGGCGATGTCCTCGACGAGCGTGACCTCCTTCCCCGCGGGGTCGACCACGACGGCGGCGGTGCCGTCCTGGATGACCTCCTTCAACAGCCAGATATCGCTCGTATCGATCTTCACGCCGTGACCGACGATGAGTTCCACAACAATAGGCATTCACGCCCTCCGTATTGGTTTGGATTGGACGTGAATGATCGTGCTCTGTGGCGAGCGAGGATCAATTATAATTTTTCATATATCCAAAGATATATTGATTGAATTCAATCAATTGCCGGGTACGATATTTTAATCAATCTGTTCCAAATGAATCTTCAACGTCCGGCGGGTCGCGCACGACAGCGTCATGGAGCGTGCGGAGCGTAGTAGTCTTTTCGCGCACCGCCGGCCATCGCAGCTACAGCAACTCGCACAAGTGGGCGCGCCACCTTGCGGCGTGACCCAAATCAAACAGCCTCCGGCGACCTCGGGGCCCGCCGCCTCGCGGTCCAGCATTAGCGCCACGTCGTGGATAGTGCGGAACAGCAGGCGCCGGACAAAGCGCCGGAACCACCAATAGTCCGTCTGCCAAGGGCCGAACTGCACCGGCAGCATCCGCCACGGCCGTGCGCCCGCCAACGGGAATCGAGTTCGGCCGGATCGTGCGCGGCGACAAGGTTGAACATCGTCCGCGGAGAGCTGGCCGGAAGTGCGGGACTTGGCGTGTCGGCAATCCCCTTTACGCGGGAAATATCAGGTGCAATTTATATTGACGGCGGGACGATAGTGGCGTGACGACTTCAACACGATTGCCGGATTCGGCAGCGTTCGGACAGATCCGGCCGAAAAGCTGTTGGCAGCGTTTCATGGCGACTCCACCACTTTGGCTGCGCGTGAAAGCATGTCTGTTCATCAGAGCAGGTCAACCGTGCGCGGCTTCTCCAAGATTTCCATCGTTCTCTCACCGACGAGCGAACCTATAGGGCGCAGACCTGCCCCGGGTCGCGCGGCGACGATCGAGCTTGCGCGGGAGCGCCTGCTCGCGGCAGCCCTGAGAAACGATCCGTTGGACGTGGAGGCAAAGGCCCGCGCCTATGTCGTCGCGGTCAACCTTGCGCTGCTTGCTCGGTCCGTTCGCGCCCTCGGGGCCATGATACGTTCCGCTTGGACTAGCGCCAGCGCGCGGCGCGATGTGCGCCGTTCGATGCGAGACCTCGACCCATGATGGCCCGGTGCAGTCCCACACTTTTCTGGGTGGAAGGGGTGCCGGCGCTCGCGCGCATGCTTGCGCGTGCGCTGTTTGCAATCGCGGTTCTCTCGGCCGGGCGCGGCCTTGCCGCCGATGTCGGATCTGTCGGGCTATTGTGGCCGCCCGATGAGGCTGCGGCGCCCGCGCCCTTGGCCGTGGTCGTCGCCCTGCATGACACGACAGGCATCGGCCCGCGCGGGTGGCACTATGGCAAGCAGCTCACGGCGGCCGGCATCGCAGTGCTTTTTGTCGAGCTGGTGGACACCTCCGCCGACGGGGTTGCGTCGGCTACGGCTTCGGATGATGCGGCGGCAGCGCGCGACCGGATGGCGCAGGTTATGGATCTCCTTGCACGGGATCCGCGCTTCGCAGGCACGCCGGTCGGATTCCTGGCCTTTGGCGACTCCGGACTAGCCGCATTGCGAGCCGCGTCCGACCCAGCGCATGGCGACCGGACCGCGGGTCTGGTCCTGCTTTATCCGGGCTGCGCGACGCTGGCCTCCGCCGCACGGGCGGAAGCTATGCGTCCGCGGTCGCCTATCCTGCTGCTGCACGGCGACGCGGACCCGGTAAACCTGCCGGCGGACTGCAGGGAGCTTGCGGCAGAACTCCTCCGCTTCGTCCCCGTGCGACGTCGGCAGTATGCCGGGGCGGGGTATGCATGGGATTACGCGTCTTACGGGTCGCAGGAGACAGTGAAGCTGCCGTGGCCCGGCAGGCCCGGCATGCTGGTTCCCGTCAGCCATTGGCCGCAGCTCACCGAACTCACGGCGACACAGGTCGCGGCCTTCTTCGCCATGCGCTTCAGCGGCGCATTCAGCCAAGCGGGTGGCGAGCCCGAAGCGGGTTTCAGCCTCACTCGCGATGGGCACGTCGCCGTCCGATGACCATGGGCCGTCGTCGAAGCGGGCGCTGATAGGCTTGCCGCAGATCGGTGACACGCCGGGCAATGCGCGGTAGGTGCAAGTTTTGTGGGTATGGCGTGCGAACTCGACGAGGCTGAGGTTTCGAGAGCAAAACCAATAGCCGATCGAACGGCCGCGTCGTGTCCGCTTATCCCGGTGAATGATCCGGGCCGATGATTGCATCCGGAAGGTGTGGAAAATGCGGTTGTCTCGTCGCTCCACCATCGGCGCAGCGGCTGGCCTGGTGGCTGCTGGTCCGCTCGCCAATCCATCCCTGGCCCAGGGAGCCGCGCGCAACACCTTGCGCTTCATCCCGCACAGCAACCTCGCCGCTGTCGATCCGGTGGCGGCGTCCGGCTACATCGTCCGCAACTACGGGTTCATGGTTTACGACACGCTGTTTGCTGTGGACCCCGATTTTCGCGTCCAGCCGCAGATGGTCGAGGGCCATGAGGTCAGCGGCGACGGTCGCCTCTGGCGCTTCCGGCTACGCGAGGGGTTGAAGTTCCACGACGACCAGCCGGTGCGGGGTGCGGATTGCGTGGCTTCCATCCGCCGCTGGGGCGCCCGCGACACCATGGGCCAGACGCTGATGCTTGCGGTCGATGAGATACGCGCGACCGGCGACCGCGACTTCGAGATCCGCCTCAAACGCCCCTTCCCGCTGATGCTCGAAGCGCTCGGTAAGCTCTCCACCCAGCCACTGTTCATCGTACCGGAGCGCGTGGGGCTGAGCGATCCTATGATACCAAACACTGAGACTATCGGCAGCGGACCCTTTCGCTTCTTGCGTGACCAGTGGGTGCCCGGCAGCCTTGCCGTATTTGAGCGCTTCGCGGACTATGTTCCACGTGCAGAGCCGGCGCGCGGTGCGGCGGGCGGCAAGCGCGTGCTTCTCGACCGCGTCGAGTGGCGCATCATTGCCGATCCCGCGACCTCGGCTGCGGCGCTGCAGACCGGGGAGGTGGATTGGTGGGAGCAGCCAGCGTTTGATTTGCTGCCGCTCCTCACGCGCAACCGCGAGGTGCGCATCGAGCTGACCGATCCCGTGGGCTCGCTATTGATGATGCGCTTCAACCACCTGCATCCGCCCTTCGACAATGTTCGCGTCCGCCGCGCTGTGCTGGCGGCGGTGAATCAGCGCGACTACCTGGAAGCCGCGGTGGGCAGTGCGCGCTATTCCGGTGAATGTCGCGGCTTCTTCGCCTGCGGCACGCCGCTCGGCAGCGACCAGGGTACGCAGGTCATGCCCGGCCGACTGGATGATGCGATTCGGATGCTGCGCGAATCCGGCTATGCCGGCGAGAACGTCGTCATCATCAGCCCGACCGATCTTCCAACCACGAATGCGATGAGCCTGGTCACCGCCGACCTGCTGCGCCGGATGGGAATGCGAGTGGAACTGGTGGCCACCGACTGGAGCAGCGTGCTGTCTAGGCGCGCCAACCGCAACCCGCCCGACCGCGGCGGCTGGAGCATCTTCCATACCTTCTGGGCGGGGGCCGATGTCGCGAACCCAATCGTCCATCTACCGCTGCGCACGCATGGCACCGCCGCATGGGCCGGCTGGCCGACGGATGAGCCGCTGGAGGCGCTGCGAACGAGATTTCTGGAAGCGGCCGACGAGGCCAGTCAGCGCGCAATCGTAGCCGAGATGCAGCGCCGCGCCTTTGAAACGGTGCCCTTCGTGCCGCTCGGCCAGATGAAGCCCCCGACGGCCTACCGCCGCAACGTGCAGGGCATCTTCAATGCCACGGTGCCGTTCTTCTGGGGCGTCAGCAAGGCTTGATGCCTTGGGTCGCGGCCTAGGGTGTTGGTGGCCTCACCAGATGGTCTTGATCGCCCCCGGCGGGTGATGCGCGCGCCAGTGCAGGGCGATCTCAGCCCGTGTCGCGGTCCAGACGCAGTCGTGCTGCGCCACATGATCGAGGAGACGGTGCGCCCGATGCCACGCGAACCGCTTGAGGCGGAGCCCCGTTCTGTTGTGCGGATTACCGCGACGAGCGGCGCACGATGTCCGAAGGTGCCTCGCCAAAACGACGCTGGAACGCGGCCTTTAACCGTGACGCGTTGGTGAATCCGTAGCGGCGCGCAACCGCACCGATCGGGGTATCGGCCGTGCTGCGGCTCAGCTCCGCATGCAGCTGATCAAGCCGACACGCATGAAGGGCTGCCAGCGGTGTCCGGCCGCGAAACCTTTGGAAAGTGGAGCCGAGGGTTCGGACGCTACACCCCGCTGCGGCGGCAATGTCAGAGACGCGGATCGGATCTGCGCAGTGTACGCGCATGAACTCCTCCGCACGCCGGACATATAAGGGTACCGCGCTCTCTCGTTCGAGCTCCAGTTGATCGGTGTAATTATGGGAAACGCCGCGCAGGATCAGAGTCATCAGCAGATCAGTTACCGAGGCAAGTGCGACGGCGTTATTGGCAACGCCGTCAGACCGTTCGAACTCGCGCTGGATGAAGTCGAGTTGAACCTTCAGGCTGGCCGTCAGCCCCCAACTCCAATCCAAAGATGGCCGAAATTCGATCGGCTTGCTGAGGCGTTTATCGAGCATGTTCTCCAATGCTTCCTCCACCTTTGCAGCCTGGACGAAGACATTGGTTCGCACACTCTTGTCGCTGGTTATCATCGTCATGTCTGAAGACAAACGGTAAGCGAGACCTCGGGCCGCCGTACCTGTCGTCGGCTCGCCGCGCACGATCAACGTCATATCGCCCTGAGCCGGTGCGGCAAAACAAAAGAGATCACTTTGTCCGTCGATCGCGGTTTCGGTCGCGAAGCGGCTATCGACATAAGTCGTTAGGATGGAACCTGCTCTGCGAGAGGCGAAGGTAAAGATATTATTGCTGAAGCGCTCGCGTAAAAGGGCTCGGTCCCGAGGGTAGAATCGGTAGGAACGGCTGCTGGCCCATGAATTTAAATAAAGATCCTCGACATTATTTGTGCGGACTACGTCCATCATCTTCAGTCGGTTCGAGTCAGATGTCTCCGCAGTCAGCATCAAGGCAGCTCCGATTTCAGGCTGGGGCGCGCTCAAGGGCAGTGGGCCGCAGCCGGTTTCGCAGTGAACGGGCGCTTCAGTTTTTAAGCAGACTAGGTTAGGCTGATTTCTCGTCCGGCAATGTCGAAAAGTTGAGTCGCGTCGGTGACGCGGATCTTGCCGCGAAAGCGGATAACGCGGCCGAAGCCGGGTTCGCCCAGGCAGGCGAACAGCTTCTGGTCGCCAAAGCCGCGGTCGGCCTTGAACGTCACGCGGCAGCCTGCGGGCAGGGTTTCGGCCAAGCGCCGCCGACAGGCGTCCTCGTCGTCGTCGCGCCGGGTTGCGATATCCTCCTGCAATACGCCGAGCCAGATCAACGGCGCCGCCCGGCTGTGGCTGGTCACCAGGCCGACGGCGAGCGTCGATTGGCCGTCATGGGCGAACCCGGTCCAGTGCATGGCAACCAGCTTGTCGGCCCGCGCGCCGACGTGCTGCGGCAGCCGGCGGGCAACGCTAACCCGCTAGCAGCAAATCAAGACGTTTGCGCGTCCCCGATTTGAACCTGCGGCACGGCGCTGCCGAGCCTAAAGGCGGATGACATGTGTTCGGCATAAGGGGATCCATGCTCCCGGACCCACCCGCCAAAGGCCGAAAGGCCTTTGGGAACCGGGTTTCGGGGGGGGCGCTTCACGTGAGGCGCCAGCGCCATCGGGCGCCGGCGGCCTTCGCAACCAGCCTCGCGAGGGTGGCGAAGGTGCCGGGGGGCTGGGCCCAGGGGTTCTCCAGCGCCTTCAAGGTCAGGCGCCGCGCGGTTTCGGACAAATTCAGGTCGGGCAGGTAGCGCCGTTCCGCCGGCAGCGCCGCATCGGGGCCGATGCGCTTGAGCAGCATCAGGCTGCCGATGGTCAGCACCTTCGTGATGCGGCGATAGGCCCGGCAGATGCGCCAGGCGAGCGCGCTGAGAAGATCGTCATACCTGTCGCGGTTCGCGACCTCCCCCAACAGCAGGTCCATATGGCCGGACCGCGCCCAGCGACGGAGCTGGCGGGACGCGGTGTCGGGCCTGCCGAATTCGGGTGGGAGCGCCTTCCACGGGCCTTTCGAGCACGCGACCCAGAAGATGGCATCGAGCGTGCGACGGCGGTCCTGCGGGGGGCGGCCACGCCGGCCGGGCCGGCCGAGGCAGGCGGGGAGGAGCCGGTCGAGGATGGCGAACTCGGCATCGGTGAGGGGGCGGAAGGGGTGGGGGCGCATCGGTCAAGGTTATAGGAATTTAGTCGTATTGTCGAGGAAAATCCCTCGGTGACGTTGGGGGTGCCGGTGGTGACGCGGGACCGGGCGATCCTGGCGTATGCGGCGGAGGGGTTTGTAGGGGCGGTCGGGTGTTGAGTGTGAGGGTGACAACGGAGGTCCAGATCCTTTACGTTGCGCTATAGTGATGGGAACTCCTGGCACACCTCGCGTCTCTGCACGTGACGGCTGCTCAACCTTGCAGTGGGGCATCTATTCGAAGCATGACCAAGCCGCTATTTGCGTTTGTACTTATGTCATTTCATTCAGATTTTGATGATGTGTACCGCCTTGGCATACGGGCGGCCGCTGAAAGTCACGGCATCCAAATTGAGCGAGTTGATGATCAGATTTTCCACAATGAACAGATTCTAGAACGTATTTTCAATCAAATTGACGTTGCTGACTTTATAATCGCGGATATGACCGGAAAAAATCCAAATGTATTCTACGAAGTAGGGTACGCTCACGCCAAACATAAGACGTGTATACTTCTTACAAAACAAGCTGAAGATATACCTTTTGATCTAAAACATAGCAGGCATATTATATATGGTAACTCTATCACGAAACTTCGAAATGATCTTACACAAGATATTTCGGTAATCTCTGGTGAAATCTCACGAAGCCGGGCCCAGCGGATAAATGTCTTTGTTGCGCGATCCAAAGGACTACTAGAGAAAAAACGCATTTCGAGCGACAGCGAACATTACCATTTCCATTTCTCTACGAAATGAAACAAATATACGGTCTCCAGTCATTGACTCGATATATTTTTACGCAAAAGAAGGCTGGGAGTTCAAACAAGACGGCCGCGATTGCACGTCCGACAAATCTGATGTCAAGGGCTTTGGCGGTAGGTACTTTTTGGTATCACCCATACACGCCATCCCCCCTGGCGGCTTCGCCCAAATAAATATTAATGGAAAACGCCTGATTGCAAACAAGCTAAAAGGCGAAGAATTAAAGGATAGCTATAAAATAAGTGGCCGAGCGATGGTGCGCGTCCACACAGAAAAAGGCAATATAGATTTTCCTTTTACTCTTGAGATTGAGTGCGATGAATTTCCATTTTGATTTGAGGCGCCATGAGAATTTTCCTCTTGGTTCTCCTGTGGTATTTGCGCCGGGTTGCGCTGCCGTTTGCGGCTTTCGCATTCAGGGCATCCCAGAAGCGGTTTCCCCCGGGTTGCAGCCCGTCACTCCCACGACTAGACACGCCCCATGATCGGTGCCGCTTCGCGGCGCAGTCCACCCAAAGTTGGAACCGCCCCCATGGCAAAGATGCAAGCCAACCAGATGCGTGCCGGCATGGTCATCGAGTTCGAAGGGGCTCGCTACACCATCCTCAAGCAGAACATCATGATCCCCGGGAAGGGCGCGGCCGTCATCCAGGTGGAAATGCGCAACGTGAAGACCGGCGCCAAGAAGGACCAGCGCTGGCGCACGGCCGACACCGTCGAACGCCTGTCCACCGAGGACAAGGAATTCACCTACTCCTACGAGGACGGCGAGAACCTGGTCCTCATGGACCCGGAATCCTTCGAGCAGACAGTGGTGTCCAAGGACATCCTCGGCGACCGCCTGCCCTTCCTGCAGGAAAACATGACGGTCAACGTCAAGCTCATCGAAGGCGAGCCCGTCTCGATGGACCTGCCCGAAACCATCGTGCTCGAAGTCGTGGAAGCCGACCCGGTGGTGAAGGGGCAGACCGCCTCCTCCTCCTACAAGCCGGCCGTCATGTCGAACGGCGTGAAGGTCATGGTCCCCCCCTTCATCACGGCGGGGGAAAAGATCGTCGTGAAGACCGCCGACGGCACCTACTACGAACGCGCGAAGTAACGCGCAGCGCCCCCCCCGGGCCCGCCGGACCCATCCGGCGGGAAAAACCGCGGCGCCCGGGGCAACCCACCCCCGGTCGACGGAACCGCGCCGCGGTGCCCCTCGACCGGATGCGGCTCCGGCGCGGCATCCCTCAGCCGTTGTAGAGCAGCGACAGCAGCTCGAAATGCTGCATCTCGCTGATCCAGCCGTTCTGGCGCGCCAGGTCCACCGCCGGCCGCAGCAGGTTGTTGAACAGCGTCCGCTGCCCCGCCGTGCCGGACTTGTTCGACGACGTCGCGTGCAGCGCCAGGTTCATCTTGTCGATCAGGTCCTGCTTCATGGCGGCGAAGAAGTCCCCGCCCTGCATGCTGCCGGTCAGGATCGAGCGGTATTCCTTGGCCAGGTTGCTGCTCTTGCTGCTGGTCGCGTAGCCGCCGCCATAGGACTGCCCGCTTTTCGGCTGGTGCAGCGGATAGATCAGCGGGAAGGCCGGCTTCATCTCGTAGGCGACGTTGGCGAAGCCGCCGGCATAGGTGGAATCGGGCGGGAAGTGGTCGATTTCCGTGTAGCTCACGTCCCAGCCCATGCCGGCCAGCACCTGGCAGACCTTCGCGTATTCCGCATCGAAGGCGTAGTTCGCCTTCCACCAGCCATAGCTGCCATGGGGGTAGCTGCCCGACATCGTTTCCACCCGAGGTTGAGGAACGGGCAGCCTGCCCTCCGCCGCGCCGGCCGGTCAATCGCGGCGCCGCGCACCGTTCCGCCCGCGGCCTGCCTCTTTCGCCGCCCCCGCCCGGCGCGCATCCTGGGCCGCCCGCGATCGGCGGGGGGGAATGAGGAAGCCATGATGCGCGCCACGCCGTTCCTGTTCGTCGCCCTCGGGCTTGCCGCCCTCGCCACGCCGGCCGAGGCGGTCGTCTACTGCCAGTACGTCAATGTCCCGGTGGGCTGCGTCGCGCGCCCCGGCGTGGTCCTGCGCGCCGCCCCGGGCGTCGGCGCGCCGGGGGTGGGTGTCGCCCCGGGCGTGGGCGTGGG
>NZ_JACADQ010000370.1 GCF_016106015.1 Neoroseomonas rubea
CATCCCGCGCGGGGGTCGGCGCGGTGCGGCTGCGCTGGTCGGAGGCGCTGCCGCCGCTCGGCTCCCCCGCCGCCGAGGCGCTGCGCGCCGCCTTCCCGGCCGAGCGCGACGCCGTCGTGCTCTCTGCCGTCGATCGTCCCGCCGCCATCGCCTGGGGGTGGGAGATGGGCATCACCCTGTTCCAGGGCCGCCTGGTGGAAAGCCGCCGCCCCGCCGCGTGACTTGGCGCGCGGCCCGCGCAGGCCGATATGGGTCGGATGGACACGCCGGCGCTGCTCGTCGAAGGCCTCAGCAAGACCTACCGCCCCGGCGACGCGCCAGCGGTGGAAGGCCTGACATTCACCCTGCCCATGGGGCGGACCTGGGGGCTGCTCGGCGGCAACGGGGCGGGCAAGTCCACCACCATCGCGATGCTGCTCGGCCTGCTGGTGCCCTCCGCGGGGCGCGTCATCGCGCTCGGCCACGACATGGCGACGGATCGCTTCGCCGCACTCGCGCGCATGAATTTCTCCTCCCCCTACATCGCGCTGCCGCACCGCCTGACGGTTGAGGAGAACCTGCGCGTCTACGCGCATCTGTACGGCGTGCCGGACATGAAGCGTCGCATTGCGGAACTGGTGGAGGATTTCGCCCTCGGCGATTTCGCGAAACGCCCGGCGGGGCAATTGTCAGCCGGGCAGAAGACGCGCGTCGCGCTGGCCAAGGCGCTGATCAACGGCCCGGCGCTGCTGCTGCTGGACGAGCCGACCGCGAGCCTCGACCCCGACACCGGCGACTGGGTGCGCACGACGCTCGAGCGGTACCGGGATACGACCGGCGCGGCGATGCTGCTGGCCAGCCACAACATGGGCGAGGTCGAGCGGCTGTGTGACAACGTCCTGATGCTCAAGGGCGGGCGGGTGGTGGATGCGGGCAGCCCCGCCGCACTGCTCGAGAAGTACGGGCGCGACGACCTGGAGGAGGTGTTCCTCGACATCGCCCGCGGGCGGGCGAAGGCGGAGGTTCAGGCATGAGCGGCGGCGCCGATGACCGCAGGGCGGAGCGACCGGAGGCCGCGGGCACCGGAGGCCCGAATCGGAGCCGCAGGCAAGGCACGGCGACGCGCCGCGTCTGGGGGCTGATGTACCGGCATCTCGCGCTGTATCGCCGGTCCTGGCCGCGGTTGCTCGAACTCATGTACTGGCCGGTGCTGCAGATGGTGGTGTGGGGGTTCGTCACCGCCTATCTCGCCGGCGTGCAGCAGAACACCGCGACCATCGCGGCAGGCGTGCTGCTCGGCGGCGTGCTGCTGTGGGAGGTGACGCTGCGCAGCCAGATGGGCTTCGCCATCTCCTTCCTCGAGGAAGTCTGGTCGCGCAACCTCGGGCATCTCTTCGTCTCGCCGCTCAAGCCCTCGGAGATGGTGGCGGGGCTCGCGGCGATGAGCGTGCTGCGCACGGCCGCGGGCGTCGGGCCCGCGATGCTGCTCGCCTTCCTGCTCTATGGCTTCGGCATGTGGACCGTCGGGCCGGTGCTGGTGCTGTTCGTCGCCGCGCTGATGGCGATGGGCTGGGCCGTGGCGTTGGCCGTGACGGCACTGATCCTGCGCCACGGCGCGGGGGCGGAGGCCCTGGCCTGGGGCGTGATGTTCGGCCTGGCACCCTTCGCCGCGGTGTTCTACCCGGTCTCGGTCCTGCCGGGCTGGCTGCAGCCGGTCTCGCTCGCCATTCCCGCGACGCATGTGTTCGAGGGGATGCGCGCCGCGCTGACGGATGGGCGCATCGCCTGGGACCATCTCGCCTGGGCGGTGGCGCTGGACGGGGTGTGGCTGGCGGCCGCGGCGTGGATCTTCCTCGCGCAGTTCCACCAGGCGCGGGTGCGGGGGGCGCTGCTCAATATCGGGGAGTGAGCGGCAGGACGAGGCGGCGTTCTGTCACGCGCCGTCCCCACTGTTCCGCCGCGACCTCCCGGTCCAGGGCGAAGCCGGCCTGAGCGTAGAGATGCGCCGCGGCGTCGAGGCCGTCGAGCGTCCAGAGATGGATCTCCGGCGCGCCGGCGCTGCGCGCTCGTTCGATCGCCTGCGCGAGCCAGCGCCGCCCGAGGCCCCGCCCGCGCAGCGCGGGGTCGAGGATGAACCAGCGCAGATGTGCGCTGGTGGGATCCTCCCCGGCATCGAGCGCGATCGACCCCAGCACGCGATCGCCCGCGATGGCGCAGCGGAACAGGTCGCCCGCGGGATCGAGCCGTTGCAGGAACTCGCCCAGCTCCCGCGCCACCTTGGCCTCGAAGAAGGCGCCGAAGCCGTGGCTCGCCGCGTAGGTCCGGGCGTGCAGCGCCGCGATGCCGCCGATGGCCCCTGGCGTCCAGTGGTCGTGGATGGCGATGTCCATGTCCGAGTCTCGCGCCAAAATGTCGGTTCCCAAAGGCCCTTCGGCCTTTGGTGGGGGGAGTGCGAGGGGGCAAAGCCCCTCTCGCCCCCGCCGCGCTGCCGGGCTATGCCGTCCCGCGTGACACCGACCCGCTTCTTCCTCGTCCGCCATGCGCTGGTGGAGCCCTCCGCCCGCGCCGTGCTCTACGGTTCCATGGATGTCGCGCTCTGCGACCTCGCGTTGCGGGAGGAAGCGGCGTCCTATCGCTGGCTCGCGCGGCGCCTGCCGCAGCCCGCGCGCTGGTTCGTCACCAATCTCTCGCGCACCCGCGCGACGGCTGCGGCGATCTTCGCGGCTGGCTATCCCGCGAGCGAGATCGCGGCGGAACCGGACCTTGCCGAGCAGCATCTGGGCGAATGGCAGGGCATACCGCATGAGGCGCTGCCCGCGCTGCTGACGCATCCCGCGCATCCCTTCTGGCCGCATGCGGGGGAGGAGCATCCGCCGGGCGGCGAATCCTTCCGCCAGGTCCAGGCGCGCGTTGCCGCCGTGCTGGAACGCATGGCGACGCTGCTCGAAGGGCAGGACGTGGTGATCGTCGCGCATGGCGGGTCAATCCGCGCCGCGCTCGCGCATGCGATGGGCCTGTCGCCCGACCAGGCGCTGGTGTTCAGCGTGAAGAATCTCTCGCTGACGCGGATCGAGAAGCATGGGCGGGACTGGCGCGTGGCCGCGGTGAACGAGGAGCCCTGGACGCCGCCGGCCGAGGATCGTTGACGATACGCTCCGAATCGGGTGCAGCGAAACCTTTGTGTTGCCCGAATCATGCGGTTAGAAGGACGCTCCATCAAAGGCTTGGAGGGTTCGCTTCATGCGTCGTCTCGCCTTCATCGCCCTCTCCGCCCTCGCGCTGCTCGCCGGCGGGCGTGAGGCCCGCGCGCAGGCCGAGGAGCAGAACCTCGTCGACCGCGCGACGCTGTCGCTGCGGGAGGTCTTCGACCTCGGCGACATGAGCGCCGATGCGCGGTCGATGCTCGGCCGCGCGCGTGCCGCCATGATCTGCCCGCGCGTCATCCGCGGCGGCTTCGTGGTCGCCGGCCAGGGCGGTGATTGCGTGCTGGTGGCGCGCGACGGCGGCGGGTCCTGGTCCTCGCCGGCCTTCTTCACCATGGGCGGCGGCAGCATCGGCTTCCAGGTGGGCATCCAGGATGCGCAGGTCGTCATGCTCATCATGAACGACAAGGCGCTGGATGCCGTGCTCGACAGCCAGTTCCGGATCGGCGCGGATGCGGGTGTCGCGCTCGGCACGCTGGGACGCGGGATCGCGGGGTCCACGACGGCCGCGGTGGGCGCGGACATCGTGACTATCGCCCGGGCGCGCGGGTTGTTCGCCGGCGTGTCGCTCGACGGCAACCTCCTCTCTGCGCGCAGCGCGTCGATGCGCGCCTATTTCGGCCGCGACGTCTCCCCGCGCCAGGTCGTGGTTGGCATGGAGGCGCACAACGCGGCCGCGGACCCGCTGCGGGCCGCGCTGATGCAGATCTCGCAGGCGCCCGCGGCCGCCGCAACGCCGCAGCCGCAGGGTTCGGCGCCGCCGCAGGCCGTCATTACCCCGGCCCCGGGCGGCACGGGCGGGCGCGTGCAGTCCGAAAGCCTGCC
>NZ_JACADQ010000371.1 GCF_016106015.1 Neoroseomonas rubea
GGCGGGCGGGATGCGCGCGCCGCAGCGCCGGCCCTCGCGCGCCTGTCGCCCGCGCCGGTGCTGGCGCTGGTGCGGCAGAAGCGCGCGGTGCTCGAGGGGCTGGCCGCTCGGCTCGACAGCGCGTCCTACCAATCCGTGCTGGCGCGCGGCTTCGCGCTGGTGCGCGATGCGGAGGGGCACGCGGTGACGGCGGCTGCGCGCGTTGCCCCCGGTGCGCAGCTGCGGCTGACCTTTGCCGATGGGGATGTGCGCGCGACGGCGGAGGGCGCGCCGGCGCGGCGGAAAGGGCCGGCGCCGGAACAGGGGTCGTTGCTGTGAACGGCGGGCGCGACCGGAGAGGGGCTTTGCCCCTCCCCGTACCCCTCCCCACCAAAGGCCTAAGGGCCTTTGGAAACCGTTTGATTCATCGGGGATTCGGGGGAGGGGGCGGGTGCGTCGACGGCGTCGCGTGCGCCCTTGAGCCCCCTCCCCCGAATCCCCGACCAAGTCCTGGTGTCCAGAGGCCTTTCGGCCTCTGGCGGGGTGGTCCGGAGGGGCAGAGCCCCTCCGCCATCACCCGCCGCGCCCTGCTCGCCGCCCCCGGCCTGCTCCTCGCCCGTCCTGCCGCCGCGCTCTCGATCCCCGATCGCGGCCTCGCCCAGGGCGGCTTCGTGCTTGGCCGTGCCGCGCCCGGGACGCGGCTCGCGCTTGATGGCCGCGCCGTGCGCGTCGCCGCCGACGGTGCCTTCGCCTTCGGCTTCGGACGCGACCATGCGGCGGCCTCGTCGCTCGCGGTCGTGCACGCCGATGCGCGGCGGGAGGAGAAGCGCCTGTCCATCGCGCGCCGCCAGTGGCAGGAGCAGCGCATCAACGGCCTGCCCCCGGCGCAGGTCACACCCGACGAGGAGACGTTGCAGCGCATCCTGCGGGAGCGCGAAAAGCTCGCCGCCGCGCGCGCCGCGGACAGCGCGCTGACCGGCTTCGCGGAAGGTTTCGTCGCGCCGGCAACGGGGCGCATCTCCGGCGTCTTCGGCAGCCGGCGCATCCTGAACGGCCAGCCGCGCCAGCCGCATTACGGGCTGGACTTCGCGGTGCCGACGGGCACGCCGATGCTCGCCGCCGCAGCGGGGCGCGTGACGCTCGCGGATTCGTTCTACTTCTTCGGGGATCTGGTGGTGATCGACCACGGGCATGGGGTGAACACGCTGTATGCGCATCTTTCGCGCATCGACGTGCGGGAAGGGCAGGTGGTGTCAAAGGGGGAACGCATCGCGGCCTCCGGCGCGACGGGGCGCGTCACGGGGCCGCACCTGCATTTCTCGCTCTCCTGGTACCAAACCTGGCTCGACCCGCAGCCGGTGGTGCTGCCCGCATGAGCACCTCCCTTGCCTGGAACGAACGCTACGCCGGCGGCGACTTCCAGTTCGGGGAGGCGCCGAACCTGTTCCTGCTCTCCCAATCGCATCGCCTGCGCCCGCACATGCGCGCGCTGGCGGTGGGCGACGGGGAAGGGCGCAACGGGACCTGGATGGCCGAGCGCGGACTCGACACGACCTCGGTGGATTGGTCGGAGGTCGGGCTGGCCAAGGCGCGTGCGCTGGCGGACCGGCGCGGCGTCGCGCTGCGCACCGTCACCGCGGACCTCACGCGCTGGGACTGGCCGGCGGCGGGCTTCGACGTCATCGCCTGGGTCTTCGTGCATTTGCCGCCGGAGGACCGCGTCATCGCCTGCGCGGGCGCGATGCGTGCGCTCGCCCCCGGCGGGCTGCTGCTGCTGGAATGCTTCTCGCCCGCGCAGGAAGGCCGCCGCGGCGGCGGGCCGAAGGATCCGTCACTGTTGTGGACCCGCGCGCTGGTCGAACAGCATTTCGCGGGGCTCGAGGTGCTGGAGCTGCTGGAAGGCACCGTCGCGCTCGATGAAGGACCGCGCCACCAGGGGCTGGCCGAGGTGGTGCGCGCCGTGCTGCGCCGGCCCTGATCAGCCCTCCCGCGCCACGCGCTGGATCGCCCAGGAGACGATCGAGACGACTATCGCGCCGAACAGCGCCGAGCCGAAACCCGCGACGCTGAACCCAGGCAGCAGCCAGGCCACCAGCCCCAGCATCGCCGCGTTCACCACCAGCAGGAACAGGCCGAAGGTCAGGATCGTCAGCGGGAGGGAGAGGATCACCGCCACGGGCCGCAGCAGCGCGTTGACCAGCCCGAGCAGGAGCGCTGCGAGGATCAGCGTCCCCGCATCCCGCGCGACCAGCCCCGGCACGAGCGCGACCGCGACCCAGAGGCCGGCGGCGGTGACGAGGGTGCGGATGACGAAGCCGGCCATGATCTGTCCCGAGATTGCTGCGGTTGACGCGCGCTGATACTGGGCACGCCGCATGTCATCCGCCACCCTCGCCGGCTGCGGCGCGCTGATTCTCTGGGCCTTCCTTGCCCCGCTCGCGCGTATGGCGGGCGCGCTGCCACCGCTGCAGATAACCGCGCTCGCCTTCGCCGCCGGCGGGCTGATCGCGCTTGCCGTCGTTGCGGCGCAGGGGCGCTTGTCGCTCCTGCGGCAGGGCGGGCTCGCCTGGGCGCATGGCGTGGGCGGGCTGTTCGGATACCACGCACTGTACTTCGCCGCGTTGGCGCTGGCGCCGGCGGTCGAGGCAAACCTGCTCAACTATCTCTGGCCGTTGCTGATCGTTCTGCTGTCAGGGCCGATCCTCGGCCTGCCGCTCGGCCCGCGGCGGCTGGCGGGCGTGGCACTCGGCTTCGCGGGCTGCGCGCTGCTGGTGGGCGCGGGCGCATCCTTCCCGCCCTCCGCACTGCTCGGCTTTGCCTGCGCGATCGGCTGCGCGGTGGTCTGGGCGGTCTATTCGGTGATGTCGAAGCGGATGTCGGCCGTGCCGACGGAAGCGCTGGCGGGCTTCTGCCTTGCCAGCGCGCTGCTCGCCGGCCTCGCGCACCTTCTGTTCGAAAGCAGCGTTGCGCCGGATGCCATGCAGTGGCTCGCCGTGCTGCTGCTCGGCGCCGGGCCGCTCGGCGCGGCCTTCTTCCTGTGGGATGCGGGCATGAAGCGGGGTGACCCGCGGCTGCTCGGCACGCTGGCCTATGCGGTGCCGGTGGCGTCCACGCTGCTGCTGGTGCTGATGGGTGAGGGCGCACTGACCTGGCGCGTGGCGGTGGCCGCGCTGCTCGTCGCGGGCGGCGGGCTGCTGGCAGCGACGGTGCGCGACTAGGAGCGCTCGTCGCTGACGATCCGCCCGTCGACCAGGTGGATGCGCCGCGTCGCGCGGTGCGCGAGGTCCGCATCATGCGTCACGACCAGGATCGCGCGCCCTTCCTCCGCCGCCAGCCGGCCGAAGATGTCGAAGACGGCGGCGGCATTCTTCGTGTCGAGGTTGCCCGTGGGTTCGTCCGCCAGCACCAGCACCGGGTCGTTCGCAAGGGCCCTTGCGATCGCGACGCGCTGGCGCATGCCGCCCGAGAGCTGCTCCGGCAGTTTCGCCGCGGCGTCCTCGAGTCCCAGCGCGGCGAGCAGGCCGCGTGCGCGCGCCTCCGCCGCATCCGGCTTCAGCGCGCCGCGCCGGCGGATCGGGATCAGCACATTGTCGAGCGCGGTGAATTCCGGCAGCAGGAAGTGGAACTGGAAGACGAAGCCGAGCCGCGCCAGGCGCAGCGCGGCGAGGTCCGGCGGCGCGAGCAGCGCGGTGTCGCGCCCTTCCAGCAGCACGCGCCCGCTCGTCGGCCGGTCGAGCAGGCCAAGCAGATACAGCAGCGAGGATTTCCCCGACCCCGAGGGCCCCGTGATGGCGACGAACTCGCCTGGCTCGACCGACAGGGTGATGTCGCTGACGAGCGTGACGCCTTCAGGGAGGCGCTTCGTCACGGATTCGGCGGCGAGGAGAGTCATGGAAGCGCGCGGGGGAGGAGAACCTCCCCCGTTCCCCCTCCCTTCTTTGTCTTCTGGCGTCGGCCGCGGCTGTCAGCCCCCAACGGGCAGAAAAAGGAGGGGGCTCGGGGGAGTTCACTCCC
>NZ_JACADQ010000372.1 GCF_016106015.1 Neoroseomonas rubea
GGGGTGCAGCGCGCGCGCCTGGCCGAAGCCGGCGTGGCCGTCTTCGCGACGCCGGAGGCCGCCGTGCGCGGCGCCCTGCATCTCGCACAGGACCGGCGCAACCGCGCCACCGCGGCGGAGTTGCCACCGCGAGAGGTGCTGGACCTGGCGCCGGACCGGGCGCGCGTCACGGCGATCCTGGCCGCCGTGCGCGCGGCGGGCCGGCTGGACCTGACCGAGGAGGAGGCGCTTGGCGTGCTCGCCGCCTATGGCGTGCCGACCGTCCCGGGGCGTGCCGTCAGCGGCCCAGCGGAAGCGGCCGATGCCGCTGCCATGCTCGGTTTTCCTATTGTTCTCAAGATTTTGAGCCCAGATCTTCCACGCAAGACGGAGGTTGGCGGCGTGGTGCTCGGCTTGGCGTCGCCCGCGGCGGTGCAGGCCGCCGCCGAGGACATGGCCGCCCACATCGCCGCCGCGCGGCCGAGCGCACGACTGACCGGCTTCCTTGTCCAGCGGCAGGCAGGGCGCGGGCAGGAACTGCGCCTGCGCCTCGGCGACGATGCGATGTTCGGGCCCTGGATCGCCTTCGGCCGGGGCGGGACGGCGGCGGAAATCGACCCGGATGAGGGCTTCGACCTGCCGCCGCTCAACCTCGCCCTCGCCCGCGGGCTGATCGGGCGGACGCGGACGGCGCGGCTGCTCGCCGGCTGGCGCGACCATCCGCCGGCGAATGTCGGGGCGATTGCCGACGCGCTGGTGCGCCTGTCACAGATCGCGGTCGATTTTCCCGGGATACAATCCTGCAGCATCAATCCTTTGCTGGCTGATCCGCAGGGCGTACTGGCGCTCGACGCGGCGATCGCGCTGCGGCCACGCGGCAGCGCGTCGCTGCTCGCCATCCCGCCCTATCCGGCAGACCTCGCGCGCATTTGGCGTGGACGGGACGGGCGCGAGGTCACGGTGCGTCCGATCCGGCCCGAGGATGCGGCGGCGCATGCCGAAGCCTTCCGGCGGCTCACGGCCGAGGATATCCGCTACCGCTTCTTCTCGACGCTGGCAGAACTCAGCCCGGTCCAGATCGTCCGCATGACGCAGATCGACTACGACAGGGAGATGGCCTTCGTGGCCGTGGCGCGGACGCCCGATGGGCCGGACCGCACGGTCGGCGTCTCCCGCCTGATCCGCGAGCCCGGCGGGCGGAGCGGCGAATTCGCCGTCATCGTGGACCCGTCCTGGAAGGGACAGGGTCTGGCGCGGCACCTCATGGAACGCCTGTTCGACTGGGGTCGGTCCGTCGGCCTTGTCGAGGTCGTGGGCCAGGTGCTGGCCGAGAACGCCCCCATGCTCGCCTTCGTCCGCCGCCTCGGATTCGTGGTGCACGCCAGCGCCGAGGATCCCGATGTCATGGAGGCGCGGAAGGTCCTGTAGCCGGCTACCAGCGCCGCGCCGGCCCGCAATCCAGGTGCACGAAGCCGTCGCGCCGATAGAGCCCGACCCCGCCGATCTGGAGGTCCGCGGCTGCGCGCGCGATGCCGAGCGCCTGGCGCCCGGGCAAGCGCACATCGGCCGCCATGCCGGACATGTGCAGCGAGACGCGGGAGACGCGGCGGGACTGCCTGGCGCGCGCCGCATTGGTCTCCGGGGCGCGGTAGCCGCTGATCACCTCGTAGTGCTCGTCGCTGTCGAGGTGCCGGGCGATGGTGTGCAACACGTCGAACAGGCGGGGGTCCATGGGCGTCGTCTCGTCCATGGAAGGGTCGCGCAGGATGACGTCGAGCCGGCGCAGCGCATCGCGCTCATAGCGCCCGTCGCGCCAATAGACGCCCTCGAAGGATTCGCCGGTCTGGACGCGGCGGATGCGGAGCGTCCTGGCGGCGCCGGCTGCGGCCTGGGCGGCAGCCGTGGCCGGTGCAAGAGCCAAGGCGGCCAGGCCGCCGAGGCCGGCCCGGATCACCTCCCGGCGGCGGGCGGTGGCGGGGTCACAGCAGGGGCAGTCGAGGCGGTGGAAGATGCGCGCCATATCAGCGCGCCCCCGTGCCGCGCACCGCCCCCCCTTCGACCGAGGCGAGCCGCTGCTGCGCGCCGCGCTCCATGGCACGGGCGTACTGGGCATCGAGGCCATAGATGTCTGGGCGCATGATCACTCGGCCTCCATCCACGATGGTTGTCGTGTAGTGCAGCCGGACGGGGATGGAGCGCGCGACCTGCGTGCTGACCGTTCCGCGGCTGGCAAGGACGCGGTCCACCCGCGCCCGATCCCAGCCGCTCGTGCCCGAAAGCGCCTCGGCAAGCAAGTCCATCGGCCGTTCGAGCCGGATGCAGCCCGAGGAGAAGGCCCGGTCCGGCCGACGGAACAGATGCCGGTCGGGCGTGTCATGCATGAAGATGTCGTCGTTGTTCGGCATCACGAACTTGATACGCCCAAGGGCATTCGCGTCGCCGGCATCCTGCCGCACGAAATAGGGGAAGTGGGTGCGGCTGTAGTTGGTAAAGTCGACCGTCGTCGGGTCGACCTGGACGACCTCCCCATCCACCCGCTGATACAGGCGGAAGCCGCGCGCCTGCATCCCCGCGGGGTCGCGGCGGAAGCGCGGCAGCAGGTCCTCCCGCGCATTCCGTTCCGGCACGCCCCAGGGCGGGTTGAACTGCACCGCCGTCATGCGGACGTTGAGCATAGGCGTCTGCCGGTCGGGCCGCCCAACGATGACGGCCATGTCCTGCACCACCCGGTCACCTTCCAGCAGGTGAAGGCGGAAATGCGGGACGTTCACCTCGATGCGGCGCTCGGTCGGGCGGGCGCCCTGGCCACGGCGCATGTCGAGGGCAACGCGCAGCTGCGCGACCTTGTTCTCGACGGGCGTGTTCAGCACCTGCCAGCTGATGGCGCCGACGCGGCCATCCGCCTCCAGCCCCTCGCTCGCCTGGAAAGCGCGCACGGCGTCCTGCAGGCGGGCGTCGTAGGCGGGGTTGTTTGCCTCCGCCCCGGCGACCAAGGCGGGGTCGTAGGCCGCGAGCCGCGCCCGCAGCTGCGGCACGCGCGCATCGGTCGTGCCGGGTTCGAGCGTGCGGCGCAGGTCGCCCGTGATTCGCGGCCAGCCGCCCGCCGCCGCCACGGCGCGGTAGCGGGCGAGTTCCGCCTTGATGGCGGCCGCGCCCTGGGGAAGGTTCGCCGCGCGGTCGATGACCTGCGCCGGCTCGGACGCCGAAGCGAGTTCCGCGACCCAGGCGCCGAGATTCACGCTGGCCGGATCCCGCCGCAGGTCAACGCGGCCGCGCAGGGATGCGACCCGGCCGAGCAGGAGATCCGACAGCGCCAGTTGCGCCGCGCGCAGCGTCTCCACCCGGTGGCGCGCGGGATCGGCTGACGCGGTCTCGGGCGCCGGCACGCCGTACCAGCCCGGATCCAGCCCATCCTCCTCCAGCCGCGCCAGGCGCTCGGCCAGGCGGGTGATGGCCGCGGCCGACGCGGCGCTGGTCTCGGTCGCGAGGATGGCGGAGCCCTGCGCCAGCGCGGGCGCCGGCGGTAGGACGAGGACGGCGGAGGCCGCGAGAAACGGCAGGACGATGAGGGCGCGCATGTCGGGATTCGTAATGTCCCCCGGCACGCGTGCCAATAATGCGATGTGTCGCGCCGCACTTATTCGTGCGGCTGTTGCACAGGCTCCCCAGCCGCGGCGATCATGGCGACCGTGATGGGCTTGTAGGGCGCGCGCGGGCGAAGCGGCGGGATGCCCTCCACCGGCAGGCCGCGCACCTCCGCGACCAGCGCCGCGACGGTTGTCGCGCACATCCGCCCCTGGCAGGGGCCCATCCCGCAGCGAAGATAGGCCTTCACCTGGTTCGGCCCGGTCGCGCCCAGGCGCGCGGCGGCGCGCACCGCGCCGGCGCACACCTCCTCGCACCGGCAGGCCGTGACCTCGTCCGCCGGGGCCAGGATATCGGGCGGCGGGGTGTAGAGCGCATCAAGGAAGGGCCGCGCGGCCAGCGCCTTGACGCGCGCCGCGCGCGGGCCG
>NZ_JACADQ010000373.1 GCF_016106015.1 Neoroseomonas rubea
TCGGATCTGCCACCGCCTAGGTCGCCCCCGCTGTCGCGCAGCGCCGCCTCGACCCGCCGCACCGCGCCGGGCGGCGGCGTGTCCGCCACGAAGTGCCGGGCCAGCTTCGTCGCGAGGTGCCGCTGCGTCGCCGGGTGGCGCGCGAGGAAGGTGAGCGCCTCCACGCCGCCGGCCTCGCCTTCGGCGAAGGCGTGGCCGAGCAGGCGCTTCTCGCCGGGTTCGTGGGCGGCGGGGCGGAAGAGGAAGCCGAAGGGCTCCCGCTGGGGCGCGAAGGACCAGCCGGTGATGATCCGCGCGAGCGCGCCGACATCGGCCTGGGTGTAGCCGGCGGCCGGCGTGACGGTGTGCAGTTCGAGGATCTCGCGCGCCAGGTTCTCGTTGAGCCCCCGCCCGCTGCGCAGCCCCGCCTGGCTGCCCGGCCCGATCGAGGTCGCGTTGTCGAGATAGGCGAGCATGGCCGGGTGGCGGATGACCGCGAGGAGCATCGCCTCGAACCGCCCGGTCACGTGGGGGCGGATCGCCGCGCGGATGAAATGGCCGACGGTGTAGGGGACCTTCTGGCGCCCGACAGTGAAGTGGTTGGCCCAGAAATGGACCAGTCGCTCGCGGAAGCCGGCCTCGGCGGTCGCGGCGAGGGCGAGATGGGCGGCGGCCTCGGCGCGCCAGATGCGCTGCTGGTGCGGGCGGCCCTGGCCGGCGCGCATCGTCTCGTTGTCCTCGGCCTGCAGGGCGAAGATGTCGCGCAGCGTGGCGGGGTGGCCTTCGGGCAGGGCGGGGGCGGGGGCTTCCCCGGCCAGGTGGCCGAGCAGCCAGGCGCGCGGGTCCCCCGGCTCGGGGTCCTGCGGCTGGCGGCCGAATCCGAAGCGGGCGGCGGCGATGACGGTGGCGGGCTGCATGGCGGGCCGAGCCTAGCCCGGCTGTGTGTTTCCTGTCCGCAACGGAACGTCGCAATGCCCGTCCCGGCGCGGGTGGATGGCGGCGTCCTGGCCGAATCGCATCATCCCGCGCTTGCAAAGCCGGCCGGGACGTCGCAGATAGCGACCACCAACTTACCGGCGTGAACCCTTTCGGGCGGCGCGGAGCCGATGCTCCGGCGCGGGCGCCCGTTTCTGCTTATGGAGGCCCATCGTGGCGCGCACCCCGCTCGAGCGTATCCGGAATATCGGCATCACGGCGCATATCGACGCCGGCAAGACCACCACGACCGAGCGCATCCTCTATTACACCGGGAAGTCGCACAAGATCGGCGAGGTGCATGAGGGCAACACCACGACCGACTACATGGAGCAGGAGCGCGAGCGGGGGATCACCATCACCTCCGCGGCTGTGACCGCCGTGTGGAACGACCACCGCATCAACGTCATCGACACCCCCGGCCACATCGACTTCAACATCGAGGTGAACCGCTCGCTGCGCGTGCTCGACGGCGCGGTGTTCATCATCGAGGGCGTGGCCGGCGTGCAGCCGCAGTCCGAGACCAACTGGCGCCTCGCGGACCGGTACAACGTCCCGCGCATCATCTTCATCAACAAGCTCGACCGCACGGGTGCGGACTTCTACCGCGCCGCGGCGACGCTGACCGAGAAGCTCGGCATCAACTGGGTGACGCTGCAGCTGCCGATCGGCATCGAGGACACCTTCAAGGGCGTCGTCGACCTGGTCGAGATGAAGGCGATCATCTGGGAGGGCGACGAGCTCGGCGCCGCCTACCACGACGCGCCGATCCCCGACGACCTGAAGGAGAAGGCGGCCGAATTCCGCCAGATCCTGATCGACACCTGCGTCGGCGTCGACGAGACGGCGATGGAGGAATACTTCGACAAGGGCGACGTGTCGGTCGCGACGCTGAAGCGCTGCATCAAGAAGGGCACGATCAGCGGCGAGTTCCGCCCGGTGCTCTGCGGCACGGCCTTCAAGAACAAGGGCGTGCAGCCGCTGCTCGACGCGGTGATCGACTACCTGCCCTCCCCCGTCGACATCCCCGGGATCAAGGTGGCGCCGGAGGAAGGCCAGGACGAGACGGCCGAGCGCCGCGTCATTCCGGCGGACGAGACCGCGCCCTTCGCCGGCCTCGCCTTCAAGATCATCAACGACAAGTACGGCAACCTGACCTTCGTGCGCGTCTACCGCGGCGTCCTCAAGCAGGGCGACATGGTGATGAACACGACCAAGGGGAACCGCGAGCGCATCGGCCGCATGTTCCAGATGCACGCCGACAAGCGCGAGGAAGTGAAGGAAGTCTCCGCCGGCGACATCGCCGCCTTCGTCGGGCTGAAGGACACCGGCACGGGCGACACGCTGGCCGATGCCGCCGACCCGGTGGTGCTGGAGCGCATGGCCTTCCCGGTGCCGGTCATCGACATCTCGGTCGAGCCCAAGACCAAGGAAGGCGTCGAGAAGATGACGCTCGGCCTGCAGAAGCTGGCCGGCGAGGATCCCTCGCTCCGCCTGCGCACGGACCAGGAGACGGGCCAGACCATCCTCTCCGGCATGGGCGAGCTGCATCTCGAGATCATCGTCGACCGCCTGAAGCGCGAATACGGCGTGGACGCGAACATCGGCGCCCCGCAGGTCGCGTATCGGGAGACGATCACCAAGCCGCACACCGAGACCTACACCCACAAGAAGCAGTCGGGCGGGTCGGGCCAGTACGCCGAGGTGAAGATCGTCTTCGAGCCGAAGGAGCGGAACACGGGCATCGAGTTCGTGAACGGCGTCGTCGGCGGCTCGGTGCCGAAGGAATACATCCCGGCGGTCGAGAAGGGCATCAAGATGCAGGCCGACACCGGCGTGCTGGCCGGTTTCCCGACCGTGGACTTCAAGTACTCCCTGGTGGACGGCAAGTACCACGACGTCGACTCCTCGGCGCTCGCGTTCGAGATCGCCGCCAAGGCCTGCTTCCGCGAAGGCATGAAGAAGGCCGGCCCGGTGATCCTCGAGCCGATCATGGACGTCGAGGTGACGACTCCGCAGGACCATGTCGGCGACGTGGTGGGCGACCTCAACCGCCGCCGCGGCGTCATCCAGTCCCAGGACATGGCCGGCACCTCGGTCATCGTCCGGGCGCACGTCCCGCTGAAGGAGATGTTCGGCTACATCTCCAACCTGCGCGGCATGACGAAGGGGCGCGCCTCCTTCTCCATGCAGTTCCACCACTACGATCCGGTGCCGCGCAACGTGGCCGACGAGATCATGGCGAAGTCCGCCTGATCCTGCGGGTCTGAAACGCTTCACGGCACGGCGCGGAAGGGAAGCCTTCCGCGCCTTTTCCGTATGCCCGGTCACTTGCGCGCGAGCGAAACGGGGCGCCATGCTTCCCTGCCCGCAAGGCAGGAGGAGACCGCCCCATGAGGATGCTGCTCGCCGCCGCCGTCGCCGCCGCGCTTCTCGCGCCCGCCGCGGCCTTCGCCGACTACTACGTCTATTGCGCCAACAACCGGATCGAGGTGGACGGGCGCGACCCCAACCAGATGCGCATCGCGCGCGGGTCGGGCGTGTGCCAGATGGGGCCTAAGTTCGGCTTCCTCTCCTCGGCGCAGGATTTCGCGCGGAACAATTTCGGCGGCGCCGGCCGCCCCTGCTCCTGCCGCTGAGGACGCCATGCGGCACATCCCCGCCCTGCTGCTCGGCCTTGCCCTGCTGGCGCCCGCCACCGCGCTCGCGAACTACTGGGTCTATTGCGACCGCGGCCGCATCGCGGTCGAGGGCCGCGACCCGGACCAGATGCGCATCGCGCGCGGCACCTCCTTCTGCCAGATGGGCCCGCAGATGAGCACGCGCAGCGACGCGGAGAACTTCGCCCGGCGCAACTTCGGCGGCGTCGGCGGCTCCTGCTCCTGCCGGTGAGCGGCAGGCCGCCCGAGGACGACGCCACCATCCGCGTCTCGCCGCGCGCGGCGGCGGCGTTGATCGCGCAGCCGCCATCGGGCGGCGGCGGTGGGCGCCGCTGGGTGCTGGCCGGCGTGGCGGGGCTCGCC
>NZ_JACADQ010000374.1 GCF_016106015.1 Neoroseomonas rubea
GGGTTCCATCGCCGTTGCACGGCAACGGCGATGGGCGCCCGCTCCCCCCCTCAACCTTTCCTGGCACGTGGGCACCGGCCTCCGAGCTCAGGTCCCAAGAGACAAAGAAGGGAGGGGGTCCGGGGGAGGTTCTCCTCCCCCCCCGCTTACTGCCCTTGCTGGCCCTCGCCTCCTGCGCCCCCGCCCGCGCCCCCATGGGCCCCGCCGTCACCGCCCCCATGCTCGCCCCGGATGCGCTTGTCATGCCAGACGGCGTCCGCCTGCCGCTGCATCGCTGGCTGCCGCCGAGCCCGCCGCGCGCCGTCGTGGTCGGGCTGCACGGCATGAACGAGCATGCCCGCGCCTTCGCGGAGGATGCCGCGCCCTGGTTCACGCAGGAGGGTGTCGCGCTCTACGCCTATGACCAGCGCGGCTTCGGCGCCACGCCCAACCGCGGCATCTGGGCAGGCCACGAGACGATGTCGGCCGATGCCGCGGAGGCCGCGCGCCTGATCCGCGAACGCCATCCCGGCCTGCCGCTCATCATGATGGGCGAAAGCATGGGCGGTGCTGTGCTGCTCGTCGCCGGCGCCTCCGCGGCACCGCCGCCGGCGGACGGCTATGTGCTGCTGGCGCCCGCCGTGGTGGGGCGCGCCGCGCTCGGCTGGCTCGCGCGCAACATGCTCGACCTGCTCGTGTCGGTGGTGCCGATGATGGGCTTCCAGAATTCGGCGCCGGGCTTCCAGCCGACCGACAATATCGCCGCCTGGCAGCGCTGGTCGCGCGATCCGCTGCTGATCCGCGACACGCGCGTCGATGCCATTGCCGGGCTTGTGGACCTGATGGATGCGGCGGTGGCATCGGCGCCACGCTTCCGCGCGCCGGCGCTGCTGCTGTATGGCGGGCGGGACCGGCTGGTACCGGCGGCGCCGACGCGCGGGTTGCTTGCCGCGCTGCCGGATCGCGGGCGGCAGCGCGTCGGCTTCTACGCCAATGGCTATCACATGCTGCTGCGCGACACGCAGGGCGAGCGCGTGGCGCGCGACATCACGGCCTGGGTGAACGACCGCGCCGCGCCGCTGCCCTCGGGCGCGGAGGCCGCCGCGCGCGCCTGGCTCGCGGCGTGAGCACGGAGGCGCCGCCGCCCTTCCTCGGGCATGACGGGGCTATCACGCTCGTCGCGGCGCTGGTCGTCGCGGCGCTGACCGCGGGGCTCGCGCCGCTGGCGGGGACGATTGCCGTGCTGCGCACCGCGCGCGCGGCGGGAACAGCCCCACCCACGCCGCCGCCGCGCATCCTCGTGCTCGGACATCGGCTGGAGGACGGGGCGCCCTCGCCCGTCTTCGTCGCGCGTCTCGCGCGCGCGGCGGAACTGGCGCGCGCTGCGCCCGGCGCGGAGCTCCTTGTGCTCGGCGGGCGGACCAGTCCAGGCGCGCCGGCGGAAGCGGAGGTCGGGCGCGACTGGCTGGTGGCGGGCGGGATCGCGCCGAGGCGGATCGGGATGGAGACGCGGTCGCGCCACACGCTGGAGAACCTCGCGAACCATCGTGCCGTGCATGGCCCCGCCGCGGGGGAAGCGCTGGTGACGAGCCGCCTGCACATGCATCGCGCGCTCCGGATGGCCCGCGGCCTCGGCCTGTCGCCCACGCCGGCGGCGGCGGAGGATGTCTTCCGGGTCGAACTTCCGCGGCTGCTGGCGGAAGGCTTCATGGTGCATTGGTATGTCACCGGCAGGACCTTGGCGCGGCTGCTGCGCCGGAGGGCCTGGCTTGCGCGGATCGGTTGACCTGCCTCAATCCGGGTCGGGTCGGGTGGATATTAGGGTCCGGCTCGCCCGGGCGCCTTCGATCGTTCCGGGGATGAGAGAGACGCGAGGAGGATCCATGAAGCGCAGGTTCCTGATCGGATCGATGCCGATGGTGGTCGTGGCCGCCAGCCTCGCGGGCTGCACGCGCCCGATCTACAATGTCAGCCAGCGGCCGTTCCGGAATCCGGGTTCGCTCGAGCACCGGACCATTCAGATCCAGCGCGCCGCGGGCGGCCTCGGCTGGCAGACGGATGTGGTCCGCCCTGGGGTGATCCGCGCGACGCTCAACCTGCGCACGCATGTCGCGGTGGTCGAGATCACCTACAACCAGGAGGTCTTCTCAATCATCTACGCCGACAGCAGCAACCTGGGCTACGACGGCACCAGCATCCACAAGAACTACAATGGCTGGATCGAGAACCTGGAACGCGTGATCAGCCAGCAACCCTCGGTGTGACCGCGGGCTCGGGGCGGCGCATGCGCACCAGCCCTTCCGGCCGCAGCCGGTAGCCGAAGCGGTAGGCGAGGTTCAGCGCATGGTAGGCCGCCTTGAAGGCGAGCACGGGCAATTGCCGGTTTGCGTTGGCGTGCACGTCGCCCGACAGCAGGCTGACCAGCCCCTCCCGCATCCGGAAGCGGTTGCGCGGCTCCATGAACATGTCGCGCAGCACCGGCGTGTTGATGCGGTAGATCAGCCAGGAGAGCGAGCGGATCGCGCGCTTCACCCGGCGTTCGAAGGCGCGCGCCATGCGCGCGGCGCGCGCCGGGTCGTCGAGCCAGGTGTCGGCGACCTCCGCGCCCATCTCGGCACTCGCCATGGCCAGCAGCACGCCCGAGGAGAACACCGGGTCGATGAAGGCATAGGCGTCGCCCGCCATCAGCCAGCCATCGCCGTGCATGACCTTCGACGCGTAGGAGTAGTTGCCGGTCGTCGTCACCTCCGACACCAGCTCCGCATCCGCGATGCGGCGCGCGACCGACGGGACGGAGCACAGCGTCTCGAGGAAGAAGTCCCGCACCTCCCCCCGCCGGCGCTTGAAGAAGCCCGGATTGCTGACGACGCCCACGCTCGTCACGCCGTCGGGCAGCGGGATCATCCAGAACCAGCCATGGTCGAAGAGATGGATGGTGATGCTGCCGTCCTCGGTCTCCTCGAAGGGCATGACGCCCTTGAAGTGGCCGTAGATCGCGGCGGTGTTGTTGTGCGGGTTGCGCGCCTTGCTGCCCATGGCGGTGGCGAGGAAGGTGTCGCGGCCCGAGGCGTCGATCACGTAGCGCGCGCGGAAGGCGTGCATCGTGCCCGCCTCGTCGCGCGCCGTCACGCGGTGTCCGACCGCAGCGTCGAGCGCGACGTCCAGCACGCGCATCCCTTCGCGCGCGTCGGCGCCGAGCGCGCGGGCGCGGCCGAACAGGATCTCGTCGAACTGGCTGCGCCGCACCTGGTAGGAATAAGTGTAGTCCTGGTTCAGCCCGGCGGCGAAGGAGAAGCTGGCGTGCTTGCCGTGCTCGTCCGAGACGAAGCGTCCGCCAGGCTTGTAGACGCCAATCGCCGCGATTTCCTCCTGCACGCCCAGGCGCTCGAACAGCCGCAAGTTCAGCGGCAGCAGGCTTTCGCCGATATGGAAGCGCGGGTGGCGGTCCTTCTCGAGCAGGACGACGCGGCGCCCCTTCTCGGCCAGGATCGCGGCGGCGGTCGCGCCCGCGGGGCCGCCGCCGACGACGAGAACGTCGCAGCTGGTCTCCCCCTGCAGGGCGGTGCTGGAATCGAGCGGCATGGTCGCTAGGTCCCGATCTCGGCAGTCGGTAAGGTGGTGGCCCATTCCACCCGGAACACCGTGACCGAGGCAACCTTTCCGACGCGCCCCGCCCCGTCGCCCGCCCCGGACCCTGGCAGCCTCGTGGTCGTCATGCCCGCCTTCCAGGAAGCGGAGACGATCGGCCCGCTGGTCGCGCGGGTGCTGGACGCCATGCCGGGCACGCCGCTGCTGGTCGTGGACGACGGCTCCACCGACGGCACGGGCGCGATTGCCGCCGCCGCGGGGGCGGAGGTCGTCGCGGCCCCGGCGAATGAGGGCAAGGGTGCGGCGCTGCGGCGCGGCATGCGCGCGGCGCTGGCGCGCGGGGCGGACTATGTCGCGACCCTGGACGGGGACGGGCAGCACCGGCCGGAGGACCTGCCGCGCCT
>NZ_JACADQ010000375.1 GCF_016106015.1 Neoroseomonas rubea
CGCGCTGTCCCGCGCTTCATCGTTGCAGCATCGCGCGAAGCCTCAACGGGCCGCGACCGGCTCGGCCGGCAGTCGCTCGGGCTCGCGCACGCCTGCGGCATCGGGGCGCCGCGTGGCGGTCGCGCCGGCATGGCGCCGCGCGACCGCTTCGAGCAGCCCGTCGACCGAGGCGAAATGGTCGTCCCAGGAGGGCGGCGACCAGCCGCGCAGGCGCGCGAGCTGCGCGGCGCGTGCGCGGCTGTCGGGGGCGGCGTAGTCGAGGATGCTGCGCCGCCAGCCCGCGCCGTCGAGCGGGTCGAGATATTCGGGCACGGCGCCACCGACTTCCCTGAGCGCCGGCAGGTCGGAGCAGATGGCCGGCGCGCCGGCGGCGAGCGCTTCGGCCAGCGGCAGCCCGTAGCCTTCCGCGAAGGAGGGGAACAGCAGCGCGCGGCTGCCCGCGACGAGCGCGGCGACCTCCGGGTCCGGACGCGTGCCCAGTTCCTCGACCAGGCCGCGAAGCAGGGTGCAGCGCTCGAGCAGGTCGAGCACATTCTCGTTCTCCCAACCCCGGCGGCCGACGATGACGAGGTGCGGCGCGGCCGGGCCCCATTTCGCGGCGAAATCCCGCCAGAGATGGAGCAGCAGCATGTGGTTCTTGCGTGGTTCGATCGTGCCGAGCACGACGAAATAGGGATGGACGCGGCGCGCGGCGGTCGCCGTCGCGGACGGCGGCGCGATGCCGAGCGGGGCGACCGCGACGGGTGGGACGGCGCGCGGGCGGACCAGATGCGGGCGGAGCGAGGCGGCCGTCGCCTCGGAATTCACGATCACGCCATCCGCCAGTGCGGCGACGGTGGCGAGCCGGCGCAGGTGCTGCATCGCCACGCCCGGCCGCGCATATTCGGGATGCGTCGCCGGGATCAGGTCGTGCACGAGCGGGATGAACGCCGCGCCAGAATCGCGGATCGCCGCGATCGGCCCGGGCTGTTCCATCAGGCGATGCGAGACCAACAGGAACAGGCTGCGCCGCTGGCGCGCCAGCGCAGCATCGAGACGCCCCTTGCCCCGCCCGAGCGCCACGCGGGCCACGCCGAGCCGTCCGATCAAGCGTGCCCGCCGCGCCGCGGCGGCATCCGCGCTGGCCCAGCCGGCCTGCAACGCCGCGGCGAAGTCGGCGACGAGGCCGCGCGGCAGAGCCGCGTAGCCACCCCAGGGTGCGCGGGCGCAGAAGGTGACGGCCGATTCCGGCTCGGCCAGCCAGCGTGCCGCATAGGCGGCTTCAACCCGGTCGATTCCCGACGGCGCCCGGCGGCGGCCGCAAGCCAGGAACCGGGACACGTCCAGCACTACGTGCACGGCATCACCATTCTTGGCCGACCGTGCGGCCGGCATGTTCTTGCCCCACGCGCCCCCGCAGCCTGGTCCACGACTTCGCCCTTCTGTTCCGCCCGTTGCGGGCCGGGGCGTCGGGTGCGGGGTCGGCGGGTGACCTCACATGCTTCGCAGGATCATTCGGTGCGACAAAGCAACATTCCCGTGTGGTCCTGCCGGCCGGGCCGGCCCTGGCCGAGCGGCGCGCGGCGCGCCAGACTTGAAGCACGGCATTCTGCGGCGGGGAGCACATGGGAATCTGGAAGCGCGGCACCGATCCGGCGGAGATGGGGGCACGCTTCGCGGGCAGCCTGCCGGGCCTGTTCGGAATCCGCATCCTCGAGATCGGGGAGGATTTCATCCGCGCCGAGATGCCGGTCGATGAACGCCACGCGCAGCCCTTCGGCATCCTGCATGGCGGCGCATCCGTCGTGCTGGCGGAGACGATCGGCAGCATGGCGTCCAACCTGACCCTGCCGCCCGATCGCCAGGCGGTGGGGCTCGAGGTGAACGCGAACCACATCGCCTCGGTGCCGAAGGGGGAGACGGTGACGGCCACCTGCCGGCCGCTGCATCTGGGCCGCACCACGCAGGTCTGGCAGACCGAGATCCATCGCGCCGACGGGCGTCTTGCCTGCGTCTCGCGCCTCACGACCGCGGTGGTCGAGAAGCGGGGCTGAGGTTGCCGCGCGGGCGTCTCGCGGATAGCGTGCCGCCCCGGGGAAACGCGACCTCGCCGGCCCAAGCCCGACAGGGGGAGAGAGCCCGTGCATCCGCTGAACATACCGCCCGAGATCGCCGCCCGCGTGGAGGCGCGCTGCGGGCGCGCGCATCCCTTCGAGGATCTCGACCCGCGCCGGACGGCCTTCGTGGTCATCGACCTGCAGGTCGGCTTCATGGACCCGGCCATCAGCCATGCGTATTGCCCGATGGCCGAGCGCATCGTCCCCGCCGTGAACCGCCTCGCCACCGCGGTGCGGGAGACGGGCGGCGGGGTCTTCTGGATCCAGAACACGCATGACGCGTCCTGCGACGAGACCTGGACGGTGATGCAGCGCATGGCGACGCCGGCCGCGCGCGCGCGTCGCGTCGCGGCGATGAGCGAAGGCTCGCCCGGGCATGCGCTGTGGCCGGCGCTCGATGTGCGGGCCGAGGACGAGAAGGTGCTGAAGCGCCGCTTCAGCGCCTTCATCCAGGGATCGTCCGACCTCGCCGCACGGCTGCGCGCGCGCGGCTTCGACACGGTGCTGATCGGCGGCACCGTGACCAATGTGTGCTGCGAGAGCAGCGCGCGCGATGCCATGATGCTGGACTTCCGCACCGTGATGGTCGCGGATTGCAACGCGGCGAACAGCGATGCCGAGCACAACGCCTCGCTCGCCGCCTTCTGGAACATCTTCGGGGATGTCATGACGACCGACCATGTGATCGAAAGGCTGCGCGCGGGCGCGGCGGGGCAGCGCGCGGCATGAGCGCGAAACCGAAGGTCGCCATCATCGGCACGGGCGGCACCATCTCCTCGATGGGCAAGGGGCCGCTCGAGCTGATCGACTACGCCTCGGCCGGGAAGGTGCTTGACGTGAACGGGGTGATCGCGCGGGTGCCGGAACTGGCGCTCGTCGCCGATGTCCTGCCCGTTCCCTTCCGCGCCATTCCCTCGACCGCTGTCGGTTGGCCGGAATGGAAGGCATTGCTGCACATCTGCGACCGGCTTTCGGCCGAGCACCCGGATCTCGCCGGCATCGTCGTGACGCATGGCACGGCCTCGCTCGAGGAGACGGCCTATTTCCTCTCCCTCACGCTCAAGATCCCGCAGCCCGTGGTGGTGGTGGGCGCGCAGCGGCCGGCTTCCGCGCTGGCGGGCGACGGACCGATGAACCTCGTCAATGGCTGCCGCGTCGCGGCCGATCCGCGCGCGCGCGGGCTCGGCGCGCTCGTGCTGCTGAACGACGAGATCCAGGCGGCGCGGGAGGTGACGAAGACCTCCACGCTGCGCATGCAGACCTTCCGCACGGCGGATTTCGGCGCGCTGGGCCATGCCGATGCGGATGAGATCGCCTGGTATCGCCGGCCGCTGCGTCGCATCGCGCCCGACACCGAATTCGATGTGCGCGGGATGGACGCGCTGCCGCGCGTCGATATCGCCTACACCTATGCCGGGGCGGACGGGACGGCGATCGAGGCCTTCGTCGCCGCCGGGGCGAAGGGCATCGTCACCGCGGGCTTCGCGCCGGGCTACGTCACGCCCGCGATGTCGGGGGCGCTGGCGGATGCGGTGAAGAAGGGTGTGGCGGTCGTCACCTCCTCCCGCGCCATGTCGGGGCGGGCGGCCAAGACGACGCGCAACGCCGCGCTCGGCTTCGTCACGGCGGACAACCTGACGCCGCAGAAGGCGCGGATCCTGCTCTCGCTCGCGCTCGCGCATGGGATGACGGATCTCGAGCGCGTCTTCGCGACGTACTGATGGCGCAGCGGGGAGAAGGGAACTTCTCCCCCCCTGCGTGACCTATCGACGTCGCTGCGCAACGCCGACCGGACCCGCCACCCACCCCAACCGTCCCTGGAACCTTGGCCATCGGATCCCAACAGACAGAAAAGGGAGGGGGTTCGGGGGAG
>NZ_JACADQ010000376.1 GCF_016106015.1 Neoroseomonas rubea
GCCGATCCCCGCCCGCATCGCGCCGCCGCTGACGCTTGCCACCCGGCGGCCGGCGCGGCCTTGTAAGGCCATGCCAGCCCCGCCCCGCCCCGCCCCCGCCGAAGCCGCCCGCGCCGCCTTCGGCGCCGGCCTGGATGCCTTGGCCGAAGCCTGGGTGGCGCGCCAAGCCGGCCAAGCGCGCGCCGCCCTTGCGCTGATCGAAGCCGGCCACGCGCTGATCGATGAAGCCGCACGGCCAGCCGGGCGGCCACGCATTCGGCACGGAAAGCGGCGCTACACCTTGGCGATCATCTACCGGGAATTGGCGCCCCGTCAGCCGGCCGGCCTGACGCCCAGGGCTCGCCTAGAATGGTGGCGGCGCCATCTTGAGGCCGCCGGCGTCATGGGCCGGCACCTCGAAGACCCGTCGATCAGGTTCAATCTCTACCGCCTGGGCGCTCCGCCATCCGCGCGCGAATCCAATCCTGAACCTCGCCTTCGACCCAGGCCCGTGCCGGCCGCTTTTCGCCAGGGATCATGACCTCGACCGGCGCAGGGAACAGCCCTGCGCCGACAAGGCGATCGACCTGACGAGGCGTCAGCCCCACGTAGGACGCGACGAGATCTGGCATTACCAACCGCTGCCGGCCGGCCGCATCGTCAGGCGGCATGGCGGCGGGCGGCCTCAACATCTGCACGGTCGCGCTGCTGGTCATCGTTCTTCCGCTCCATGGATTTCGTCAGGAGCGCGGGGGCGGGGGGCTGATCGCTGGTGGGCGATTCCGATCCCGGCAGTTGCGCGTGATCCCCCCCATAGCATGAGCAGGGCGCCCCATGGATGGGCACGGGCATTTCAATCGCGCCATGGCGCCGTTGAAGCGGGGACGGCCGGCGGCGGCGCTGCGCATCGTGCGGCGGCCCGGCCGATCGGCGCCCGGGCGGCAAGCAAGCGAGAGCGACATGCAAGACCAGAACATCCCCGCATCCGACGAGCAGCACGAAGAACAAGACCAGGTGGTCAAGACAGACGCGCTGCCGGAGCAGCGGGCCTCGACCGCCGTCACGGTCGGCACCTTCCTCGTGCCCACGCCCGCCTTCTTGGCGCTGCCGCCGCATCCCGCCCAGCGCGACCACCTTCTGCGGGCGCAGGATGCGACTCTGCGGTCCCATCTGGCGAACCCGATGGACGTGCACCGCAACGTCACCGCGATCGCCATGCTCGAGAACGGGCAGACGCTGCAAGGGCTGGAGACGGCCTTCGCCGAAGCGCCGCGCGACGCGCTGGGCACCTTCTGCCTCAAGGCCGATGGCCACACCCGGGCCTTCCTGTGGGAGACCGAGCAGGTTCCCGTGCCGGCGACTGTGCGCGTCACGGTCATCGCCTGCGCCACGGAGGAAGATGCGATCCGCGTCTATGACTCGTTCGACAGCAAGGCATCGGTGAAGTCTTCAGCCAACGAAATGCAGAGCCTGATGCGCTACCTCCAGATGGCCCCGACAAACCCGCTGGTCCAGGCCGGGCAATTCCGCGTGGCTCTGTCGCTGGCGAACCACCTGCTCAACGGGGTGGTCGGCGTATCCTTCCCCCGTGCGCTTCCTGCGGCCCGCATCGCGGCCGATGTGAGCGACGCGGAGCGCATCGAGGCCATGCACCCGATTCTGCCCGTGCTGCGGGCCTGGATGGGGCCGGTGATGGCCCTGGACGGCATCCTGGCGGACAAGGAAGCGGTGCCGGCCGCCCAGGGCTACCTCGCCGGGTATCTCGTCCTCCTTCGGCGTGATGCGGACGAGGGCCGCGACGAAGGGCGGCGCTTCCTGACCGACTTGGCGAACAACCCCGGCACCACGATGGACGGGCAGGCCGACGCGATCGCCTTCCTCAAGCGGACGCCCGAATGGGTGAAGGCGAACCAGCCGGATCTCCGCAACAGCGAGAAGTTGCAGTTGGAGGCGGCAGTCGTCTTCGCCGCGTTCAACGCGTGGAAGGCGAACGACACCTTCTCGGAGAACACTTCCCCGATGCGGCTTCGGCGGCTGGCGCTGACCTTCTACACGCCCGCCAAGGACGAGGCGGATGCCCGGCGGGCCGCAGAAGCGCGCGAGCAACGTGCCGCCCAGGTGCGGGCGGAACGGGCCAACGCGCGGAAGCAGCGGGGCACAACGCAGCCTTCCATGGCGATCTGATCCGCGCGCGGCAAAGGCGGGCTCGGCGCCGCGTGCGCCGGGCCTGCCGTCACATGCAGGAAGACCACCATGTCGAAGAAGAAGCCGCTCAAGGTCGTCGATGGCCGCGTCGGCGTGCCGATCGATATCGATGGCGTGCTCTATGCGAACTTCGCCAAGGCGGGCGAAGCCTATCCTCACATCGGGGCGGCGCTGATCGGCGAGCGTTATCGCTCTGGCCGCCGTGGACTGGCGCTAGTCGCACCAAGGCTGCCTGGAAACGCGCGCGCCGTGACAATTGATGGCAAGGAATATCCTTCGTTGAAGGCCGCCGCAGCCGCGCTTGGCCACCGCGAGAGCACGCTTCATACGCGACTTGCAAAAGGCCAGACCGATGAACTGCTCAGGAAGCCCGTTTCCGCCGAAAGGCCCTTCTGGCATCCCGTCGAATATCAAGGCGTGACCTATCCTTCGCGCCGCCACTTCGCAAAGGCATTTGCGCCAGCGGTTGGGCTGAGCCCGGACCTAATCATGTATCGGCTTAAGGAAGGACTTTCGCCCGACGCTGCGTTGCAGCCAAAGCAGCACGACAGGCCGCCGCAAGCGATCTCCTATCAAGGGCGCGAATTTCCAAGCCGGCGCGCCTTCCTGCGCCATGTCGCGACAATGCTGAACCTGCCGGCGTCATGGGGCGATTCAATCGGCGCCCATCATCCGAACATGAACCCCGAACAAGTCGTCGAGGCCGCAAAGCAGAAAGCGGCCCGCGCGAAAGCCCGGGCGAGGCAGGATCGCGAGGCGCTGACAGCGACGCTGGCCGCCGCCGGCTTCCAAGGCGAAAATGCCGTCCGCGACTTCTGCACCTCACTGGTGCACCGGCATGGCGTCACCGAAACCTGGGTGCGGCAGCAAATCCGCGAGGGCGTGCCGATCGCGACGATACTGCGGACGGCGGCCGATCCGGTCATGTCACGCAAGGCCCTTTCGCTGCCGGTCAGCGTCTTCGGCTGGCGCTTCGCATCCGGCGAGGCCGCCATGCGCTACTTCGACGCGAAGGATCAGCAGGGCATCCGCGACCTTGTGATCCGTGGCCGTGCGCCGCTCTACGACTGCCTGCGCCAGAGCATCGTCGCCCTGGGCGCAGCCGGCATGCTTCGCGATGATCTGCGGCGCAAGAACGAAGCCGGCATCCGGCGGGCGCACCTGCCTGAAAACGTGCAGCAATATATCGTTGAAGATCAGCAGGAGTTACGCGCGCTGGAACTGGTGCGGGACGCCATTCGCCAGATCGTCGAGCGCGATCGCGCGGTAGCCCGCCGGCTGGCCGCGCTGCCGTGAAAAAAGGGCGGCCCGAAGGCCGCCCCCCATCCAGCCCGGCGCGGATCAGCCCTTGCGCCGCGCCTCCAGCGCGACGATCGCCGCGTCCCGGTAGCGGCAGAGGGCCACGCGGCTGCTGCTGATCGGCTGGACCGAATTCGCGCGCAGCCCTTCCAGATCGCCGGCTTCGACCAAGGCGATGACCTCCGCGAGCCGCTTCCGATGGGGCTTGTGGGTTGCGGCCGAAAAATCAGGCGGCGAGGGCACGACCCCTTCGGCGGCGGCTTCCATGAGGGCCTTCCTGCTCACGACCGCCTTGCCCGCCGGGCGGCCCTTGGGCTTCGCCTGGGCACCTTCCGGCGCCTGGGCCGGCGCCTGGGCGGCGGGCGCGGCCTTGGCGGCCTTCGCGGCGCGGCGATCGGCGGCGGCCTGGGCGGCCTTGGACACGGCCTTCGGGGCCTGGGCCTGGGCTTCCGGCGCCGGGGCC
>NZ_JACADQ010000377.1 GCF_016106015.1 Neoroseomonas rubea
GGCGCGGGGGCCACCGTCGTGATCGCGGCGCGCGGGCGCGACGGGCTCATCGCGCTCGCTGCGGAAATCGCGGCCGCGGGCGGGGTGGCGGAACCCCTGCCCTTCGACGCCGCCGACCCGGCCGCGATCCGCGCCGCGATCGCCGCAGCGGGGCCGCTCGACGGCCTCGTGAACAATGCCGGCAGCGTCACGCGCGAACCCTTCCTGGACGCGAGCGAGGCGGAGATGGACCGCATCCTCGCGCTCAACGTGAAGGGCGCGGCGATCGTCGCGCAGGCGGTCGCGCGCGGGATGAAGGCGCGCGGCGCGCGCGGGTCGATCGTCAACATCTCCTCGGTCGTCGGGCTCGTCGGCGCGCGCAACCGCAGCCTCTACGCCGCGAGCAAGCACGCGGTGATGGGGCTGACGCGCAGCATGGCGCTGGAACTCGGCCCGCTCGGCATCCGCGTCAACGCGGTCTGCCCGGGGCTGGTCAACACGCCGCTCGCCGCCGAGCTGATGGCGGACAAGGAATTCGTCGCGGCGACCAGCGCGCGCATCCCGCTCGGGCGGATCATGGAGCCCGAGGACATCGCCGGGCCGGCCGTGTTCCTGCTCTCAGACGCCGCCGCCGGCGTCACGGGAATCGCGCTGCCGGTCGATGGCGGCGTGACGGCGGAGTAGCGGCCATGCCCGTCACCGTCCGCGCCTGCGGCGCCGCCCGCACCGTCACCGGCCTGTCGCTGCTGTTCGAGACGGGCCGCGCGCGGTTCCTCGTCGATTGCGGGATGTTCCAGGGACCCAAGACGCTGAAGGCGCTCAACTGGGAACCCTTCCCCTACAACCCGCGCGAGATCGACGCGGTGCTGCTGACGCATGCGCATATCGACCATTCGGGGCTGCTGCCGCGGCTGGTGAAGGAAGGCTTCCGCGGGCAGATCATCGCAACGCCGCCGACGGTCGACCTGTGCGCCGTCATGCTGCCGGATTCGGGGCATGTGCAACAGATGGAGGTGGAGAACCTCAACCGCCGCAACCGCCGGCGCGGGCGGGCGGAGGTGGAGCCGATCTACACCTCGGCCGATGCGATCGCCGCGCTGCGCGCCTTCCGCGCCGTGCCGATGGATCGCTGGCTGGAATTCCCGTCGCTGCCGGGCATCCGCGCGCGCTGGTGGAATGCCGGGCACATGCTGGGCTCGGCCTCGATCGAGCTCGAATTCTCCGAAGACGGCGCGGCACCGCTGCGCGTGCTCGTCTCGGGCGATCTCGGCCCGGATTGCAGCGCGTTCCACCGCGACCCGGAAGGGCCGGACGCGATCGACCACGTCTTCCTCGAAAGCACCTATGGCGACGAGGACAAGCCCTGCGTGGACCACGCGGCGCGGCGCGACCGGCTCGCGGGCATCGTGCAGGACGCCGCGCATCCTGGCGGCGCGCTGCTGATCCCGGCCTTCGCCGTGGAACGCACGCAGGAGATCTGCTGGGACCTCGTCACGCTCATGCAGTCGGGGCGCATCCCGATGGCGCCCATCATGGTGGACAGCCCGCTCGCCATCCGCGCGACGGAGGTCTTCCTCGAACACGCCGCGGCGCTGGAGAACGGGCATTCGGTCAAGCGCGCGCTGCGCTCCCCGCTGCTGCAGTTCACCGAGACGGTGGAACAGTCCCGCCGCATCGCCGAGGTCGAGGGCTTCCACATCGTCATCGCCGGATCGGGCATGTGCGATGCCGGGCGCATCCGGCACCACCTCAAGCGCTGGTTGTGGTCGCCGGATGCGACGGTGCTGCTCACCGGGTTCCAGGCGGAAGGCACGCTCGGCCGCCTGCTGCGCGAAGGCAAGGAGGAGGTGCGCATCCAGGGCGAGACCATTCGCGTGCGCGCTGCCATCCGCGAGATCAGGGATTACTCCGGCCATGCGGATGCGCCGGAACTCGCCGCCTGGCTGCGTGCGCGCGGGCCCGTCACGGGCAGCGTCTTCCTCGTGCATGGCGAACCGCCGGCGATGGAGGCGCTCGCCGAGCGGATCGCGGCCGAGGGCCTCGCGGCGGAGGGCCGGGTGATCCTGCCGGTGCTCGACGATGCCTACGACCTCGCCCCGGCCACGGCGCCGCGCCGGCGGGAGGTGTCGCACCGCCGCCCCGACCCCGCCCAGGCCGGGCGCCCGGACTGGCACAATGCCCGCGCCGCGCTGCTGCTCGCCATCGAGGAGGCGATCGAGCGCGCGCCGGACGATGGCGCGCGCCGGGCGGTCATGGCGCGGCTGCGCGGCGCGCTCGAAGCGGGTTAGGACAATATCCGATCAGCCGGGAACGGCTGATCGGATGTCCCGCTCCAGAACCCATTCATTCCACGGCACGTCATCCGATCACGCTGGTTCAGAGTGATCGGATGTCGCTGTGGCGCGGGAGGCGTTCTCCCGAAGCGGTCGATGCTCCGCGACGCGAGCAGGTCGCACCGATCAGGTGCGATCGGCTGCCGCGTCACACCGCCTTGCCGCGCCCTTCCGCGCGCTCGATCAGCGCGAAGAGGCCGAGCGCCAGCGCGGCGAGCGCGGCGTAGAGCAGCGAGGCCGGCAGGCCCGTGACGTCGGCCAGCGTGACGGGCCCGGCATTCCACCAGGCGAGCACGCTGCCGCGCAGACCCTCGAAGGCATAGGCATAGGCGATCGCGCCCGCGATCATGCCGAGCACGCCGACCAGCGCATGGGTGCGCCCGGTCGCCGCCGCCGCGAAGCCCGTGCCCGGGCAGTAGCCGTAGATCGCCATCCCGACGCCGAACAGCAGCCCGCCCAGCACGACCCCGCCCATGTTGGCGTCGCGCAGGTGCCAGCGCGCCTCGCCCATCTGGACAAGGACGAAGACGCCGATGCCGCCGACCACGACGGCGGTCAGCATCACCTTCAGCACGGTGAAGTCGCGCAGCCGCAGCTGGTTGACGATGACGTTGTAATCCAGGACTCGGCCGCGCTCGAGCAGCCAGCCGAAGGCGATGCCGAACAGCGGCGCGAGCCAGAGCGCGGTTTCCTTGGCGACGGGGAACATGCGTGGCGTTCCTTTCTCAGCGCCCGCGGAACATCAGCCACGCGGTGGCGACGCCCGAGGCGAACATGGTGGCGAAGAAGACCCAGCCGACGACGGCGAGCTGCAGGCTCTGCGAGATGCCGTTGCCGGAGGTGCAGCCATTGGCGAGCCGCGAGGCGAACATGATGATCGCCCCGCCGATGAAGGCGCCGGCATAGCGCAGCGCGACGGAGGGCCCGAAGCGTTCCTGCCAGACCGACGGCACGTGCTCGACGCGCAGCCCGCCGCGCAGCAGCGCGGAGACGAAGGCACCGACCGCCGTGCCGATCAGGAACAGCGTGCCGTAGTCGAGCCGCATCGGGTTGCGCGCCCAGTAGGCATTGGCCGAGACGGCCTCCTGCCCCACGGCCAGCGCCGCGACGCCGCCGGCGATCTGCGCGCCCGCCGTGGTGATGCCGATCGGTGCGGCGACGATGACGAAGACGAGCCAGGACAGCACGCCGATGCCGGCGCCGATCAGATAGGGATTCCAGCGCCCCGCCGCCGTCTCGGCGCGCGCGGGCGCCACGGGCAGGGCGTGGTGGAGAGCGAGGTCGCTCATCGCGTCACTCCATGGTTCATATCTGCGCCAGCATATATATAAGATTTTGCGCATTCAATGGGTGGCTGCGCGCCGCGTCATTGACGCGCGCCCGCCGGCACCACATTCGGGGGCATGAGCGACCCCGCCATCCTCTGGTTCCGCCAGGATCTCCGCCTGGCCGACAACCCCGCCCTCCTCGCCCTGGAAGGCCGGCCGGTGCTGCCCGTCTATGTGCTGGAGGATGGGCCGCGCGCGCCCGGCGGGGCGGCGCGCTGGTGGTTGCACCACAGCCTGGCCGCGCTGGCGCGCGCGCTGGCCGATCGCGGCGCCCCGCTGCTGCTGCTGCGCGGCGATCCACG
>NZ_JACADQ010000378.1 GCF_016106015.1 Neoroseomonas rubea
CGAGCGTCGCGGCGGCCGCGCGGGCGGCGCGGGCGGCGGTGTCGAGCAGGCGGGCGGCATCCTGGGGAATGGCGTTCACGGCGGTCTCTCCTGGCCCCTGCCTTACGGCAGAAGGGGGCGTGAGGGAAAGCGCGGGCGTCGCGCGGCGGTTCAGCGCCCGGGGCTCAGCCCGCCGAAGCGGATGATGCCGTCCGGGCTCGGCTGAAAGCCCCGCACCCCGGCGCGCAGACCCCAGAACCAGCGATGGTGGTACAGGATCAGGTGCGGCCGGTCGGCCATCCAGCGATCCGCCGCCAGCGCGTATTGCGCGCGGCGCGTCGCGGGGTCCGTGCTGCGGCGCGCGGCGGCAAGCGCCGCATCGACCTCGGGGCTGACATACTTGCCCCAGTTGAGGAAGCCGTCCGAGGCGAGCCAGATCGCGATGTTGCCGTCCGGGTCGGGTCGGCCCGACCAGATGACGATGGCCGCGTCGTAGTCGCCGCGCTGGGTGGCGGCGACCATGGTGCTGGCTTCGAGCGTCTCGATCCGGATGTCGAAGCCGCCCTCGGCCGCCATGGCCTGGATGATCTGCGCGACCTGGGAATCGACCGGCGTGTTCGCGGCCTTCAGCGTGAAGGCGAAGCGGTCATGCCCCGCTTCGCGCAGCAGGGCGCGGGCGCGCGCCGGGTCCCGCGGCGGCGGCGCGCGGTCGGCGAAATGATAGGGCGTGCCCGGCGCCTCCGGCTGGTTCGACGGCACGAACAGCCCTTCCAGCGCCACCTGGTTGATGATGGCGCGGTCGATGCTCCGCTCCAGCGCCTCCCGCACCCGCGCATCGCGCAGCGCGCCCGTCGCGGTGTTGATCGCCATGGTCTGGTAGGCGATGGCGGTCGCCTCGACCACCTGCAGGCGCCGATCGCGCCGCGCTTCCGCCACGTCGGACGGCGAGAGCCGCTCGATGATGTCGAGCTGCCCCGCGCGCAGGTTCAGCAGCCGCACCGTGCCGTCCGGGATCGGCAGGAAGACCAGCCGCTCGGCATGGATGTTCGCGGCGTTCCAATGGCCGGGGAAGCGCTCCATCTCGATGCGGTCCTGCGGCACGCGGCGCGTCAGGCGGAAGGGGCCTGAGCAGACGGGCTCGTCGCGGATACGCTCGCCCAGCCGCGCGAGCGCGGTCGGCGACATGATCATCCCCGCGCGGTCCGACAGCACCGAGAGCAGCGGCGCGAAGGGTTCCGACAGGCGGATCACGACGGTGTCGGGGGCCGGCGCCTCCACCGCGCTGACGGGGCGGAGTTCGCTGCGGCGGCGGGATTCGCGCGCGGTGCGGTAGCGTTCGAGGTTGACCCGCACCGCTTCCGCATCGAGCGGCGTGCCGTCGTGGAACCGCGCATCTGTGCGTAGCGTGAGGGTGAGCGACAGCCCGTCCGCCGCCCATTGCCAGCGCGTGGCCAGTTCCGGCCGGAAAGCAAGGTCCGGCCCGACATCGACGAGCTTGTCGCAGAGCGCGGAGAACACCACGCGCTCGACGAAGGATCCGCTCATGGCGGGGTCGAGCACGTTGGGGTCGGCGCCGATGCCGATCCGTAGCGTCTGCGCGCCGGCCGGCGCGGCAAGGGCGGCCGAAAGCAGCAGGGCGGCGATGCGGCGCATGGGTCGCTTCCTTCGCGGGAGCGCCGATGCTGGGCCGCACGCCGCGGCCGCGCAAGTCGAGGCGCGCTATTCGATGCGGATGCCGCTGTCGCGGATGATGGGCGCCCACTTCACGCGCTCCTCCTCCCACGCCGCGGCGAACTCGGCCGGCGTGCTGTGGCGGGGTTCGAGCCCGTTGCGGTTGAGCGTGGCGCCGACCTCGGGGTCGGCCAGCGCCGTGCGCATCGCCGTGTTGACGCGCGCGACCGCGGCGTCCGGCGTGCCGCGCGGCGCGAGCACCGCGTACCAGGAGGGGACGTCGAAGCCGGGCACGCCGGTCTCGGCGACCGTCGGGATGTCCGGCATCAGGCGGGAGCGCGTCAGGTGCGGAATGGCCAGCGCGCGCACCTTGCCTTCCCGCACCTGCGTCAGGACGGAGGCGGCGGTCGCGAACGAGAAATCGACCCGGCCCGCGAGCAGGTCCGTCACCACGAGCCCGCCGCCGCGGTAATGCACCGCCGTCGTCTCGATCCCCGCCATGCGGTCGAACAGCAGCCCGGCCAAATGCGGCCCGCCGGCGATGCCGCTGGTGCCGTAGGACAGCCGCCCCGGCGCGGCCTTCGCCGCGGCGACAAGGTCCGCCGTCGTGCGCCAGGGCCGGTCCTGCGGCACGACGAGGATGTTGAAAAGGTCGACCGCGATCGAGATCGGCACCAGGTCGCGCGCCGGATCGACCGGCAGGCGCATGACCATCGGGCTGACCACCAGCGCGCCGAGTGTGGCGAGCAGCAGCGTGTGCCCGTCCGCCGGGCTGCGCGCGACGACTTCCGTCGCGATGTTGCTGCCGGCCCCGGGGCGGTTCTCCACGATCACGGGCTGGCCCAGCACCTCCCCCATCTTGGGCGCGATGGCGCGGGCGGAGATGTCGGTCGCCCCGCCAGGCGTGAAGCCGACGACGAGGCGCAGCGGCCGCGTCGGGAAGCCATCCTGCGCCAGCGCCGGGGCGGCGAGCGGCAGGGCGGCGGCGGCGAGCAGGGCACGGCGGCGGAACGGGTGCTGTGTCATGGCGCGTCTTCCCGGTGTCGTTGGTCTTGCGTGCGCTTCTGGCACGGCGCGACGCCGGGAAGAAGGGGGCGCATCCCGGTGTGCGCGCTGCGACGGTCGCGCCGGGCAGCCGCCGATCCTGGCCGGCATGGCGCCTGGGTGCAGGATGCGGAGCGGCCTTGCCGGCCGGCGCGCCCCGGGGAAAGTCGTGCCCCGCGTTCGCCTTGGCGACGCGCGGTCAGCCCGGCGCCAGCAGCACCAGGTCGTCGCGGTGGATGATCTCGTCGCGCCCACGCCAGCCGAGGATGGCTTCCAGTTCCTCCGACCGGTGACCGGCGATCTGCCGCGCGGCGTCGGCATCGTAGGCGGACAGGCCGCGCGCGACCTCGCGCCCTGACTCGTCCTGCACGCTCAACGGATCGCCGCGTGCGAAATCCCCCTCCACCGCGCGTACGCCGGCCGGCAGCAGCGACGATCCGCGCAGCAGCGCGCGCGCCGCGCCGGCATCGACCCGCAGCACGCCAAGCGGCGCGAGGCTGCCGGCGATCCAGCGCTTGCGCGCCGTCCGCCCTTCCGGCGCGGCGAGGAACCAGGTGCAGCGCGCGCCGTCCAACATCGCGGCCAGCGGGTTGTCCCGCTTGCCGAGCGCGATCGCCATGGCGCAGCCCGCCCCCGTCGCGATGCGCGCGGCGATCAGTTTCGTGCGCATCCCGCCCGAGGAATAGCCGGGCGGGGGTTCGCCCCCCATCGCCATGATCTCGTCCGTGATGCGATCGACCGTGGGCAGGTGCGTGGCGGCGGGATCCTTCCGCGGATCGGCGGTGTAGAGGCCGTCGATGTCCGACAGCAGCACCAGCGCGTCGGCGCCGATCATCTCGGCGACGCGCGCGGCGAGGCGGTCATTGTCGCCGAAGCGGATCTCCGCGGTCGCGACCGTGTCGTTCTCGTTGATCACGGGGACGCAGCCCAGGCCGAGCAGCGTGCTGATCGTCGCGCGGGCGTTAAGGTAGCGGCGCCGGTCCTCGGAATCCTCGAGAGTGAGGAGAAGCTGCGCGGCGTTCATGCCGTGCGCGGCGAGCGCTTCCTGCCAGGCGCCGGCCAGGCGGATCTGCCCGACGGCGGCGGCGGCCTGCTTTTCCTCGAGCCGCAGCGCGCGGCGCGTCAGGCCGAGCGCGCGGCGGGCGAGCGCGATGGCGCCGGAGGAGACGAGCACGACCTCCGCCCCCGATGCGCGCAGCGCCGCGACATCGGCCGCGACCGAGGCGAGCCAGGCCGCGCGCGG
>NZ_JACADQ010000379.1 GCF_016106015.1 Neoroseomonas rubea
CAGGCCGCAACCCGCGGCACGGCGCCGAACCGGCAGGCGGCATACCGAGCGACGGGCCGCCAGCAGGTCGCGGCGAACAGCCGCGGCGGCCGCAACGCCGGCGCGCGCACCCGCACCGTCTCCTGGCAGGGGGGCCTCGCCCCCGCGACCAACGCCCAGGCGGCGAGCTGCCCGACCGGCACGCTCGCGACGCTGGCCACCGGGCATTCGGACATCGTCCGCTGCATGCCCCTGTAAGGGGCCCCGCCTTGCCCGGCCGCGGACCTCGGGCTAGGTAGCGGCGCTTTTGCGCTGCACCACCTGAGGAAGCACCATGGCCCGCAAGAAGATCGCGCTGATCGGCGCCGGCAACATCGGCGGCACGCTCGCCCACCTGATCGGGCTCAAGGAGCTCGGCGACGTCGTGATGTTCGACGTCTTCCCCGGTGTGGCCGCCGGCAAGGCGCTCGACATCATGCAGTCCGGGCCGGTGGACGGCTTCGATTCCGCAATGTCGGGCACGGGCGACTACAGCGCGATCGCGGGCTCCGACGTCGTCATCATCACCGCCGGCTTCCCGCGCATGCCGGGCATGAGCCGCGACGACCTGGTGTCCAAGAACGCCGGCGTCATCGCCCAGGTGGCCGAGGGCGTGAAGACGCATTGCCCGAACGCCTTCGTCATCGTCATCACCAACCCGCTCGATGCGATGGTGTGGGTGTTCCGGGAGAAGTCGGGACTGCCGGCGAACAAGGTCGTCGGCATGGCCGGCGTGCTGGACAGCGCGCGCTTCCGCCTGTTCCTCGCGCAGGAATTCAACGTGAGCGTCGAGGACGTGACGGCCTTCGTGCTGGGTGGCCATGGCGACACGATGGTGCCGCTGACGCGCTATTCGACCGTCGCCGGCATCCCGGTGCCGGACCTGGTCAAGATGGGCTGGACGACGCAGGAGAAGGTGGACGCGATCTGCAACCGCACCGCGAACGGGGGCGGGGAGATCGTGAAGCTGCTCGAGAAGGGCTCCGCCTTCTACGCGCCCGCGGCATCCGCGATCGCGATGGCCGAGAGCTACCTCAAGGACAAGAAGCGCGTCCTGCCCTGCGCCGCCTGGCTGACCGGGCAGTACGGCATCGACGGGCTGTATGTCGGCGTGCCGGTGGTGATCGGCGCGGGCGGCGTCGAGCGCATCGTCGAGATCGAGCTGAACGCCGCCGAGAAGGCCGCCTTCGACAAGTCCTGCGGCGCCGTCCGCGAACTGATCGAAGCGTCCAGGAAGCTGGTGGGCTGACCCACCCGGGCCCGGCGGCGACGCCGGGCCTTTTCTTTGCCCCCCCGTCTTTGCCCCCCGCCGCAAGGGACATTCCGCGCATGAACATCCACGAATACCAGGCGAAGGAGCTGCTGCGCCGCTACGGCGTCGCCGTGCTCGACGGCCATGTCGCCTGGACGCCCGAGGAAGCGGCGGCCGCGGCCAAGGCGCTGCCCGGCCCCGTCTATGTGGTGAAGTCGCAGATCCATGCTGGCGGGCGCGGCGCGGGCCGCTTCAAGGAAGATCCGAACGGCAAGGGCGGCGTGCGCGTCGTCAAGTCGGTGGACGATGTCCGCACCGCCGCCGAAGCCATGATCGGCAAGACGCTCGTCACCAAGCAGACGGGCGAGCACGGCAAGGTCGTCTCCCGCGTCTATGTCGAGGATGGCTGCGACATCAAGCGGGAGCTGTATCTCGGCCTGCTGGTGGACCGCGCCACATCGCGCCTGACGGTCATGGCCTCCACCGAAGGTGGGATGGAGATCGAGGAGGTGGCCGAGAACCACCCCGAGAAGATCCTGAAGGTCGCGATCGACCCGGCCGCGGGCATTTCCGGCTTCCATTGCCGCAAGCTCGCCTTCGGGCTCGGGCTGGAAGGCAAGCAGGTCGCCGCCTTCACGAAGTTCGTCACGGCGCTCTACGGCGCCTTCGTCGAGCTCGACTGCATGATCGTCGAGATCAACCCGCTCGTCGTCACCGGGGCGGGCGAGATCGTCGCCCTCGATGCCAAGGTGTCCTTCGACGACAGCGCGCTGTTCCGCCACAAGGAGTTGGAGGCGCTGCGCGACGAGTCCGAGATGGACCCGAAGGAACTCGACGCCGGCAAGCACGACCTGAACTACGTCGCGCTCGACGGCGAGATCGGCTGCATGGTGAACGGCGCGGGCCTGGCCATGGCGACCATGGACATCATCAAGCTGTACGGCTCCTCGCCGGCCAACTTCCTCGATGTCGGCGGCACGGCGAACGCGGCGCGGGTGACCGAGGCGTTCCGCATCATCACCTCCGACCCGAACGTGAAGGCCATCCTGGTCAACATCTTCGGCGGCATCGCCAAGTGCGACATGATCGCCGAAGGCATCGTCGCCGCGACCAAGACGCTGCACCTCAAGGTGCCGCTCGTGGTGCGCCTCGAGGGCACGAATGTGGACCTCGGCAAGAAGATCCTGGCCGAGAGCGGCCTTGCGATCATTCCCGCGGACAACCTCGCCGACGCCGCGCAGAAGGTTGTCGCCGCGGTCAAGGGAGCCTAACGCCATGGCCGTTCTGGTCGACAAGAACACCCGCGTCATGACCCAGGGCTTCACCGGGGCCCAGGGCACCTTCCACGCCAGCCAGGGCATCGCCTATGGCAGCACCTATGTCGGCGGCACGACGCCCGGCAAGGGCGGCACGATGCACCCGGAACTCAACCTGCCGGTCTTCGACACGGTGGCCGAGTGCGTGGCGAAGACGCAGGCGAATGCATCGGTGATCTATGTCCCCGCCCCCTTCGCGGCGGATGCGATCCTCGAGGCGATCGACGCCGAGGTCCCGCTCGTCATCTGCATCACCGAGGGCATCCCGGTGCTCGACATGGTGAAGGTCAAGCGCGCCCTGTCGGGGTCCAGGACCACGCTGGTCGGGCCGAACTGCCCGGGCGTCATCACGCCAGGCGAGTGCAAGATCGGCATCATGCCCGGCCACATCCACAAGCGCGGGTCGGTCGGCGTCGTCTCCCGCTCCGGCACCCTGACCTATGAGGCGGTGGCGCAGACCTCCGCCGCCGGCCTCGGCCAGTCCTCCTGCGTCGGCATCGGCGGCGACCCGGTGAAGGGGATGGACTTCATCGACGTGCTGGAACTGTTCCTCAAGGACGAGGAGACCAAGTCGATCGTCATGATTGGCGAGATCGGCGGCCAGTCCGAGATGATCGGCGCCGACTTCCTCAAGCGCGAGAACTTCGGCCCCGGCAAGCCGAACAAGCCGGTGGTCGGCTTCATCGCAGGCGCCACCGCCCCCCCGGGCCGGCGGATGGGCCATGCCGGCGCCGTCATCTCGGGCGGCAAGGACACGGCGGAAGCCAAGATGGAGGCCATGAAGTCGGCCGGCATCCATGTGGCGGACAGCCCCTCGGCGCTCGGCTCGACCATGGTGAAGGCGCTGAAGGGCTGAGGGACCCCGCCCGGGGGGCCAATTTCCTGCCACCGGGCGGCCATAACGACTATGGTAAGAGTCGCCGCCGCATCCTGGCCTGGGGTGCGGCGTCGATCCGCGTCAGGAACTGAGGAAGGGTGACCCGGCGGGACAACCGCCGGGACGGAGAAGAACGATGGCTGGAGTGGACGTCCTCGCAACCGCGATGTCCGGCGCGAACGCCGCCTATCTCGCGGACCTCTATGCCCGCTGGGCCGAGAAGCCGGACAGCGTCGACCCCTCGATGGCCGAGCTGTTCGCCGCCCTGAACGATGAAGCGCGGGCGGTGCTGACGGATGCCTCCGGCGCCTCCTGGGCCCCGCGGGTGCGCGGCGCCTTCGGCCCCGAGCCCGAGAAGCCCGCCGCCAAGCCGGCCAAGCCCGGCGCGGCCGCGGCGGACCCCGAGGCGACGCGCCGCGCGGTGCTCGATTCGATCCGCGCGCTGATGCTTTTCCGCTCCTATCGCGT
>NZ_JACADQ010000038.1 GCF_016106015.1 Neoroseomonas rubea
AGACGGCGGGCGGGCCGCATCCGCGGCCCTTGCCTTCGCGCCATGCGCGGGCGCACCCGGCGCGGCTGATGGTCCGGGCGCGGTCGCGCTTCGCGCTCGCGGCCCAACGCATCGCCTCGGGCCGTTTTTGCTTGCCCTCAGACGGCGGGCGGGCCGCATCCGCGGCCCTTGCCTTCGCGCCATGCGCGGGCGCACCCGGCGCGGCTGATGGTCCGGGCGCGGTCGCGCTTCGCGCTCGCGGCCCAACGCATCGCCTCGGGCCGTTTCTTCTTTGCAGGCGGGTGGCGCGGCGCGCATGGGCGCATGGGCGCATGGGCGCATGGCGCGGATGATGGCTTTCGCGGCGGCGGGGTTGCGGCGAAACTGACGCCGCATGCAATCACGCCTCGCCGGGGTGGCGCTGCAACTCGCCGCGCTCGCGACCTTCGTCGCCATGGACACGATCATCAAACTGATGACCGCGTCCTTCGCCGTGCCGCAGGTGATGTGGGCGCGCTTCCTCTTCGGCTTCCTCACCGTTGCGCTGGCGCTCCGCCTGGCCACGGGCCACTTCCCCTGGCGGTCGCGCGCGCCGGGCGCGCAGACGGCGCGCAGCCTCATCCTCGCCGCCTGCAACTGGCTCTTCACCACGGCGCTGGTTCACATCCCGCTGGCCGACGCGACGGCGGTCGGCTTCGCCTCGCCACTGTTCACCGTGGCGCTCGCCGCGCTCTGGCTGCGAGAGAAGGTGGGCTGGCGGCGCTGGGTCGGCGTGGCGATCGGCCTGGTCGGCGTGCTCGTGCTGCTCCGCCCGCCCTTCCTGTTTGCCGGGGAACCGGTGCACTGGGCGATGCTGCTGCCGCTCGGCACCGCCGCGCTGTTCGCCATCTACCAGATCCTGACGCGGAAACTCGCGGCGGTGGACGACCCGCGCACCACCATCCTGCACACATCCTTCGCCGCGACGATCGTCACCTCCGCGGCCCTGCCCTTCGACTGGACCTGGCCGTCGGCCGGCGGATGGGGGGCGCTGGTGCTGCTCGGAATCCTCGGCGGCGCGGGGCACGGGCTGCTGGTGATGGCCTTCGCCCGGGCGCCGGCCAGCCTGCTCGCGCCCATGTCCTACACGCAGATGATCTGGGCCGTGCTCGCGGGCGTGCTGGTCTTCTCCGACGTGCCGGACGCCATCACGATCGCCGGCATGGTCGTGATCGCCGGCGGCGGCGTGCTCGTCGCGCTGCCGGACCGGAAGCGCGATCCGGCCGGCTGAACGCGCGAAGCGCTTGCGCCCGCGCCTCCACTGGTCTAGCGAGGCATGTTCGCGCCGGGGAGCATCGGGGCGCGCCTCGCGGTCGCTATCGTGGACCGCGCATGAGGGACAGTATGGCGGACATCCATCTGGCCAAGGGGGCCGAGGAACGTGGCCATGCGCGCGCGGCGCTCGACGCCGACAGCGTGCGTGAGGCCTATCGACGCTGGGCCGGCGTCTACGACACGGTGTTCGGCGGCGTCTCCGGCTTCGGCCGGCGCCGCGCCGTGGCCGCGGTCAATCGCCTGGCCGGGCCGCGCGTGCTGGAGGTAGGCGTGGGCACGGGCCTCGCCTTGCCGCTCTATCGCCGCGACCTCCAGGTCGTCGGCATCGACCTCTCGCGTGACATGCTCGAGAAGGCGAAGGAACGCGTGGCCGAGGAGCGGCTCGGCAATGTGCGCGGCCTGCTCGAGATGGACGCCGAGCGGATGGCCTTCGCCGACGGCTCCTTCGACGTCGCGGTCGCCATGTTCACCGCCTCCGTCGTGCCGGACGCCAAGCGGCTCTATGCCGAGATGTCGCGCGTCGTGCGCCCGGGCGGCCACCTGCTGTTCGTGAACCATTTCGCCGCCGAGGGCGGGCCGCGCTGGTGGGTGGAACGCGCCATGGCGCCGCTCTCCCGCCGCCTCGGCTGGCATCCCGACTTCGCGCTGCGCGACCTGCTCGACCCCGAGATCGCCGAGGTCGAGTCGATGGAAGCCTGCCCGCCCGCCGGCATCTTCACGCTGGTCCAGGTGCGCAACCCGCAGGGCTTCACCCAGGCCCTGGCGGCGGAATAGCCGCCGCTACGGGGCGGGGAAGTCCCGCCCCTCGAAAGCCCCGAGCATCGCGCGCAGCGAGTCCGGAATCGGCACCGGCCGGCGCGTCGCCTGGTCGGTCAGCACCCAGACGATCTCCCCGGTCGCGTGCAGCGTCTCCTGCTCCGCGCGGAAGACCGCGGGCTGAAAGGCGATGGAGGTGCGGCCGATGCGCGTGGTGCGCGCGCCGATCTCGATCTCGTCCTTGCGGCCGAGCGGCAGGCGGTATTCGACCAGCCCGCGCACCACGTGGAAATCCGCGCCCATGCGCTTCACCTCCGCCTGGTAGTCCCAGCCGGCGGCGCGGATGTAGTCCGACACCGCCTCGTCGTACCAGGTGAGGTAGTGGGCATTGAAGACGATGCCCTGGGTGTCGAGTTCCACGTAGCGCACGCGGTGCGCCAGGAAGAAGCGGAAGTCGGCGCGGGTCGGCAGGTGCTTCGCCGCGCCGTCCATCGGATCAGCCCCGCGCCGCCTTCACCGCCGCCGTCGCGGCCTGGCACATCAGCCCGACCTCGTTGGCGATCGTGACCAGCTTGAAGCCCTTCTTGATCATGCGGTTGGCATAGGCCGGCGAGCCGTTGTGCAGGCCGGCGGCGATGCCGCGCTTGCCGGTTTCCGCCAGCAGCATGTCGTAGATGGCGAGGATCTCGGGGTCCTCGACATCGAGCTTCGGCTCCTTGCCGTAGGAGAAGGAGAGGTCGGAGGGGCCGACATAGATCCCGTCGATGCCGGGCACGTCGAGGATCGCCTTGATGTTCTCGATCGCCGTCTTCGTCTCGATCATGGGGATGACGAGGATCTCGTCATTGGCGGTCTTCTGGTAGCTGCCGGAGGAGCCGTAGGCGCCGGCGCGGATCGGGCCGTTGGAGCGCGTGCCGGCCGGCGGGTACTTGCAGTACTGCACCAGCGCACGGGCCTCGTCGGGCGTGTTCACCATCGGGCAGATCACGCCCATCGCGCCGGCGTCGAGCACCTTGCCGACGATGCCGGGCTCGTTCCACGGCACGCGCACCATCGGCACCGCGCCGGAAGGCTGGATGCCCTGGAAGCAGGCGACGCAGGAGAGGTAGTCCTGCACGCCGTGCTGCATGTCGACCGTGACGCTGTCCCAGCCGCACTTCGAATACATCTCGGCGCTGAACGCGTTGGGGATGGCGAGCCACCCGTTCACCACGGCCTTGCCGGCCTTCCACGCTTCCTTGACCGCATTCGCCATGGCGCCGTTTCCTCTCGTGCTGGCTGCTATGGCAGGACGCTAGGACGAGGCCAGGGGGGCGTCAAACGCCCTGCTGGACGGGGTGCCACGCGCGCGGCACCGTGCGCGCATGACCGCCTGGACCGTCGCTTCCGAGACCGGCGCGCTGACCGACGTGCTGGTCTGCCCGCCCGACCACTACCGCTGGATCCCGACCAACGCGATCGCGAAGCGGACACTCGCCGGCGCGCAGCAGCCCTCCGCCATGGCGCTCGCCGCGCAGCATGCGGAACTGGTCCACGCGCTGCGCCAGGGTGGCGCGGCGGTGCATGTGCTGCCGCCCGAGTCACACCTGCCCTACATGGCCTATACGCGCGATTCCGCCTTCGTCACGCCCTGGGGCCCGGTGCTCTGCCAGCTCGAACGCCCGCAGCGCCGCGGCGAATACGCCGCCGTCATCGACTTCCACCAGGGCCGCTTCTGGCGGAAGTCGAGCGCGGGCACGCTCGAGGGCGGCGACGTCCACGTCATCCGGCCCGGCCTCGCCGTCATCGGCGCCTCCGGCGGGCGCACCGACCTCGCGGGCGCGGAGCAGCTGGCCGGCTGGCTGCGCGCCGAGGGGTGGGAGGCTCGGATCGAGGTCTTCGACGAGCATTTCCTCCACCTGGACGTGCTGTTCTGCATGGCGGCGCCGGGCCTCGCGGTCGCCTGCACCGACGTGCTCGACCCGGCCTTCCTCGCCTGGCTGACGGGGCACGGCATCCGCTGCATCCCGGTCCCCTACCGGGACGCGATGGCGCTGGGGTGCAACATCCTCGCTCTGGGCCGCGGACAGGTGGTCTCCGCGCAGGGCTCGGCGGCGCTGAACGCGGCGCTGCGGGCCGAAGGGCTGGTGGTGCTCGACCCGGACCTCTCGCTCTTCACCGCGGGTGGTGGCGGGCCGCATTGCCTGACCTGCCCGTTGCGGCGGGAGGAGCCGTGACGCGCATCGTTGCGATAGCGGTTGCATCACCCTAGCCTCCGCCCGTCCATTCGGGGGTGCGGGGCATGGGGACGAAGCGGCTGCTGCTTGGCGCGCTGAAGCGGCACGGGCAGCGGCGGCTGCCGCTTTCCAGCCTGATCGCGGCGGCGGCGCGCGCCTACCTCGATGGCTACGAGAACAACGACTACGACATGGCGCGGAACGGGGAGGTCGGCCTGTTGCGCCGCCTCGCGCCCCTTCGCCCGCGCCTGGTGTTCGACGTCGGCGCCAACCGTGGCGAATGGTCGCGCGCCGCGCTCGAGGCCTTTCCCGAGGCTGCGCTGCATGCCTTCGAGATCGCGCCGCCGACCGCCGCCGCCCTGGCGGGCTTCCTCGGCGCGCATCCGCGCTGCACCATCCTGCCCTACGGGCTGGGCGAGGCGGAGGGCCGCATCGCGCTCGAATTCCGCCCTGGGCTCGACGTGCTGACGACGCGGTTGCTCGACGCGGGCATCCACGCCGCGCCGGCTGAGCGGATCGAAGGCCGCATCCGCCGGGGCGACGCGCATTGCGCCGAATACGGCATCGACGCCATCGACCTGCTCAAGATCGACGTGGAGGGCGGCGAGCCCGAGGTGCTGGACGGCTTCGGCGCGATGCTCGCGGAAGGGCGGATCGGCGTGATCCAGTTCGAATACGGCATGGCGAACATCACGAGCCGCGTCCTGCTGCGGGACTTCCACGCGCGCCTCGGCGCCGCCGGCTACGAGGTCGGGAAACTCTACCCGCACGGCGTAGCCTTCGCGCCCTGGCGGCCGGAGGCCGAGGATTTCCGCGGCCCTAACCATGTCGCGGTGCATCGCAGCCGCCCCGACTGGCGCGCCGCGCTCGCTGCCTGACGGCTTGAAAAGCCGCGCGAAACATCGTTCCTGGCAGGCAGGACGCCAGCCGGGGACAGGACCGCCATGGATGCGAGCGAAGCCGTCGAAGCCGTGATCAGCGCGGCGCGCGCCTTCATGGGCGACCGGCTCAGCGTCAACCGCACCGTGCGGGAACAGCACAGCCGGGGGGAAGACACGACGCCCCCCACCCTGCCCGACGCCGTCGCCTTCGCCGAGACAACCGAGGAGGTGAGCCGCCTGCTCGCGCTGTGCCACCAGCATGGCGTGGCGGTCACACCCTTCGGCGCGGGCACCTCCCTCGAAGGCCATGTGAACCCGGTGCGCGGCGGCGTCTCGCTCGACCTGTCGCGCATGACGGCGGTGCTGGAGGTGAACGAGGAGGACATGGACTGCCTGATCGAGCCCGGCGTGACGCGCCAGGCGCTCAACGCCTTCCTGCGCGACAAGGGCATGTTCTTCCCCGTCGATCCCGGCAGCCACTGCACCATCGGCGGGATGTGCGCCACGCGCGCCTCCGGCACCAACGCGGTGCGCTACGGCACCATCCGGGAGAACGTGCTGGGGCTCGAGGTCGTGCTGGCCGATGGCCGCGTGATCGAGACCGGCGGGCGGACGCGCAAGGCGTCGAACGGCTACGACCTGACGCGGCTGTTCATCGGCAGCGAGGGCACGCTCGGCGTCATCACCAAGGTACGCCTGCGCCTGCACGGCATCCCCGAGGCGGTGAGCGCCGCCGTCTCCCAGTTCCCCACGCTGGAAGCGGCGGTCGAGACCGTCATCACCATCATGCAGACCGGCATCCCCGTCGCGCGGATCGAATTGCTCGACGACGACCAGATGGAGGCCTGCATCCGCTATTCGAAGCTCACGGGCTTCGCGGCGCAGCCGACGCTCTTCCTGGAATTCCACGGCAGCCCCGCGGCGGTGCGCGAACAGGCGGCGGTGGTGGAGGCGATCGCGCGCGACTTCGGCGCGGCCTCCTTCGCCTGGGCGACGGAAGCGGAGGAACGCAACCGGCTCTGGCAGGCGCGGCACGATGCCTACTGGGCCGCGGTTGCGCTGAAGCCCGGTCATCGCGGCATCACCACCGATGTCTGCGTGCCAATCTCACGCCTTGCCGAAGCGGTGGTCGGCGCCAAGGCGACGGCGAAGGACAGCGGCCTGACATCCTGCATCGTCGGCCATGTCGGGGACGGCAATTTCCACTGCCTGATCCTGTTCCCGGAGAACGACCCGGAGGGGCTGGAACGGGCCTGGGCGCTCGATCGCGCCATCGTCGCACAGGGGCTCGCGCTGGGCGGCACCTGTTCCGGGGAGCACGGCATCGGCCTGGGCAAGCGGGAATTCCTCGAACAGGAACACGGGGCGGAGGCGCTCGCCGTGATGCGCGGGCTCAAGGCCAGCCTCGATCCGCGCGGTATCCTCAATCCGGGGAAGATGTTCCGGAACTGACGCCTTGGACCTTCTCGGCCTCTCGGTCCTGGCACTCGCGCTCGGCCATGTGTTCTCCAACGCCGTGCGCACCATCCCCGCGCTGGCGGCGGATGTGCTGCAGCGGGACCTCGGCGTCACGGCGGAGGGGCTGGCGGCGCTGACCGGCGCCTTCCCCGCGGCCTTCGCGCTCGCGATGCTGCCGGTCGGCGTCGCCCTCGACCGCTGGGGGGTGAAGCCGACGGCGCTCGCCCTGATGGGCATCGCAGGCACCGGCGCGCTGCTCGGCGCCGTCGCGACCGGGCCATGGTCGATGCTGCTGGCGCAATGCGTGCTCGGCATCGGCTGCTCCGGGATGCTGATGTGCCCCGTCACCTTCGCGGCGAAGAACCTGCCGCCGCAGAAATTCGGCCTGTGGGGCGGCGTGATACAGGCCTTCGGCAATACGGGGATGCTGCTCTCGGCCAGCCCGCTCGCGCTGCTGGTCGAGGCCGTCGGCTGGCGGGCGGGCTACCTCGCCTGCGCGCTGCTCGCCGCCGGTGCGGCGGCCGCCGTCGCGCTGCTGGTGGGCGAAAGCCGGACGGGAATGCAGGCACGGCGGAGCCTGGCCGACGATGCGCGCGACGTCGTCGCCCTCGGCCTGTCGCGGGACATCCGCGGGCCGGTCGTCATCGCCTTCGCCTCCTTCGCCGCGGTGCTCGGCGTGCGCGGATTGTGGGGCGGGCCCTGGCTGATGGAGGAGCGCGGCCTGTCGCGCATCGAGGCCGGCAACGTTCTGCTGCTGTGCACCTTCGCGCTGATCGCGGGCCCGGCGATCGCGGGCCTGCTGGAACGGCGCTTCCAGGCATGGCGGCGCGGGCTGCTCGCCGCCGGGCATCTCGGTGGTGCCGCGGCGATCGTGGCGATGGTGGCCGCCGGCACGGCGGGGCTTCCCGTCGCGACGGACGCGCTGCTGCTGGTGGCCTTCGGGCTGGTGATCTCGCTGCAGGTGATCTGCTTTGCGCTGGTGCGTGCCGCGGTGCCGCCGGAACGCGTCGGCCGCGCGCTGTCGGCGATGAACATCTCCTTCTTCGGCGGCGCGGCGGTGTTCCAGGCAGCCTCGGGCTTCGCCGCCGCCTGGGCGGGAATCGGCGCGGCGCTGCTGGTCTTCGCCGCGGGGCTCGTCGCCTGCACGCTGCTGTTCCTGCGCCTGCCGGGGCCGCGCTGAGGACAAGCGGCGCGCCTATCCGGTGCCGGCGAGGGTCGTCATCGCTTCTTCATCGGCGCGTCATCGAAGCATCGCGGAACGCGTGGCACGCGGCGGGTCACGCCTGCCGGAGGATGCCCCGATGATCGCCCGCCGTTCCGCCCTCGCCCTGCCCGCCCTCGCGCTGCTGCCGCGCCCCGCCGCCGCGCAGGCGGATTGGCGCGCGAGCCTGCGCGAAGTCCGCTACGGCATGATCTCGGTCGAGAACGAGCGCGACGCCATCGCGCGGCTGCAGGGCGTCCAGGCCTACATGGCGCGCGAACTCCGCGTGCCCTTCCGCGTCTTCCGCGGGTCCGACTACGCGGCGGTGGTGGAGGCGATGCGATCCGGCCATGCCGAACTCGCCTATCTCGGCCCGGCCTCCTACGGCCTCGCGCGCCGCGTGATGGGGGAGCGCGTCGCGCCGATCTTCCGCTACCTCGATAACGAGGGGATGGAGGGCTACCACTCCGTCATGCTCGTGAAGGCGGACAGCCCCTTCCGGCGGCTCGAGGACCTGCGCGGCCGCTCGCTCGGCTTCAGCGACCCGAACTCGACCTCCGGCTTCCAGGTGCCGGGCTGGTTCCTCCGCCGCCAGGGCATGGATCCCGCCACCTTCTTCGCGCGCACCGGCTTCGCCGGCAGCCATGAGCAGAACGTGATGGCGGTGATCAACGGCACCTTCGACGCCGCCGTCGTCGCCTATTCGAACGAGCGCCGCAACACCTTCCAGCGCATGGTCGAGAAGGGGATGATCCCGGACGGCCAGGTGCGCGTGGTCTGGACCTCGCCGCTCATCCCGAACTCGCCGATCGTGCTGCGGATGGACCTGCCGGAGGCGTTCCGCCGCGACGTGACGGAAGCCTTCGCCGCGCTGCCGGAGCGCGACGCGCAGGCCTTCCGCGACATGTCCTCCGACGCCCGCGGCCTGGTGCCAGCGAAGCACGAGGACTACCTCGACATCATGGCGATCCTCGAGGAGAACGCGGCGCGGCGGCGCGAGCGGCGCTCCTGACCTTGGCCAGCGCTTCCGTCCTGGCCATCGAGGGGCGCTTCCGCGCGGCCCGCGCGCGGCGGCGCCTGTCGCTGGCCTTCGGCGGCGGCGCGCTGCTGGCCGCGACGATGCTGGCCGCCTGGGTGGGGGAGGTCAGCCTCGGCCGCCTCGCCCGCGGCCTGCCGCTTGCCTGGGACTATGTCGCGCGCACCCTGCCGGAGCTGCGCTGGCAGAGTCTGTCCGCCGACCTCGCCTACTGGATGTGGGGCCTGCCGGACTGGCTGCTGTTGCTCGGGGACACGCTGCTGATCGCCTATGCGGGCACCGTGCTCGGCGGTCTCGTGGCGCTGCTGCTGTCCTTCCCCGCGGCGGCGACGCTCGCGCCGACCGCGGTGGTGGCCGTGGTGCGGCGGACGCTGGAACTGGCGCGCACCGTGCCGACGCTCGTGCTCGCGCTGATGTTCGTCTACGCCTTCGGCCTCGGCCCCTTCGCAGGCGTGCTGGCGATCGCGGTGCATTCGGCCGGCGCGCTCGGCAAGCTCTTCGCCGAGGAACATGAGAATGCGGCGCCGGGCCCGGTCGAGGCGATCCGCGCCGCGGGCGGCGGCTGGGCGGCGCAGATGCGCTTCGGCGTCCTGCCGCAATCCCTGCCCGGGATGCTCAGCACCGGCCTGCTGCGCTTCGAGATCAATGTGCGGGAGGCGAGCGTGCTCGGCATCGTCGGCGCGGGCGGCATCGGGGAGGAACTCTATCTCGCCGTGCGGCAATTCGAGTACCAGGACATCTCCGCGATCCTGGTGCTGATCCTCGCCACCGTCGCGGCGATCGACCTGGTGTGCGGCACACTGCGCCGCCGGGTGATCGGGGCATGAGGCGCATCCCGGCGCCGCCGTTGCTCTTCGCCGCCGGCGCGCTGCTGCTGGGCGCGGCACTCTGGCGCGTGGACGCGACGCCGGCGCGCATCTGGGAAGGCCTGTCGCGGCTCGGCTGGCTGCTCGTGCTGATGTGGCCGCCGAGTCCGGGCGGGGCGCTGCCGGACCTGCTGCAGGGCCTGGCCGAGAGCATGGCCATGGCCTTCCTCGGCACGCTGCTCGCGGCGCTGGCCGCGCTGCCGCTCGCGCTGCTCGGCGCGGGCAATGTGGTGGGCAGCGCGCTGCTGCGCTTCAGCGCGCGCCGCGTCTATGACGGGCTGCGCGGCATCGACACGCTGGTCTGGGCGCTGATCTTCGTCTCGGCGGTGGGCATGGGGCCCTTCGCCGGCATCCTCGCCCTCGCAGTGCCGGATACGGGAACGCTGGCGAAACTGTTCAGCGAGGCGCTGGAAGGGGCCGACCGCCGCCAGGTGGAGGCGGTCCGCGCCGCCGGTGCCGGGCGCAGCCTCGCGGTCCGGCTTGGCCTGCTGCCGCAGGTCGCGCCCGTCATGCTCTCCCAGATCCTCTACACCTTCGAGTCCAACACGCGGTCGGCGACCATCCTCGGCGTGGTGGGGGCGGGCGGGATCGGGCTGGCGCTGTCCGACCGCATCCGCATCAACAACTGGGACGAGGCCGCCTTCATCGTGCTGATGATCCTGCTGATGGTCGCCGCGATCGACCGGCTGAGCCGGCTGGCCCGGCTGCGCCTGATCCGGCCCTGAGGCTTCGCGCGGGCCGGGTTCCGCGCTAGCGTCTGGTGCCATGATCCGCAGCATCCTCGTCGCTCTCGACGACACGCCGGGCGCCGTCGCGGCGCGCGACCTCTCCATCGCCCTCGCCCGCCGGACCGGCGCGGCGCTGACGGCGGCGACCGTGCTCGACTGGCCGCATGCGATGGACGCGCATGAGGCGGTGCCGCCCGGTGCCGCCGCCTTCAAGGAGCGGCGCGACGCCGCGCGCGCGCGGCGGCTGGAGGAGGAGGCCGAGGCCGCCTTCGCCGCCTGCACGACGGCCGCCGGCGATGTCGGCTTCAACCGACTGCGCCTGACCGACGCGCCGGAGCCCGCGCTGCTCGCCGCCGGCGCCGCGCACGACCTTGTCGTGATCGGCCGCGACTCGACGCTCGGGCTGGAGGACTGCCCTGACGGGCTGGCGCCGGTGATCGAGGCGCTGCTGCATGACGGCGCGCGGCCGCTGCTTGTCGTCCCGCCCGCCGCGGCGCCGGCGGAAGGGGGCGTGCTGGTGGGCTATGACGGGTCGATCCCGGCGATGCGCGCGCTGCAGCTCTTCGCGCTGCTGGGGCTCGCGGAAGGCGCGGCCACGAAGGTGCTCTCACTGGACGAGGACGCGGGCGCCGCCGCGCGCATGGCCGGCGAAGGCGCGGCCTATCTGCGGAGCCACGGCATCGCCGCCGAGGCGCTGCCGATCACCGGGACGCATCCGGTCGATGCGCTGGTGACCGAGGCGACCGCGATGCGCGCGCGCATGCTCGTCATGGGCGCCTATGAACATTCGGGGCTGCGCACGCTGTTCACCGGATCGGCGACGCAGAAGCTGCTGCGCGCGGCACCCTGCCCGGTCTTCGTCGCGCATTAATCTCCTTGCGCCGAAGCGCGGCGCGCTGGACGACTTCTTGCCCGATGCGCGCCGATGCGCGCCATGATCTTGCGAAGCCGCGCGGTGCATGCACGACGTCGTCGCTGCATCATGCGCGTCGTGGCCGCGCCGTAACATGACAAGACTTGCGCCGGCGGACGATCTCGTCACATGACGGGATGTCCCTGCACGAGGTGATCGATCGATGCGGCTTGCGGCCGGCCTGTTGACGCTGCTTCTCGCGGTCGCCGCGCCGGCGTCGGCGCAGTTCGGGCCGCAGGGCCCGCCCGCCGTGGGCGTCATGCCGGCCGAACGCCGCCCCGTCACGGAGACGACGGAATTCGTCGGCCGCGTCGAGGCGACGGACCGCGTCAACATCCGCGCGCGCGTCACCGGCTTCCTGCAGGAAAGGCTGTTCCGCGAGGGCGGTGACGTGGCCGCCGGCGACGTGCTCTATCGCATCGAACGCGCGCCCTTCGAGGCGCAGCTCGAACAGGCGGAAGCCAGCCTCGCCGGCGCGACCGCGACGGTGGAGAATGCGCGCGTCGCCCTCGCCCGCGCGCGCGAATTGCGGCAAACCGGCGCGGGCACGCAGGTCGCGCTCGACAATGCGCAGGCGCTGGAACGCACCGCCGCGGCCAATGTGCTGGCGGCGCAGGCGGCGGTGCGGGTCGCGCAGATCAACCTCGGCTACACCGAGATCGCCGCGCCGATCTCCGGGCAGATCGGGCGATCGAACCTGGCGCCCGGCAATGTGGTGGGGCCGGATGCCGGCACGCTCGCGACCATCGTCAGCCAGGACCCGATGCGCGTCGCCTTCGCGGTCAGCCAGCGCACCGCGCTCGAGCTGCGCAACCGCTTCGAAGGCCGCGGCGGGCCGGCGGCGGTGCTGGTGCGTATCCGCACCGCCGATGGCCGCGCCTATCCCGAGCCCGGCCGCATCGATTTCGTGGACAACCAGATCGACCGCAACACCGACACGATCCTGGTGCGCGCGCTGATCCCGAATCCCGTGCGCCGCGCCAATGGCGGCACCACGCCGGTCACGCCGCGGGAACTGATCGACGGCCAGTTCGTCTCGGTCAGCGTGGAGGGCGCGGAGCCGGTCATGGCCATCACCCTGCCGCGCGCGGCCGTGCTGCAGGACCAGCAGGGATCCTTCGTCTTCGTGGTGGGCGAAGGCAACCGCGCGGAACGGCGCAATGTCCGCCTCGGGCGGTCCACCGGCGCCGAGACGGCGGTGATCGAGGATGGCCTCGCGGGCGGCGAGACCGTCGTGGTCGAAGGACTGCAGCGCGTGCGCCCCGGCCAGCCGGTGAACCCCGCGCCGGCCACGCCGCGCGCGCCCCCCGGCAGGGGCTGACCGCGCGTGTTCTCCGCCGTCTTCGTCGACCGCCCCCGGCTCGCGATGGTCATCGCCATCGTGACCGCCCTTGCCGGGCTGATGGCGATGATCCGCCTGCCCGTCTCCCAGTTGCCGGACATCGTGCCGCCGCAGGTCTCGGTCACCACGCGCTTCCCCGGCGCCTCGGCCGCCGTGGTGGAACAGACCGTCGCGCAGGTGATCGAGGCCTCGGTCAACGGTGTCGACCGCATGATCTACATGCGATCGAACAGCGCCAATGACGGCTCCTACAGCCTCAACATCTCCTTCGCCCTCGGCACCAACCCGGACATCGCGACGGTCAACGTCAACAACCGGGTGCAGGCCGCGCTCGCCAGGCTGCCACAGGAAGTGCAGCGGCAGGGTGTGACCGTCCGCAAGCAATCCTCGGCCATCCTGCAATTCGTTTTCCTCTATTCGGAAAGCGGGGAGCACACGCCGCTCTTCCTGTCGAACTACGTCACCATCAACATCCTCGACCGGCTCGCGCGCGTGCAGGGCGTGGGGCAGGTCACGCTGTTCGGCGGCATGGACTATTCCATGCGCATCTGGTTCGAGGTCGATCGCCTGATCAGCCTGAACCTGACGCCGTCGGACGTGGTCGCGGCGATCCAGGCGCAGAACGTGCAGGCGCCGGTGGGCCGCATCGGCGCGCGGCCGATCCCGGACGAGCAGCAGTTCCAGATCAACCTGGAGACGCGCGGGCGCCTCACCTCGCCCGAGGAATTCGGCGACATCCTGATCCGCGCCAATCCGGACGGGTCGAGCCTGCGGGTGCGCGACGTCGCCCGCGTCGAACTCGGCGCGGCCAGCATGGACACGGAAAGCCGCTTCAACGGCCGCCCCGCCGTGACCTTCGGCGTCTACCTGGCACCCGGCGCCAATGCGGTGTCCGCCGCGGCCGCCGTGCGCGCGACGCTGGCCGAGATGCGCACGCGCTACCCCTCGGGCGTGAACCACCAGGTCTTCTTCGACACCTCGGATTTCGTGACGGACACGATCCGGGAGGTGATCAAGACCCTGCTGGAAGCCTTCCTGCTGGTCGTGGTGGTGGTCTTCCTGTTCCTGGGGAACCTGCGCGCCACCGTCATCCCGACCATCGCCGTGCCGGTCAGCCTGATCGGCACCTTCATCGTCCTGCTTGCGCTCGGCTATTCGGCGAACACCATCTCGCTCCTCGCCATGGTGCTCGCCATCGGCATCGTGGTCGACGACGCCATCGTCGTGGTCGAGAATGTCGAGCGCGTGATGTCGGAGGAACCCGACCTCACCCCCGCCGAGGCGACCAAGAAGGCGATGGCGCAGATCACCGCGCCGATCATCGCCATCACCCTCGTGCTGCTCTCTGTCTTCGTCCCCATCGGCTTCATCCCCGGCCTGTCGGGCGAGTTGTTCCGCCAGTTCGCGGTGACGATCAGCGCGGCGATGGTGATCAGCGCGATCAACGCGCTGACGCTCTCGCCCGCGCTCTGCGCGATGTTCCTGCGTGCCCATCACGGGCCGCGCGGCGGGCTGATGGGGCGCTGGCTGCGCGGCATCGACTGGACGCGCGACCGCTATGCGGGGACTGTCTCGCGGCTCGTGCGGGTCTCCTCCCTGTCGATCCTGCTGACCGCGGGCTTCGCCGCGGGCATCTGGCAGCTCTCGCTGCGCACGCCCTCGGGCTTCCTGCCGCAGGAGGACCAAGGCGCCTTCTTCGTTCAGGTGCAGTTGCCGCAGGGTGCCTCCGTCGCCCGCACGCGGGAGGCAGTGCTCCAGGTGGAGGAGATCCTGCGCCAGATCCCCTCGGTGCAGGGCACGCTCGCCATCGTCGGCTTCTCGCTGATCGACGGCGGCGCGCAGTCCAATTCCGCCTTCCTCGTCGGGCGGCTCAAGCCCTTCGCGGAGCGCACCACGCCCGAGATGTCGGTCCAGGCCGCGATCGGCCGCGTCTTCGGCGCGGGGCAGGCGGTGCGCACGGCGAATGTCTTCGCCTTCAACCTGCCGCCCATCATCGGCCTGGGGACCGGCGGCGGCTTCGAGTACATCCTGCAGGACTATGAGGGCCGGCCGCCGGCGGAACTCGGCGCGACCATGCTCGGGCTGATCGTGCAGGCGAACCAGGACCCGCGGCTTGCCGCCGTCTTCTCCACCTTCAACGCGACCAACCCGACGCTGTTCCTCGATGTGGACCGCGACAAGGCGCAGGCGCTGGGCCTTCGCATCTCCGAGGTGTTCCAGGCGCTGCAGGCGACGCTCGGCGGCTTCTACGTCAACGACTTCAACCTGTTCGGCCGCACCTGGCAGGTGAATCTGCAAGCCGAGGCGGCGGACCGCGACGACATCGAGGACATCTGGCGCATCCATGTCCGCAATTCGCGCGGGGAGATGGTGCCGCTGCGCGCCATCGCGGAAACCCGCCCGCGCGTCGGGCCGCAGACCATCTTCCGCTACAACAACTACCGGGCCATCTCGATCCAGGGCGCGCCACGGCCGGGTGTCTCCTCCGGCGACGGCCTCGCGGCGATGGAGGACCTGTCCCGGCGCATCCTGCCGACCGGCTATGGCTACGAATGGACCGGCACCGCCTTCCAGGAAAAGCAGGCGGCAGGGCAGACGATCTTCATCCTCGCCCTCGCGGTCGCCTTCGCGTACCTGTTCCTGGTCGCGCTGTACGAATCCTGGGTGATCCCGATCCCGGTGCTGCTCTCGGTCGCGGTCGGCGTGCTGGGTGCCTTCCTGGCCCTGCTGGTGGCGAAGATGCCGCTCGACATCTATGCCCAGATCGGCCTCGTCGTGCTGATCGCGCTCGCCGCCAAGAACGGCATCCTCATCGTGGAATTCGCCAAGGAGAAGCGGGAGGAAGGGCTGTCCATCCGCGACGCCGCCATCATGGGCGCGCGGCTGCGCTTCCGCGCGGTGATGATGACCTCCATCGCCTTCGTGCTGGGCCTGGTGCCGCTGGTCTTTGCCGAAGGTGCGGCGATGATGTCCCGCCGCGCGGTCGGGACGGCGGTGTTCGGGGGGATGCTGGCCGCGGCCCTCATCGGCATCTTCGTGATCCCGATGCTGTACGTCGTGTTCCAGTCCATCCGGGAGAAGTCCAAGGCCGTCTTCCGCCGCGCCCCCTGACCCCCCTTCCCATCCGTGCCCCGCATCGCAGATGATATGGGCGAAGCATCGTTCGGGGAGCGTCAGCATGGCGAAGTTCGGCCTCAGCCAGTCCATCCGCCGGGTGGAGGATCCGCGCCTGCTCAAGGGCGATGGCCGCTACACGGCCGACATCGCGGTCGCGGGGCAGGCCCAGGGGGTGGTGCTGCGCAGCCCGCATGCCCATGCGCGGATCGCCTCCATCTCTACCACCGCCGCCGCCGCGATGCCGGGCGTGCTCGGGGTTTACACCGCGGCCGACCTGAAGGCGGAGGGGATCGGGCCGCTGCCTTGCCTGATCCCGCTGAAGTCGGTGGATGGCACGCCGGTCTCCGCCACGCCACGCCCGGCACTCGCCGAGGACATGGTCCGCCATGTCGGCGACCCGGTCGCCTTCGTGGTGGCGGAAACCGCCGCCGCCGCGCGCGACGCAGCCGAGGCCATCGATGTCGAGTACGAGATCCTGCCCTCCGCGACCGACCTCGCCACCGCCTGGCAGCCGGGCCAGCCGCAGATCTGGGCGAGCGCGCCCAACAACACCTGCTTCGACTGGCATGCCGGCGACAAGGCGAAGGCCGAGGAGCTCTTCGCCAAGGCCGCGCATGTGACGCGCCTGACGGTGGTGAACAACCGCGTCGTCGTCGCCAGCATGGAAGCGCGCGCGGCCGTGGCCGACTACGACACGGCGAAGAAGCACTGGACGCTGTCCACCAACACCCAGGGTTCCTGGCTGGTGCGCAACCTCCTCGCCGACAACGTGTTCAAGGTGCCGAAGGAAAGCTTCCGCGTCGTCACGCCCGATGTCGGCGGCGGCTTCGGCATGAAGCTCTTCCTCTATGCCGAGCATGTCCTGGTCTGCTTCGCCGCCCGCCGGCTCGGCCGCGCGGTGAAGTGGACCTCGGAGCGCACGGAAGCCTTCCAGTCCGACACGCATGGGCGCGACAACATCACGGTGGGCGAGCTCGCGCTCGACACGGACGGCACCTTCCTCGCGCTGCGCACCAAGAACTGGGCGAATATGGGCGCCTACCTCAACACCTTCGCGCCCTTCATCCCGACCGGGGCGGGGACGAAGGTGCTGGCCTCCGTCTACGGCTTCCAGGCGATCCACGCGCAGGTGATCGGCGTGATGACGAACACCGTGCCGGTGGACGCCTATCGCGGCGCCGGCCGACCGGAGAGCAACTACCTGGTCGAGCGCCTGATCGACACCGCGGCGCGCGACATGGGCATGGACCGGATCGAGATCCGCCGGCGCAACATGGTCCCGGCATCGGCCATGCCCTACGTCTCGGCGATGGGCCAGCGCTACGATTCCGGCGAGTTCGCCAAGCTGATGGACACGGCGCTCGGCAAGATCGACTGGGCGGGGTTCGAGGCGCGGCGGGCGGAAGCCGCGAAGCGCGGCAGGAAGCGCGGCATCGGCCTCGCCTACTACCTGGAAGCCACGGGTGGCGGGCCGACCGAGAATGCCGCGGTGAAGTTCGCCGATGACGGCTATGTCGACGTCTATGTCGGCACCCAGTCCACCGGCCAGGGCCACGAGACCGCCTACGCCATGCTGACGAGCCATGAGCTCGGCATTCCCGTCGAGCGCATCCGCGTGAAGCAGGGCGATTCCGACACGCTGCCCGATGGCGGCGGCACGGGCGGGGCACGCAGCCTCTACTCCGAAGGCCAGGCGATCCTCGTCACCACCGCCTCAGTGGTCGAGAAGGGCAAGAAGGCGGCCTCCGAACACCTGGAAGCCTCGGTCGCGGACATCGAGTTCGCGCCGGGCGAAGGGCGCTTCGCGGTCGTCGGCACCGACCGCGGCGTCGGCATCATCGAGCTCGCCGGCATCCAGCGGAAGAAGGCCGCCGCGGGACAGGAGGTCACGCTGCTCGACGCGCAGGAGACCGCCGACATCAAGTCCCACACCTTCCCCAATGGCTGCCACGTGGCCGAGGTTGAGGTGGACCCGGAGACGGGCACCGTCGCCATCCCGCGCTACATCGTGGTGGACGATGTGGGCCATGCGCTGAACCCGCTGATCGTGCGCGGCCAGGTGCATGGCGGCGTCACGCAGGGCATCGGCCAGGCGCTGATGGAGCGCACCGTCTTCGACCCGGAGAGCGGCCAGATGCTGTCGGGGTCCTTCATGGACTACGCGCTGCCGCGCGCGGACGACCTGCCGGACATCGACGTCGACCTGATCGAGGTGCCCTGCGAGACCAACCCGCTCGGCGTGAAGGGCGCGGGCGAGGCCGGCGCGGTGGGCTCCCCGCCGGCAGTGATCAACGCGCTGGTGGATGCGCTGGGCGGGAAGGTGGTGGACATGCCGGCGACGCCGGAGGCGGTGTGGAAGGCTTTGTCGGCGGCTTGAAGCGGGCGGGGGAGGAGAACCTCCCCCGCTCCCCCTCCCTTTTTTGTCTGTTGGGGACTGACGGCGGGCGTCGTTCCTCAGCCGTGCGTCGGCCTGCCGCGCTCCCCGCACGCCCAGCCATGCGCATGCACCAGCCCGTCGTCGTGATCGTGCCCCGGTGCGGGGATCACCCGCGGCAGCGGGCGGCGCGTCGGCTCGGTCGCCCAGCGATGGCCATGGACCAGCCCGTCATCGTGGTGCCGTTCGTTGCTCATGGATCGTCTCCCCTGTTTCAGTGAGCCGGCGCGAACTGCGCCGCCTCGGTGGAATGGGCCATCGCGGTGGTGCTCGCCTGGCCGCCGGATGCGGCCATGGCCACCGCATCGAAGTAGGACACGCCGACCTCGCGCTGGTGGCGCACGGCGGTGAAGCCTTCGCTCTCGGCGGCGAATTCCGCCTGCTGCAATTCGCTGTAGGCGCCCATGCCGCGTTCGGCGTAGCCGCGCGCCAGCTTGAACATGGACAGGTTCAGGCTGTGGAAGCCGGCCAGCGTGACGAACTGGAAGCGGTAGCCCATGGCGCCAATCTCGCGCTGGAAGCGCGCCGCGGCCTCGACGCCCATCTTCCGCTGCCAGTTGAAGCTGGGCGAGCAGTTGTAGGCGAGCATCTTGCCCGGGAATTCGCGGTGGATCGCTTCGGCGAAGTCGCGCGCATCCTGCAGGTCCGGGTCCGATGTCTCCCACCACAGCAGGTCGGCATAGGGCGCGTAGGCGAGCGACCGCGCGATCGCATACTGCTTGCCCATGCCGGGGCGGATGCGGAAGAAGCCTTCGGCCGTGCGCTCGCCCGAGATGAAGGGCCGGTCGCGCTCATCCACATCGGCCGTCAGCAGCTGCGCGCTCTCGGCATCGGTGCGGCAGAGCAGCACGGTCGGCACGCCTTCCACATCGGCCGCGAGCCGCGCCGCGTTCAGCGTGCGGATATGCTGGCTGATCGGCACCAGCACCTTGCCGCCAAGATGGCCGCACTTCTTCTCGGATGCCAGCTGGTCCTCGAAATGCACGCCGGCCGCACCGGCTTCGATCATGGCGCGCATCAGCTCATAGGCGTTGAGCGCGCCGCCGAAGCCGGCTTCGGCGTCGGCGACGATCGGCGCCATGTAGTGCGTGCGGTCATCCGCCTTGCCGTCGATCCGCTCCATCGTCGCGATCTGGTCCGCGCGGCGGAGCGAGGCGTTGATGCGGCTGACGACCTTGGGCACGGAATCGACGGGGTAGAGCGATTGGTCCGGGTACATCTGCCCCGCGCTGTTCGCATCCGCCGCCACCTGCCAGCCCGACAGGTAGATCGCCTTCAGCCCGGCCTTGACCTGCTGCAACGCCTGCATGCCGGTCAGCGCGCCGAGCGTGTTCACGAAGGGCTCGGTCTTCAGCAGGTGCCACAGCCGCCGCGCGCCGGACTCGGCGAGCGTGTGGCGCACGCGGAAGGACCCGGCGAGGCGGGCGACATCGGCCTGGCTGTAGTCGCGGCGGATGCCGGCGAAGCGCTCCGGGTCCTGGGGCGGCATGCCGCTGCCGGAACCGTCGGGGGCGAAGCAGGGAGAGGAATTGGGGCGCATGGGGCTGGTGAACTCCAGGCCGGACCGTCCGGCGCCCGTGAATAATTCACATTGCGCAGCCCCGAATCACCAGCGATCCTGCATCCGACGCCGCAACGAGGTGCAGTTCCACACCTCCGGCGCCCGGAATTTGTGAAGGGTGTAAAGAATGGCCCGCCCGCTGATCGGCCGCACCATCCGTCGCCTGCGCGCCGAGCGCGGGATGACGCAGCAGGCGCTTGCCGCGCGGCTCGGCATCTCCGCCTCCTACCTCAACCTGATCGAACACGATCAGCGCGCGGTCACGGCGAGCCTGCTGATCAAGCTGACGGAAACACTCGGCGTCGAGCTCGCGGTGCTCTCGGGCAGCGCGGAGCGGCAGCTGGAATCCGGGCTGCGCGAAGTGCTGTCGGACCCGATGCTGGGGCTCGAGGAGATCCCGGAGCAGGAGGTCGCGACCCTCGCCGCCTCCGCGCCCAACGCGGCGCGCGCCATGCTCGCGCTCTATCGCGCCTGGCGCGTGGCGCGGGAGGATTCCTCGGGGCTCGCCCTGCCCACCGGCCGGCGCATCCTGCTGCCGACGGAGGAGACGCGCGACTTCTTCCACGACCGCGCGAACCACTTCGCGACACTCGAACAAGCGGCGGAATCGATCGGGCGCGAACTCGGCGCGCGCCCGGCCGAGATGAACCACGCCATCGCCGAAAGGCTGCGCCGCGAACACGGGCTGACGGTCGCGGTCGGCCCTCTGGAGGGCGCGATGCGCCGGCACGACGCCGCGGCGCGCATGCTGCATCTGTCGGAATCCCTGCCGCGCGAATCCCGTGGCTTCCAGATGGCCTTCACCCTGATGCTGCTGGAGGCGCGGGAGGCGGTGGAAGCGGCGATGGCCGGCGCGGAACCCTCCACGCCGGAAGCGGCGCAGATGATGCGCATCGGCCTGCTGAACTACGCCGCCGGTGCGCTGCTCATGCCCTACGCGCCCTACCTCGCCGCAGCACGCGACCTGCGCCACGACATCGAGGCGCTGGCGGCGCGCTTCGGCGTGTCCTTCGAGCAGGCTGCACAGCGACTCTCCACCCTGCAGCGGGAGGGCGCGCGCGGCGTGCCCTTCTTCTTCCTGCGCGTCGATCCGGCGGGCAATGTCGGCAAACGCTTCTCGGCCGCCGGTTTCCCCTTCGCCCGATTCGGCGGATCCTGCCCGCGCTGGGTGGTGCACGAGGCCTTCGCCACGCCGGGCCGAATCCGCGTTCAGGTGGCGCGCCTGCCTGATGGCGCGACCTTCCTCACGGTCGCGCGCACCGTGCAGGGGCCGGCGGCGCATTGGGGGGAACCGCCCCCGGTGCATGTGGTGGCGATGGGCTGCGACATCTCTCGCGCGCCGGACCTGGTCTATGCCGATGGGCTCGACCTCGATGCCGCGGCGGTCGGGATCGGACTTTCGTGCCGCCTCTGCGACCGCGCCGAATGCCGCTCCCGCGCCTTCCCGCCGCTCGAGCACCGGCTGGTGCTGGACCCGTCCGTGGAAGGGGCCGCGCCCTATCGCTTCGAGACCGGCGGCGCCGGCCGAGCGGCCAGCCCGTCCCCAGCCCCGGCCATGGCGACGGCACGTCCGCGGCGCCGCCAGACCTGAAGAAAACTGTGCGCGCGATCAACGAATATCGCGCCCCCGCCCGCCGCCCCTGGCGCAATCGCGCCGGCAATGGCACCACGGCATCCAAGCAGGACGAGGAAGACCCATGTCCCGGAGCCTTCGCGTCGCGGTCCAGATGGACCCGATCGAATCCATCAACATCGACGGCGATTCCACCTTCGCGCTCATGCTCGAGGCGCAGGCCCGCGGCCATCGCCTCTGGCACTACCATGTGCGCGACCTCGCGCTGCGCGGCGGGCGCGTCACCGCCTGGGCGAAGCCGATCGAGGTGCGCCGCGAGCATGGCCGCCACTTCACCCTGGGCGCGGAGGAGGCGCTCGACCTCGGCGAGGGCGCCGACGTGGTGCTGATGCGCCAGGACCCGCCCTTCGACATGGCCTACATCACGGCCACGCACATCCTCGAGCACATCCATCCGCGCACGCTCGTGGTGAACGATCCGGCCCAGGTCCGCAACGCGCCGGAGAAGCTGTTCGTCACGCATTTCCCCGAGCTGATGCCCATCACGATGGTCACCGCCGACCGGCGGCGCATCGCCCAGTTCCGCAGCGAGCACGGTGACATCATCATCAAGCCGCTGTTCGGCAATGGCGGCGCGGGCGTGTTCCACCTCCGCCCGGACGATCCGAACATGAACTCGCTGGTGGAGATGTTCACCGAACGGTCTCGCGAGCCGCTGATGATCCAGAAATACGTCCCCGCGGTGCGGGAGGGCGACAAGCGCATCATCCTCGTCGATGGCGTCGCGATGGGGGCGATCAACCGCGTGCCCGCGGCCGGGGAGGCGCGGTCCAACATGCATGTCGGCGGCCGACCGGAACCCACGACGCTGACGGAACGCGAGCGCGAGATCTGCGCGGCGATCGGGCCCGAACTCAAGAACCGCGGGATGATCTTCGTGGGCATCGACGTGATCGGCGGCTTCCTGACCGAGATCAACGTCACTTCGCCCACCGGGCTGCAGGAGATCGCGCGCTTCGACGGAGTGCATCTGGAACGTGCGATCTGGGATGCGATCGAGGGGAAGGTTGGGGGAGGGTGAACCTCCCCCAAACCCCCTCCCTTCCTTGCCGTTTGGGAACTGATTTCGAGGGTCGGTTCCCAGGTGACAAAGAAGGT
>NZ_JACADQ010000380.1 GCF_016106015.1 Neoroseomonas rubea
CCGGCCGCCGGCAGGGCGCCGCGCCGCGCCGCTCACGCCACGTCGCCGCGCCGGCGCAGCGCGGCGAAGCCCTTCGCCGCGATCTCCTCCGGCGGCGGATCGACGTCGAGGTCGATCACATCCGCCTCCGTCTCCGGCAATTCGAGCGCGGCGAACTGGCTCGCGATCAGGCTCGCCGGCATGTAGTGGCCCTGCCGCGCCGCCTGGCGGGCCATGATCAGCGACGGGTCGCCCGTCAGGTGCAGGAAGCGCACATCCCCATGCCCGTCGCGCAGCCGGTCGCGATAGGCGCGTTTCAGCGCGGAACAGGCGAGCACCACGCCCGTGCCGCCCTGGCGCGCCGCGTCGATGCGCGCGGCGAGCGCGGCGAGCCAGGGCCACCGATCCTCATCCGTCAGCGGCGTGCCGGCGCGCATCTTCTCCACATTCTCGGGCGGGTGGAAGGAATCCCCGTCCTCGAAGGGCCAGCCGAGGCGGGCTGCGAGCAGCGCGCCGACGGTGGACTTGCCGCTGCCCGACACACCCATCAGCACGATGGCCGCGATCATCCCTTCTTGGGCTCCAGATGCCCGCCGAAGCCCGCGCGCATGGCCGAGAGCGCGCGCGCGCCGAAGCGCGCATCGTCGCGCGTCGCGAAGCGGGCAAACAGGGCCGCGGTCAGCACCGGGGCGGCCACACCGGTCTCGACGGCCTGCTGCACCGTCCAGCGACCTTCGCCGGAATCGCCCACGCGGCCTGCGTATTTTTCAAGTGCCGGGTCCTCGGCCAGCGCCGTCGCGGTCAGGTCGAGCAGCCACGACGTGATGACCGACCCCCGCCGCCAGACCTCGGCGACATCGGCGACGTCGACCGTGATGCGATGGTCCTCGGGCAAGTCGGGACTATCCGCGGCGCGCAGCAGGTCGAGCCCTTCGGCCAGCGCCTGCATCATCCCGTACTCGATGCCGTTATGGACCATCTTGACCAGATGCCCGGCGCCATGGCCGCCGCAATGCAGCCAGCCCTGCTCGACATTCGGCGCGCGGCCTTCGCGGCGCGGCGTGGCGGGAATCTCGCCCCGCCCCGGCGCCAGCGCGTCGAAGATCGGCGCGAGCCGCGCGACGGGGTCCGGCTTGCCGCCGATCATCAGGCAATAGCCACGCTCGAGCCCCCAGACGCCGCCCGAGGTGCCGATGTCGAGATAGTCGATGCCCCGCGCGCCGAGCGCGGCCGCGCGGCGCACATCGTCCTTCCACTGCGTGTTGCCGCCATCGATCGCGACATCGCCGGGCGAGAGCAACTCGCCGAGCGCCGCGATCGCCTGCTCCGTCGGATCGCCATGCGGCAGCATGACCCAGACGGCGCGCGGCGCCGCGAGGTGGCCGACCAGTGCGGCGAGGTCGGCCGCACCCACCGCGGCATCGGCCATGACGGCGGCGACGGCGGCCGGGTCGCGGTCCCACACCACGCAGGAATGCCCGGCGCGCATCAGGCGGCGCGCGATGTTGGCACCCATCCGTCCCAGCCCGACGATCCCGATCTGCATGCGTGCCGCTCCCTGCCCTGACGGATGGATGCCCCGCAGCCGCGGCGCACGCAACCGTCGCGCCGGCGGCGCGCACAACTGGCGCCGTCGCCGCGCGTTGGTTCAGCCGGCGATGGCCGCGCGCACGCGCCCGACGAAGCCATCCATCGCCGCCGGGTCGGTCCAGCGCAGCACCGCGACGATGCCCGAGGAAGGATCGACCCACGTCAGGTTCCCGCCGGCGCCGGAGGCAAAGAAGGCGTCCCGCGCGGCGGAGGGGAAGCGCGTGCCATCCGCGTTCAGCCACCAGAGGAAGCCGTATTGCGCATTGAGCGGACAGGGCTGGGTGGACAGCGCGAACCATTCCTCCGGGATCAGCCGCGTGCCCGCCCAGGCGCCGCGGGCGAGGGCCAGCAGCCCGACGCGCGCCTGGTCCTCGGCATGGATCGACATTCCGCCGCCCCAATGCGTGCCGCCAGGCACCGACTGCACGCGCCGGCCGTCCTCGAGCGTGACCCACGACGTGCGGTAGCCATCCCAGCGCCAGTCGCGCGACGCGCCGATGGGTGCCAGCACGCGCTCGGCAAACACCTCCGGCAGCGGGCGCTGGAAGCGGCGCAGCAGCGCGAGCGACAGCCGGTTCACCCGCACATCGTTGTATTCCCAATGCGTGCCCGGGGCGGCGAGCGCGCGGCTGCCTTTCTTCCCCTGCCCTTCCACGCCGAGGTTGCGGCCGCGGTCGATCGCATCCGCCTTGCCGAAGAGTTCGCCTTCCCATTCGGAGGTGTTGGTCAGCAGATGCCGCCAGGTGACGGGTGCGTTCTGCGGCGTGTCGAAGCCGCCATCGTCCACGGTCTCGCGCACCGGCCGATCGATGTCGGGGATCAGCCCGTCCGCCACCGCGATGCCGGCGAGCATCGAGAGGTAGGATTTCGCCACCGAGAAGGTCTGGCTGACTTCCCGCGTATCGCCCCAGCGCGCCACCAGCACGCCGTGGCGGGTGACCAGGCCGCAGGGCCCGCCGCGGGGCCAGAGGGGCCCGAGCACCTCGTTGTCCGGCGGCGGCTCGAACCCGCCGCGGCCGATATGGCCGGCGAGGTCGCGCGGCCAGGGCGTTTCGTGCGCCGCGGCGAAGGCGACGGCCTCGTCCAGGCGCGCGGCATCGAAGCCGAGCGCGGCGGGCGCGGCCTTGGGCCAGGGGAAGGGATCGGCGGCGGGGAAGGTGATGGACATGTGCGGAGACTGCGCGGAAGCGCGCCACCGTCCAAGAGGGCGACCCCATCTCCTGGTTTCCAAAGGCCTTTAGGCCTTTGGCGGGGTGAGGTCCGGAGAGGGGCGGCGCCCCTCTCCGTCGCGCGGCCTAGATCTGGAACGGCCGCTGCACCCAGGCGAACCCCTCCCCATCCGGCACCACCCGCCCGAATCCCGGCCAGGGCACGTGCACGCCCCCCACCTGGATGCGTTCCGCGGCGAGCATCGTCAGCGTCCGCACGCGGCTCTCGACCCCCATCGCCTGGTCGACGTCGACGCCCACGCGCCATTGCGGCCGGGCGAGTTGGATGACGGTCTGGTGTGCGATGTCGCCCCAGATCAGCATCGTCTCGCTGCCCGAGGAGAAGCGGAAGGAGACATGCCCCGGCGTGTGGCCGGGCGCGGGCACGCTGAACACGCCTGGCAGCACCTCCACCTCCCGCGCCAAATCGAAGGTGCGGATGCGCCCGGCATAGGGGCGGATGGCGCGGCGTGCCGCCTCGATGAAGCGCTGCCCCTGGGGCACGCGCGATTCCTGCGCCGGGTCGGTCCAGAAGGCGTGGTCGACCGCGGAGACGACGACCTCGGCATTCGGGAAGTTCCGCGTCGTCCCGTCATAGGACAGGCCGAGCGCGTGCTCCGGGTGGATATGCGTCAGCAGGACGGTGTCGACCTGTTCCGGCTGGTAGCCCGAGGCGCGCAGCGCATCGAGCGTGCGGCCCGTGGTCGGGATGAAGGAGGAATGCCCGCCGCAATCGACCATGAACAGGTTGCGGCCGTTGTTGACCACATAGGCGCCGACCGGCTGGTGCAGGCCGTTCGGCATGAACCAGGCGCGTTCGCGCAGCGCCGCGATGCTCTCGAGCGTCGCGTCGGGGAAGAAGCGCGGGATGAACTGCTCCCCGCCCCCGCCCATGGCGCCGTCGAGCAGGGCGGTGACCTCGATCTCGCCAACCTTGACGCGGTGAAAGCCCGGGTTGCGCGAGCCCGCCTGGGGCGGCGCGGCGGCCCGGGCGGCGGGGGCGGGGCCACGCTACCTCCTGGGCGAGCCCTATCGGATGGGCGGCGTCTGGTCCTATCTGCCCGAGAAATCGGAAGAGCATGT
>NZ_JACADQ010000381.1 GCF_016106015.1 Neoroseomonas rubea
TGGACCCCGGCGCGCCGGCGCGGGAGAGCATGATGCGCGTCACGCTCGGCCCCGCCGTGCCGGTGCTGTCCGGCATGGGCAGCCGCGCGCCGGAGGGGCTCGAGGCGCTGGAGGCCGCGCTCGCCCGCGCCATGGCCGATGTGCGCGCCGCGACCGGCGCCTTTCCCGCCATGCTCGCCCTGCTGCGCGCCGCCGAGGCGGAAGTCACGGCCGGCGACGGCGCCGAGGGGGAGGAAGCGGCCGCCTTCCTCCGCTGGCTCGCGGAGGACAATTTCGTCCTGCTCGGCCATCGCCGCTTCGGCGCGGCCGAGGGCGCGGCGATCGAGATGGTGGGGGAGGAGAATCTCGGCCTCCTCGCCGACCCCGCCATCCCGGTCTTCGACGCGCTGCGGGACCTGTCCGCCGTGCCGGCGGCGGTGCGCGCGGCGCTGTCCGCGCCGATGCCGCTGACCGTCGCCAAGGCGAACATGCGGTCGACCGTGCATCGCCCGCAGCATGCGGACGTGGTCGCGACGCGCATCTTCGACACCGCCGGGCGCGTCGTCGGCGGGCGGATCTTCCTCGGCCTGTTCGCGGCCTCCGCCTACAACCGCAACCCGCGCTCCATCCCCTTCCTGCGGCGGAAGTGCGAGAGCATCCTCGCCATGGCGGGCGTCGAGGCGGACAGCCATGACGGGCGCGCGCTGCGCAACATCCTCGACACCTGGCCGCGCGACGAGCTGTTCCAGGCGCCGGAGGCCGAGATCCTGTCCGGCGCGCGCCGCGCGCTCGACCTGACGATCCGGCCGCGCGCAGCGCTGATGATCCGCCGCGACCCCTTCGAGCGCTTCGTCTCCGCCATCGCCTGGCTGCCGCGGGACACCTTCGACACAAGGCTGCGCGAGCGCGCCGGGCAGATGGTGGCGCGCGCCTTCGGCGGGCGGCTCTCCGCCTTCTACATCGCGCTCGGCGACGCGCCGCTGGCGCGCGTGCACTACATCGTCGCGACCACGCCCGGGGCGGTGCCGGCGGTCGATGAGCGCGCGCTGGAAGCGGCGCTCGCCCAGGCAGCGCGCGGCTTCGGGGAGAGGCTGTCCGAGTCGCTCTCCGCCGCGCATGGCGAAGCGGAGGCGGCGCGGCACCTGGCACGCTGGCGGGATGCCTTTCCCGCCGCCTATCGGGAGAGTGCAACGGCCGCGCAGGGCGTGGCCGATCTCTGGCTGGCCGAGCGCGCGATCGCCGCGGGACGGCCGCGCGCGGACCTGACGCGCGCGGCCGGCGACGGGCCGCGGCTGCTGACGCTACGGCTGGCCAATCCCGGTGGGCCGTTGCCGCTGGCCGATGCGCTGCCGCTGTTCGAAAGCCTCGATCTGCGCGCCATCGAGGAACAGCCGCACCACCTCTCGCCCGCCGGCGGACCGGAGGTTGTGCTGCATGTCTATCGCCTGGAAGCCGGCGCGGACTGCCCGGATGACCGGTTCGACGAGATCCTCGGCGCGCTGGGGGCGCTGCTCGACGGGCAGGCGGAGGCCGACGGCTTCAACCGCCTCGTGCTGCGCGCGGGGCTGACCTGGCGGGAAGCCTGGCTGCTGCGTGCCATGTTCCGCTGGCTCAAGCAGGTAGGCCTGCCCTTCGCCCAGGCCAGCGTGGAGGCCGCACTCGCCGCGCATCCCGAAGCCGCCGCGCTGCTGGTCGCGATCTTCCGCGCCCGCTTCGACCCCGATGCGCCGGACCGTGGGGAGGAGAAGCTCCTCGCCGCCTGGGCCATGCTGCTCGACGCGGTGGAGAACCCGGACGAGGACCGCATCCTCTCGCGCCTGCGCACGCTGCTCGATGCGATGCTGCGGACGAACTACTTCCAGGGGAAGGACTACATCGCCTTCAAGCTGGACAGCGCGCGGGCGGGGGAGATGCCCGCGCCGCGGCCCTGGAGGGAGATCTTCGTCCATTCCCCGCGCATGGAAGGCTGCCACCTGCGCGGCGGGCCGGTCGCGCGGGGGGGGATCCGCTGGTCCGACCGGCGGGAGGATTTCCGCACCGAGATCCTCGGGCTGATGAAGGCGCAGATTCTCAAGAACGTCATCATCGTGCCGACCGGTGCGAAGGGCGGCTTCGTGCTGAAGCACCCGCCGCCGGCGAGTGACCGCGAAGCGTTCCAGGCCGAGGGCATCGCCTGCTACCGCGTGCTCGTGCGCGGCATGCTCGACCTTGCCGACAACTATCGCGGCACGGAGGTGATCACGCCGCCCGACATCATTCGCCGCGACGGGGATGATCCCTACATCGTCGCGGCCGCGGACAAGGGCACGGCGACCTTCAGCGACATCGCCAACGGGCTGTCGGCGGAATACGGCTTCTGGCTGGGCGACGCGTTCGCCTCCGGCGGGTCGGCCGGCTACGACCACAAGGGCATGGGCATCACCGCGCGCGGCGCCTGGGTGATGATCGACCGGCATTTCAGGGAAGTGCTCGGCCGGTCGGTGCAGGACGCGCCCTTCGACATGGTGGGCGTTGGCGACATGTCGGGCGACGTGTTCGGCAACGGACTGCTCGTCTCGAAGCAATCGCGGCTGCGCGCGGCCTTCGACCACCGCCACATCTTCCTCGACCCCGATCCCGACCCGGCCACCTCCTACGCGGAGCGGGAGCGGCTGTTCCGGCTGCCGCGGTCCTCCTGGGCCGACTATGAGGCGCGGCTGATCAGCGAAGGTGGCGGCGTCTTCCCGCGCAACGCCAAGACGCTGCCGCTGTCCCCGCAGGCGCGGGCGATGCTCGGCATCGCGGCGGACCGCGCCGAACCCGCCGAGATCATGCGCGCCATCCTGCGCATGGAGGTGGACCTGCTCTATTTCGGCGGCATCGGCACCTATGTGAAGGCGAGCACGGAATCCCAGGCCGATGCGGGGGACCGCGCCAACGACCCGATCCGCATCGACGGGCGGGAGATCCGTGCCCGCGTGGTCGGCGAAGGTGCCAATCTCGGCGTGACGCAGGCCGGGCGGATCGAGGCGGCGCGCCAGGGCATCCGCATCAACACCGACGCGCTGGACAATTCGGCGGGCGTCAGCACCTCCGACCACGAGGTGAACATCAAGATCCTGCTCGCGGATGCCGAGGCCGAGGGCGTGATGACGCGCCGCGCGCGCGATGAATTGCTGCGCGCCATGACGGATGAGGTCGCGGGCCTGGTGCTGCGGGACAACGACCTGCAGTCACTCGCCGTGACGCTGGAACAGATGGCGGGTGCGGAAGCCCTGTCCGCCCAGGCCGCGCTGATGGAAAGGCTGGAGCGGCAGGGCCTGCTCGACCGCGCGGTGGCCGGGCTACCGGATGCGGCGGCGATGGCGCGCCGCATCGGCGCAGGGGAGGCGCTGACGCGGCCGGAGCTCGCGGCGCTGCTGCCCTTCGCCAAGTTGTGGCTGACCGATGCGCTGGCGGAGTCAGACCTGCCCGACGAGCCCGCCCTGCTGCCGGCGCTGATGGCCTATTTCCCGGAACCGCTGCGCCGCGACCAGGCACGCTTCATCGAACGCCACCGGCTACGGCGCGAACTGGTCGCGACCATCGTCACGAATGCCGTCGCGAACCGGTTGGGCTGCGCGGCGCTGGCGCGGCTGACGATGGAGGCCGACCCGGTCGCCGCCTGCCGCGCGGCCCTGCTCGCCAGCGAGGCCTTCGGCCTGGAAGCGGCCTTCGATGCGCTGGATGCCGCGCCCGCGCCGGCCGAGGCGCGGCTGACCGCCCAACTCGCCCTGCGCCGGCTGCAGGAAGCGGCGGCGCAGGAACTGCTCGCCGCCCCCGCGCAGCCGATGGACGAAGCGCTGGCGATGCTGCGGCCGGGCATCGCGGCCCTGGCGGCGTCCTTGGCCGAGCCCGTCGCCGTGGAGGGGTT
>NZ_JACADQ010000382.1 GCF_016106015.1 Neoroseomonas rubea
CCCTTCGTCCGGTGCCACGCCACCCGCGGCGAGCCGCGCGCGCACGGAGGCGATGGTGCGCGCCAACGCCTGGGCGCGTTCGCGTTCCCGCGCCGCGGCCTGGACCGTCGCCTGCGCATCCTGCGCGACCTGCTGCGCGCGGAGGTTGTCCGCCTGCGCGCGGGACGACGCGCGCTGCTGCTGCGCCTGGCGCACCTGGCCATAGGCGCTGATGCCCGCGCCGGCGAGGGCGGCGAGCGATGCAAGCTGGGCCATCAGTCGGTCATCCTCGTCTCGGTGGTGACGGAAAGCAGCGTCATGGGCAGCGGCACCGCGCCCTCGATGCGCCAGAGCGGGCGCAGCCGGTCGCGCCGCCAGCCGAGGCCGCGCAGCGTGACGTCGCCGGTGAAGGGCGCGGGCGGCGCGTCGAGCAGCGCCGAGTCGAGCCGCCGGAACGGCACGGGTTGCGTGCCACGGCCGAGATCGACCTCGAGCGCCGCCGTCTCCAGGAGGCGGAAGGTGACGGCGACCAGCCGCAAGGGGCCGCTCGCCACGCCGCCCGCGGCGATGACGTCATGCGGCAGCGGCTCGACCTCATGCCGGAAGGCAAGGCCCGCCTGGACGCGCATCGCCGGCGGGTCGAGCGTGATCGCCCCGCCCGCGACGACCAGTGGCGCGCGCGGCGCGCCATCGGCGAGCAGCGCGACATCCTGGCCTTCGAGGTGCGCGAGGCCGCTCCACACATCCTGCGACGCGGCCGCCGTTCCGCTCAGCGCGGCATCCAGCCCGAGGCCGGGCTCGAAGCGCTCCAGCGCGAAGGCGCCGGCGCGCTCCGTCACGACCCAGACGGTGCCCTCGCTTTCCGCCACGGCGCGGAAGGCGCCGGCCGTCTCCTGCCGCGTCCAGGCGGTCACCTGCTCGGCGCGATAGAGGGTCAGCGTGCCGAGGCCGCCATCGGCCATCACCAGGTGCAGCAGCCGCAGCCGCTGATCGTACGCCATGGAGACCGGCGCGTTCACGATATGCCGAGCGAGGATGGCGAGGTCGTTGGCCTGGTAGGCCTCCCCCACCTCCGCATAGGCGAATTCGTGCACGCCCTGGCCGCCGCGCGCGACGAACACCGTCGCGCCATCCACGTCCACCGGCTGCACGAGGCGATCGACCGGCGAGCCCACGCGCGTCTGCCGGTCGAGCTGGATCGAGGACGGCGTCAGCGGATCCCCGCGCACCATCCACTCGGCACCCGAGGTGAAGACCTGCAAATGCCGCCCGGAGAAGACGCCGCGGATCGCGTTCACCTGGTCCGAGACGAGGCCGAAGGCGATCGCCTCGTCATCCAGGCCCGTACCCGCATCGAAGTCGAACAGGTCGCCGGTGCGGGAGAGCATCAGCCGGTTCGGCAGGTCGCGCGTGCCGCCGATGACGAGCCTCTCCTGGTGGAAGCAGCAGGTCACGGGCCAGCCGCGCGCGGGGCCGATCGCGGCCTCGTCCCAATCCGTGGTCGGCGCGGTCCCGGAGAGCGTGTCCTCCACCGTGGCACTCGACTGGGTGGGCGAGGCGACGGAGAGAATCCGCACACGCTTTCCGCCGATGCGCAGCCGCGTATCGGCATGCGCGGCGAGAAAGACCGGCGCGCTTGCCGTCAGCGTCACAGTCCCTGTCGTTGCACTCGCCGCCAGCGTCACCTCGAGGGGCGCGAAGCGGAAGAAGGGTTTGCGGACGAAGGCCCAGGGCGCGATCGTCCAGCCGCCATTGGTGCGCGTGATGCGCTGCGGCGGCATCTCCGGATGCACCAGCAGCAGTGTGTCGGCACTCTGCGTGAAGCCCATCTGCGGCAGCATCGCCGCGCTCCAGGGGCCGGCGAGCGTCGCCACCACCGCATCGCCCTGGAAGACGCGCAGCGCGCCGTCGGTCAACACCATGAGATAGGTCTGCTCGGTGTTGAACTCGAAGGGGATCAGCCGTGCGGCGCCCGGCAGCACCGCGACATGGCGCAGCCCGGGCCGGCGCGTGACGCCGCCGGTCGGCTGCAGGAAGACGTTGCGCAGGCGCCGCGCACCGTTCTCGAAGGCGCGCAGGTCGCCGCGGCCGAGCAGTTCGGGCGCGAGTTCCCCCGCGGCGAAGCTCGTCTTGGCACGCTTGACGGCGGGCATGGGTCAGCCCCGCACGTCGATGAGCGGGAAACCCTCGATCGCGCGCGGGCTCGCCTGCTGGCTGTCGATCTGGCGCGCACCGCGCAGCTCGCTCTCCGCCTGGCGAAACAGGATCTCGGCGCGGGACGTGTTCTCGGTCAGCGGGATGCAGAATTCGGCGGCCAGCCGCGCGACAAGCGCAGCGGCGAAGAAGGGCGGGAAGGCGCTCTCATCCGGACGGAACACGTAGGTCAGCGCGACGGCGTCGGCATCCGTGAAGAGCCGATCCTCCTGGATGCAGTAGACCAGGCCGCGCGCGCGGCCACCCGCGCCGGCCGACAGCGCGCGGAGGAATCCGGTCGGCAGTTGAAACGCATGGGCGAAGTCCGCGCGGGGTACGGCGGCAAGCCGCGGCAGCGCGGCCTGCGTGGTCGCGAAGGACCAGGGATGGGCGGACAGCAGCGCGTCGCGAAGGCCGGGATAGAGATTGGCCGCGACCTCCGCCTCGGCGGTGCCTTCCTCGAGCGAGGCGATGGGCTGGGCGCCGATGCGCAAAAGCGCGCGCGAGCAGAGCGCGAGGGCGGAAAGCGCCATCGGGGGGACTCCTCGTGATGTGGGGAAAAGGGCGGGGGGAGAAGAGAACTTCTCCTCCCGAACCCCCCTCAACCTTCTTTGTGACCTTGGAGATCAGTCTCCAGCAGACAGAAAAGGGAGGGGGTTCGGGGGAGGTTCACCCTCCCCCGACCTTCATCATTCCTTCGCGCGCATCCGCACGACGCCGGTCGGGTCGATCATCACCGCCCCCTGCGACATCATGTTGTTCACGAAATGCGCCGCGCGGTCGCCATGCCAGGTGATGTCCGTCACCACCTCGCTCGCCACCGCGTGGCCGACCGCGGTGCGATGGTAGAAGTAGCAGTAGCGCAGCGTGCCCGCCTTGGTCAGGCCGGAATGCGGCATCCACAGCGCGCCGAGCCAACGCTTGGCCTGCGTGCCCTTCCAGGGCAGTGCGTCCTCGCCGACATAGTCGGACTTGGCGAATTCCTCGATCTGCAGCAGCTCGCTCCACTGCTTCCAGCCAACCACGGCGAAGCGCTGGCCATCGTCCGGCACATCGGCCGCGCCCAGCATCTCGAAGGCCATCAGCACCTTCTGCTTGGTCAGACCATCCGCATCCGTCAGGCCGACGCCGGTGCCGGTCGCCTCGGCCGTCGCGGTATCGAGGGCGGCGATGATCAGCTCATCCGTCTTGCGGCCCAGCGCATAGGCGCCGGCATTGGCGATGACGGTGCGCTCGTCGATGCTGGTCTTGATCTCGTCCAGCCGGTCGATCCACTCGCCGGCGTAGTAGTCCTGCAGGAAGCATTCGGCATTGGCGTAGGTGAGGTTCATCACCGGCACCGCGCCGTTGCGCGCCTTGGATGCGGCAACGCCCTTGCCGACGCGGGGGAAGAGCGTGCTCGCGCCCTTCACGTTGGACTTGCTGCGCACCGTGGGACGCAGCTTGCTGCCCTGGCGCTGATAGGCCTCGGCGACCTCGGCCTCGAACTGCTTGACGAAGGCGCTCTCGATCGTGCCCGACATGCGGGTGTCCTTTCATGCGGTTTGCGGGGGATGCGCCGTCGCCCGGTTGGCCGCGCGGGGCCGGGCGTGGCGCGGCCCGCGCGCCCGTGACGGGTTGTGCGCGGGCCGGAAGCTCAGGGGGCGGGCGGCGCTGCCTGGATCAGATCGGGAGAGCACAGGTCTGGACTCCT
>NZ_JACADQ010000383.1 GCF_016106015.1 Neoroseomonas rubea
CAGCCGCCCATCGCCGCGCCGGTCGCGATCGCACCCGTCATGCCAGGCCAGGGCGCGCCCGCCGCCCCGCCGCCCGCCGCCGCGCGCCCCGGCGAGAACGACCCCGTCACCTTCACGGCGGAGGAGGTCGAATATGACCAGAACCGCGCGCTCGTCGTCGCGCGCGGCAGGGTCGAGGCCTGGCAGGGCAACCGCGTCCTACGCGCCGATGAATTCACCTACGACCGCAACACCGGCGTCGCGACCGCACGCGGTAATGTCCAGCTGATCGAGGCGGACGGGCAGGTCGTCTTTGCCGAATCCGTCGTGCTGCAGAACCAGTTCCGCGACGGCGTGCTCGAAGGGCTGCGCGGCCTGCTCGCGCAGAACGGACGCGTGGCGGCCGCCGGCGCGCGGCGCACGGACGGCAACTTCTTCGACCTGTCGCGCGTCGTCTATTCGGCCTGCGACCCTTGCGAGCGGGACCCGCTCGCACCGCCCATCTGGCAGCTGCGGGCACGCACCGCCACGATCGACAATGCCGCCCGCCAGGCACGCTACCGCGACGCGGTGGTGGAATTCGGCGGCGTGCCACTGTTCTGGACGCCCTATCTCCAGCACCCGGCCGGATCCGTGCCGCGCCAGTCGGGCTTCCTCAGCCCCACCTTCGGCATCACCAACTTCCTCGGGGCCTTCGCGGAAGTGCCCTACTACTGGGCGATCGACGAGAGCCAGGAACTCGTGCTGCGGCCGCAGATCGCCACCAGCGCCGCGCCCAATCTCGGGCTCGAATACCGCCGCCGCTTCAACTTCGGCGAAATCGAGGCCGAAGGCTCGATCGGGTATCTCGACGGCAGCTCCAACACGCAGGAAGGCTGGGCCGGGCACATCTTCTCCCGCGGGCGCTTCGCGATCGACGAGACATGGCGCGCCGGCTTCAACCTGAACCGCGCATCTTCGGAGGATTACCTCCGCGTCTACCGCTACGGCGCACGGCGGCTGCTCGACAGCAGCGTCTTCACCGAGGGCTTCTGGGGGGCGGACAGCTACGCGCGGATCGACGCGCGCGCCTTCCAGGGCCTGCGCGAGACGGACGACAATGGCCGCATCCCCGTGGTCGGCCCGAACATCTATTGGGACTGGCGAGCGCCGGTCGATTCGCTCGGCGGCACCTTCACCGTCGATACCTGGAGCTTCGCCACCTTCCGCGACCGTGGAACCGACACGCAGCGCGCCGCGGTGCGTCTTGGCTACGCGCTACCGGCGACGGACCGTCTGGGCGGCCTGTGGACGCTGCGCGCGCAGTCTGACCTCGCCGCGTACAACTACACCGACCTGAACGACGCGCCGAACTTCGCCGCGGGTCGCGACGCGGGCCAGGCGACGATGGCGAATGTGCGGGCGGGGCTCGACTGGCGCATGCCCTTCATCCGCCGTGCCGGCGCATATGGCCACCAGGTGATCGAGCCCCGGCTGCAGATGGTCACCGGGCCCCTGACCGGCCGGCAGAGCGGCATCCCGAACGAGGACAGCATCGACTTCGAGTACACCGACGCGAATCTCTTCTCGCTCAACCGCTTCACCGGTCGGGATCGGCAGGAAGGCGGCACGCGCATCGACTACGCGCTGCGCGGCGCCTGGCACTTCCCCAATGGCGGGCTGCTGGAAGGGCTCGCCGGCGCCTCCTATCGCGTCCAGCGCGACGGCGGTCCCTTCTACGCCGGCAGCGGGCTCGAGAACCGGGCCTCGGACTGGGTCGGCCGGGCGCGCGTGATGCCGACGCCATGGCTCGAATTCATGGGCCGCGGCCGCTTCGCCCAGGATGGTGGGGATCTTCGCTTCCTCGATCTTTCGGCCTCGGTGAGCCTGACGAGCCAGACGACGCTGACCGCAGGCTACCTGTTCACCCCGGCCGTGCCCTACCTGACGCCCGTGCGCGAACGCGACGAGGTCGCGCTCGGCGTCACGCAGCGCTTCGGCAATTGGCGCGTCTCCGCCTTCGGCCGCTATGATCTTGAACAGGAACGGCCCGTCGTCGTGACCGCCGCCGCCGCCTATGAGGATGAATGCTTCCTGTTCGAGGCGCGATTCCTGAAGCGCTTCGCCGAAGTTCCCGGCACAAGCGACCTCTATCCCGCCAGCACGATCCTGCTGTTCCGGATCGGCCTCAAGACCGTGGGCGATGTCGGCTTCCGTGCAATCTGACGGCGGACTGGCAGCCGCCGTGCCCAGAGCATAGAAAAGGGTCACCATGACACATGTGACGCCGCACCGCGCCCGCCCCCTCCGTCGCCTGGCGGCGTTCCTCGCCGTGCTGCTGATCGGCGGCCTGCCGCTGTCCGACGACGCCGTGGCGCAGGGCGCGCGCGTGAACCGCGTCGCCGCCGTGGTGAATGGCGACGTTGTGACGCTGGCCGAGGTTGAGAGCCGCCGTCGCCTGCTGGCACTGTCGGCCGGAATGACCGGCGATGTCGGCGGCCGCGCGAACGACCAGATCCTGCGCCTGCTGATCGACGAGCGGCTGCGCACCCAGGAAGTCGCGCGGCGGCGAATCCCCGTCACCGACCAGGACATCGCCAATGCGGTCGGCGACATCGAAAGCCGCAACAACCTACCGCCCGGCGGGTTGCGCGCCAATCTTCAGCGCGCCGGCATCGACCCGCGGGTTCTCTATGACCAGATCCGCGCGCAGGTCGGCTGGAACAGGCTGCTGCGCACGCAGCTCGGCGCCCAGGCCAATATCGGCGACGCCGAGGTGAATGAGCTCCTCGCCGCCGCCCGCGCGCGCCAGGGCCAGCCCGAGTTCCTCGTGTCCGAAATCTTCCTGCCCGTGAACACCCCGGGCCAGGATGGGGAGGTGCGGCGCTTCACGGACGAGATCATCTCCCGTCTGCGCCAGGGCGCGCCGTTCCCGATGGTCGCGACGCAGTTCAGTCAGGCGCAGACCGCGCTGCTCGGCGGCGACCTCGGATGGATCGATGCCGCGCGGCTCGACCCGGAAGTCGCCGCCATCGTGCGGCAGATGCCCGAGGGAGCGATCTCCAGCCCGATCCGCGTCGCGGGCGGCTTCGTCATCGTGACGTTGCGCCAGAAGCGCATCGCCGGCCGCGACATGGCGACGATGCTGACGATGCGCCAGGCCTTCCTGCCCTTCGAGGGCGCGCTGAACCCCGCCGCCCCCACGGCGCAGCAGATCCGACAGGTGGAACGCGCGCAGCAGATCTCCGAATCCGGGCGCGGCTGCGACGCGGTGGAGGCGGCCGCGCGCGGCGGTCCCCGCCCCGCCGATCCGGGCCAGATCCGGCTGGAAACCGTCAATCCGCCGGAACTGCGCGATCTGCTCACCAACCTGCCGATCGGCCGCCCCTCGCAGCCCATCATCACCCCGGACGGCGTGATGATCATGGCCGTCTGCGCGCGGGAGACGCGCAACATCGCCGAGGTCACGCCCGAGCAGGCCCGCGAGCGGCTGCTGCGCGAACGCGTCGAGCTGATCTCCCGCCAGGTGCTGCGTGACCTCCAGCGGCGCGCGCAGATCGAGATCCGCGGCGGCGACGCCCCGGCCGCCGGGCAGGCCCCGCCGCGCCGCGGCTGAGGTGGCCACGCCCGACCTGCCGAGCCTGCGGGAGACCGTCGCGCAGCACGGCCTCGATGCGCGGAAGTCGCTCGGCCAGCATTTCCTGCTCGACCCCGCAGTCTGCGCGCGCATCGCCGGACTCGCCGGCGACCTTGCCGGCCGGCACGTGCTGGAAATCGGCCCCGGCCCAGGCGGCCTGACGCGCGCGCTGCTCGCCACGCCGGCGGCCGAGGTGGTCGCGCTCGAGCTCGACCGCCGCGCGGTCGCGGCGCTC
>NZ_JACADQ010000384.1 GCF_016106015.1 Neoroseomonas rubea
TTCCCGCCGCGGGCGGCAGCATCGCTTCCGTATAGGCGTGGATGCCGGCCATCACGGTGTCGCCCGCCGTGGCATCGAGCGTGACGGTGCCGGTTGCGCGAATGTCGTTGAGCGTGAGCGCCGTGGCGCGGATGTCCACGGCGCCGGCCACCGCCGCGCCGCCGCCGCCCGTCGCGCCGGCCGTCAGCGCGCCGGTGTTGCGGAACAGCACGCCGTCGCGCGCCGTGGCGATGAAGGTGCCGACGGTGTTGTCGCCGGACAGGCGCACCTCGCCCGCCAGGGCGCTGGCCGTCAGCGTGGTGCCGGCGACCGCGGCGAGGGGCGTCGTGCCCGTGATGTTCCCCGCCGTCGCGGTCAGGGCGACGTTGCCGGACTGCGCGCGGACCGCGAGGCCCGGCGTCTCGGCGAGCGTGATGCTGCCGCCGCTGAGCGTGATGTTGCCCGCGGTCGCGTTGGCGCGCTGGACCGAGAGCGCGCCATCCGTCGCGACCGAGAGCGGGCCGAGGGTCAGCGCATCGAGCGTGCCGATGCCGTTGCCGGCGCGGTCGATCGTCACCACGCCTGCGCCCTGGCGCGCATCGATGACGAGCGTCCCGGCCGAGAGCGTACCGCCGAACTGCGTGATGCTGCCCGCGCCGCCCGCCAGCAGCAGCATCTCGAGCCGTGCGGCATCGGCCGGGTCAAGCGTCCAGGTGCCGTCGAGCCGGATCGCCGGGCCGGCGATGCGGATGGCACCCCCGGCCGCGTCGAGCCGGGCGAGTTCCGCCGCTTCCAGCCGCGCGGTGCCGCCGAGCGCGCCTGTGCCGCCGAGGCTGACCGTCTGCGTGCCGGTGAGCTCGATGCGCCCCGGCGTGCCGGCCGCGGTGCCGACATTCGCGCCGATCGCGAAATCCGCCGCCTGCAGGGCGATGGTGCGTCCGGCGCCCGCCTCGATCGCCGCATCGACGGCGAAGGTGCCGGTCCCGCCGGCGACGATGGTCACCGCCCCGTCGGTCGCGATGCCTTCCGGCCGCCCGCTGCCGGCCGCGACGCCGCCGATCGACCCGCCCACGCCGCCGAGGCTGATGTCGCCGGTCGCGAAGGCGCTGACGCGGCTGACCGTGATGGCCTGGGCGTTGCCCGCGATCGCGCCGCCGCTCTGCAGTTCCAGCGTGGTCACGCCGGGCAGCGAGACGGGGGCGCTGAAGACGATGTCGCCGCTCGTCCCGCCCTGGCCGGTCGTGCCGCCGATGACGAGCCGCCCGGCCGAGACCTGCTGCAAGGTGCCGGTGGAGATGTTCGTCGCGCCGGCCGCGGCGCCGCCGATGTTGATCGAGCGTCCGTCCGTGAAGGGCGCGAAGCGCACCGTGCCGCCCGGGGCGAGGAAGGCGGTGCCCGCGAAGTTGATGCCGAGCCCGTTGGTCAGCAGCGCGATGGTCCCGCCCGTGCCGACCGCGACGGGCGCGCCGACGATGAGGCCGGGAATGCTGCCGAAGAAGAAGGGGATGTCGGCGCGCGCGTTGCTGAGCGTGAAGTCGGCCCCGCTGACGATGGAGCGCGTGCTCGCCGTCCCCGCCGCATCCGCCCCCGGGTCGAGCCAAGCGATCTGGTTCGCGCCGGTCAGCGCGATGGTCCCGCCCGCCGAGGCCGCGAGCCCGGCCGCGGTGATGATGCCGCCGGTCTGGGTGATGCCGCCCGCGCCCGGCGTGTCGAAGCCCGCGCCGGTGCGCAGCAGCACGCGGCCGGTGGGTGCGGAGACATCGCCGGCCAGCGTCATCTGCCCGGTCGATTCGAGCGTGATCGCCCCGCCGGAGGAGGCGACGCCGTTCACCGTCAGCGTGCGGTTGCTGCGCAGGGTGAAGCCCGCCCCGCCCGCGGAGCCCGCGCCGAGCGCGGCGACCGCGTTCGTGCCGAGGTCGAGCGTCACGGTCCCGGGCGCGTTCGCGATCAGCGTACCGGTCGTGATCGGCGCCCCGGCCCCCTGGCTGACGCCGCCGCCGGTCGAGACGAGCGTGACGGTGCCGCCCGTCGCCGTGATGCCGGGTGCCGCGACGCTGACATTGCCCGTGTTGCGGAAGGCGAAGTCGCCGCCGCCCGCGCTGCCCGCGACCGTCCCTGCGATGCCGTTCGCCGCGCCCGCGACATCGAGCCGCACATCGCCGAGCGTCGCCGTCGCGACGAGGTTCGGCGCGGAGATCGAGCCGCCGGCGGATTGCGCGATGTCCCCCGTCGCGGCCGTCAGGCTGAGGCGCCCGCTGCCGAACATGGAGAGCGCGCCGTCGATCCCGATCGAGGCGCCGCGCAGCGCCAGTTCGTTGACCGCGTTGCTGGTGGCCGGGCCGGCGACCGTCAGCGTGCCCGCGCCCGCGCCGGTCGCGCCGATCGCGACGGCCTGGGCATAGAGGCGACCGAGCGTGCCGGGGCCGAGCGCCAGCGCGCCGGCATTGTCGGCGCCGATCACGATGTTGCGGCCCGCGGTGCGGGTCGCGATGTCGATGGTCCCGCCGAAGGCCGGGTTCGTGCCTGCCGTGATGGCACTGTCGGCATCGATGGCCAGGCCGTCCACGCGCAGCCGCACGAGCCCGTCGGCGGCCGTCGCGGCGACGCCTTCGCCGAGCCCGCTGCCGCCGGTGGCCGCGCGCACGCGCAGGCTGTCTGCCGTGATGTCGGCCGAGGCCGCGCGGATGCCGGAGACGGTCTCGGGGATGAAGACGAAGCCGCCGGGCAGGAAGGGATTGAAGAAGGGGCGGACCACGCCCGCGACCGTCGTCGTCGAGACGGCGCCGCTGCCGCGATAGGTGAAGGCGCCCGTCGCGAAGGCCGCGATGGCGCCGACGCTGTTGGTCCCGGCGGTGAGCGCGATGTCGCCGGGCGCGTACAGGCCGAGCGTGCCCGCCGTGATGCCGCCCGTGGCGGTCTGGGTGATCGCCCCGCCCGCGCCGAGCCGCACCGTCGCGCCCGCCTGGCCGACATCGCCCGAGATGGTCATGCCAAGCGCGGCGGCGAGCGTGATGTCGGAGAAGGCGATCGAGCCCGTGTTCGCGACGGTCAGCGTGCCGTCGGTCGTCAGCCGCAGGATGCCGCCGCCCGCGCCTTGCGACAGCGCTTCCTCGATCGTCAGCGACTGGCCGGTGCGCAGCGCGAAGGTGCTGCCCGCGCCGCCGGCGCCGAAGGTCCCGACCGCGTTGGGCGCGGCCTCGAGCAACACGGACCCGGTGGCGGAGGCCTCGAGCCGCCCGGCCGAGATGGTTCCGCTCGCGGTCTGCGCGACATTGCCGGCGGTCGCCTGGAGCGTGACGGTGCCGGCGCCGGCCGTGATCGCCGCGTTCACGTCGACGCTGCTGGCGATCAGCGTGATGTCGGCGTTGCTGCCCGCGGTGGTCGGCGCGATGGTCCCCGAGACGGTGATCGGCCCGTTGGTGCGGTAGCCGAAGGCCCCGTCGAAGGAGAAGGTGCCGAGGTTGCCCACCTGGTTCGGCGCCTCGGCGAGGTCGATCGCCCCGGCGGCGTTGGCCGTGAGCAGCGCGGTGGTGATCACGCCCGCCGCGGTCTGGGTGATGCTGCTGGCCGCGCCGCCGCCCGAGGCGGTGAGGTTCACCGCCGTCGGCGCGTCCAGCGCGGCCTCGATGGCGATGGACCGCGCCGCCAGCGTCGCCGTGCCGCCGGCCTCGACCGGCGCGGCGAGCGTCAGGCTCCCCGAGGTGCCGAGATTGATGGAGATGTCGCCCGGCGCCGCGAGGCCCCGCGGGTCCGCCCCGCCATCGGCCACGCGGAAGCTGCCGCTGCCGACGAGGCCGAGGCTGCCCGCGCCGGCCTGCGCGACCAGCTCCCGCGTCCCGCCGCTGGCGA
>NZ_JACADQ010000385.1 GCF_016106015.1 Neoroseomonas rubea
CCCGTGCCGCCGGCCGCGCGCCAGGCCGCCGCCGCGCGGCCGGCCGCGGCCGGATCGACGTCGCAGCCCGTCACCTCGAAGCCGGAGGCGGCGGCTTCAAGGGCCAGTGGCAGGCCGACATGGCCAAGGCCCAGCACGACCAGCCGGTCGCGCCGGGCCTCGCGATCCGGGACCTCCACGCCAAGCGGAGCGGAATCGGGCATGCCGTATAGTTGCTTTATCGGAATATTTCTTCAACCGGGACGTGCCCGTCTTGCGGCCCCTGGCGCGGCGGCGCCGGTTGCGCCAGACAGGATGTGGCGCAGACAGGGGAGTCGAGGGTCGATGTCCGGCACGGAGACTGCGGGCCTTCACGTGGCGGACCATCCGCTGGTGCAGCACAAGCTCGGCCTGATGCGGGAGGCAGACTGCCCCTCCTCCGACTTCCGCCGCCTGCTGGGCGAGATCGCCATGCTGCTGTGCTACGAGGTGACACGCGACCTGCCGATCGAGCAGGTGCCGATCTCCACGCCGCTCGAACCCATGATGGCGCCGCGGATCGCGGGGCGGAAACTGGTGCTAGCGCCCGTGCTGCGGGCCGGGCTCGGCATGCTGGACGGGATGCTCGCGCTGCTGCCGGCCGCGCGCGTCGCGCATGTGGGGATCTACCGCAACCCGGCGACGCTGGAGGCCGTGGAGTACTACTTCAAGGCGCCGCCCGACGTGGCGGAGCGGCTCGTGCTGGTGCTCGACCCGATGCTCGCCACCGCCAATTCCGCGGTCGCGGCGATCGACCGCTTCAAGGCGCGCGGCTGCACGAACATCCGCTTCGTCTGCCTGCTCGCGGCACCCGAAGGCATTGCGCGGCTGCGCGCGGCGCATCCGGACGTGCCGATCTGGACGGCGGCGATCGACCGGGCGCTCGATGACCACGGCTATATCCGCCCGGGCCTCGGCGATGCGGGGGACCGGATCTTCGGGACGGTGTAGCGCGGCCAGCCGGGGCGCGCCGCATACGCCGACGCGGGCCGGCCCGCGCCGCGCAGATCATCAGGCGCGCACCGGGTTCAGCCGCCAGAGCGTGAAGTTCAGCACGCCCGCGAAGGTCACCCAGGCGAGATAGGGCAGCAGCATCAGCGCCGCCGTGCGGTGCACGGTCCAGAAGGCGATGATGGTCGCGAGGATCGCGATCCAGAAGACGATGAGTTCGAAGAAGGCGAGGTCCGGCCGCCGCATCCCGAAGAAGATCGCCGACCAGGCCGCGTTCAGCACGAGTTGCACGCCGTAGATCGCGAGCGGCACGGCCGCCCCGGCGAAGCCGGCCTTGCGCCAGACCAGCCAGCCCGAGATCGCGATCAGCGTATACAGGATCGCCCAGGCCGGCCCGAAGGCCCAGTCCGGCGGGTTCCAGGACGGCTTCGCAAGCCCCCTGTACCACTCCCCCGGCGTGAACAGCGCGCCCGAGAGCGCGGCCGCGAGGTTCGCGCCGAAGAAGCCGAGAAGCCCAAGCAGGGAGGACCATTCCATGCCGGGGATATGGCGGTCGTGGCCCCGCTTGTCGACCGCGCATTGCCGCGCCGCGATAGACGGGCGCGGCGCGCGGCCGGCTCAGCCCGCGCCGCGGCTGCCCGGCAGGCTCGCCAGCGCGGCGCGGAAGGCCTCCAGCGTGCGGTCGATGTCGGCCGCGGCATGGGCGGTCGAGATGTAGAACTTGCTGTCGCCCTTGAGGATGCCGCTCGCGCGCAGCACGCCATTCACATGCTTCTGCATCGCGGTGTCCTGGCGCAGCGTGGCGCGGTAGTCGCGCACCTCGCCGGACGTATAGACCACGTCGAACAGCACGGGCTCGCCCACCGTCTGGGCGGGAATGCCGGCCTCGGCGATCAGCGCCGCCATGCCCTCCATCAGCCGCCGGCCCATGGCGAAGACGGCGTCATAGACCCCGGGCGCGCGCAGCAACTCGAGCGTCGCGAGCCCCGCGGCGGACGCGACGGGGTTGCCCGACAACGTGCCGATCTGCGTCAGGAACCCGGCCTCCCCCACCGCCGCCCGGTCGAAATGGCGCATGATGTCGGCGCGCCCGGCAACCACGGCCAAGGGGAACCCGCCGCCCACGATCTTGCCGAGCGTGCAGATGTCCGGCGTCACGCCGTAATAGGCCTGCGCGCCGCCATAGGCGAAGCGGAAGCCGGTCACGACCTCGTCGAAGATCAGCGGGATGCCGAGCCGCGCCGTCACCTCCCGCACCGCCTCCAGGAAGCCGGGCACGGGCGGGATCAGGCGCTGGAAGGGTTCGAGGATGACGCCGCCGATCTCCTCCGCCCGCGCCTCGATCAGCCGGACCGCGGCCTCGGCGTCGTTGAAGGGGGCGATCAGCATTTCGGCGCGCACGGCCTCGGGGATGCCGGGGCTGTCGGGCACGGCCTGGGGGAAGTTCGCCAGGTGCTTCGGCGCGAGGGACATCAGCCCCCAGTCACTCATGCCGTGGTAGCCGCCCTCGAACTTCACGATCTTCGGGCGGCCGCGGAAGGCGCGGGCGAGGCGCATGGCATAGAGGTCGGCCTCGGAGCCCGAGGAGACGAAGCGGACCTGCTCCGCGCAGGGCACCGCGTCGACGATCGCCTGGGCGAGGCGGATGCCATGCGGGTTGTTGGCGAAGAAGGTCGTCCCCTTCGGCACCTGGGCGAGCACCGCCTCGGTCACCGCCGGATGGGCATGGCCCACGAACATCGGGCCCGACCCCAGCAGGTAGTCGATGTATTCGCGCCCCGAGATGTCCCATACATGCGCGCCGCGCCCCTCGGCGATGATCACCTCGGCGGCGAAGTTGCCAAAGGTGCCGCCGGGCAGCGCGCGGCGGGCCGCTTCCATGAGCTCCGCCACCCCGTCCTTCGCCATGCCGTCCGCCATGAGAGCCTCCTGCGCCGTCCTTCCTGAAGGCTAGGACGATCCGTGGCCCGGGCCTAGCGCTGCGCCGGCGCTTCCTCCGGCCCCTGCTGGCCGAGGCCGAAGATGCCGCGCAGGAAGCCAGGCGTCAGCGCGGCAAGCGGGTTGACCGTGACCGCCGGATCGTTGAGCGGCCCGCGCATCCGGTAGGTCGCAGCGAACAGACCGCCGCCCTGTTCCGGGCTGAACAGCCGCCCGACCAGCGGGATGCGCCCGAGCAGCGAGTTGAAGACGTAGGCCGGCACGATGGTGCCTTCCATGTCGATCGTGTCCCGCACGCGGTCGATGCGCCCGCGCGCCGTCAGGCCGAGGGAGACGGAGAAGGCGCGCGCATCGTTCAGCACCAGCGCCTCCCGCGTCAGGACGAAGGGCGCGGTCAGGCTGGCGAAGGAAAGGTTCTGGCCGGCCAGCGCCTCGAACACGCCATAGACCGTCATGGCCTGCAGCAGCTTGGCCAGAGCCGGCGCCTCCCGCACGCCGAATTCCTCAAGCTCCGCGCTGCCGGCCAGCGGCGCGCCGGGCCGGCGATGGGCATAGGCGGCATCGACGGACAACCGCCCGCCCTCGATCGTGCGCAGCACGCCGAAGGCGCGCAGCAGCGCGCCGCCATCGTCGCTCGTCAGGCGCAGCCGGCGCCGCTCGCCTTCCGGCGCGATGGTCAGGCGCATCGCCCCCCGCGCGCCGACGCGCGCCGTGACCTCGGCCGACTGCACCGCGCCCTGGCCATCGACCCCGGCCTGCGCGTCGAGCGCCGTGATCTCGCGATCCGCCGGCAGAAGCGCCCGGTCGAAGCGGGCGGTCAGCGCAACCGGCGGGCCGGCCTCCTCGGTCCGCGCGGCCGGCGCGCCGGGCGGCGCCGACAGCGCGGGGGCCAGGTCC
>NZ_JACADQ010000386.1 GCF_016106015.1 Neoroseomonas rubea
GCCCCGTGCTCTTCCGATCTCGGGGCGCGGCAAGGCGGTCAAGGCGTGGCCCGGCGCGGCAGGGCCGGGTTGGGCGCGGCGCGGCACGGCGGGGCTTGGCGGGGCGGGGCCGGGCTAGGCTTGGCGGTCGTGGATGCGGGCGCGGCTTCGGCTGCGCCCGCGATTCCCCTGACCCCTGTCGCCGTGCAATCTGTCGCGCATGCTGGATGCGACCACCCGCGACGAAGCGCCGCGCACGCGGCTTCCTGGCCGTCATCAATGCTGCTGGCCGGTCGGCGATCCGAAGGGGCCGGACTTCTCCTTCTGCTGCGATCCCGTCGCTGACGCCCAGGCCGCCGGCATGGCCTCGCGCTATTGCGCGCACCATGCGGCGATCGCCCGCCGGCCCGTCGACGCCTTCGGCCGGCCCATCCGCGCCGCCGCCGCGCCAGCCGCCCAGGCGCCGCCCACGAAGCCCGCGCGGCGAAAGAGCCAGGTCGAGATCCACGCCGACGACCTTCGTCGCCTTCGTGACCAAGGGCTGTCCGTGGTCGAGATCGGAAAGAGGCTGGGCATCGGGGCATCGACGGCCAACAGGTGGCTCGTCCGGGCGGGGCTGCCACGCGGAAGATGGTCGCAGCCCCATGCGTGACCGACCGGGACGGGCCGAGCGCGAGATGGCCGACCTTCGCCGGCAGTTGGAACATGAGCGCCAAGCCCGGCGGGAAGCGGAGAAGCGCGCGGCCGAGGCCCAGGCGGAAGCGCGACGGATGCAGCAGGCCGCCCAGACGGCGCTGAACGAATTGCGCAAGCGGGGCTGACGGCGGGCGTGCATTTCGCCTGCGCTGTCGGCTACGGTGGCAACGCAGCGCGTCGGCCATTCCTCCCCGGACTCGCGCAAGGCCGGCGGCAACGGTGATCCGGCCGCCGGCCGCCCCCTTCGTCAGATCGGCAAGTCGATCCGGTCGCCCGGCCGCGCCTCTCGGATCGCCCGGGCCAGCGCCATCACCTGATCGCGCGTGACCGCCGCCAGCCCTTCGGACAGCACCGGGGCAACCTGATGCGCGGCGACCGTCAGCAGATCGCGGGCGATGGGCGTCATGTGCGCGGGCAGCGCGTTCATCGGTTCCAGATCAAGGACCGAGCAGGCGCAGGCCGCAAATGCAGATGGGCCGTGGGCTTCCACCCGCTGCACCACGGCCGCGATATCGAGCCCGGCGCGGTAGGACAGTTCGGCCATCGGCCCCGCGATCATCGTCCGCGTCATCGCTGCCGCGTCGGGGTCGGCGCCGGGCTCGTCAGCGATCACCTCGTAGTGGTCATCGCGGGCCAGCAGATGCAGGCCGCCCGCCCCTTCGGCCCGCATCGCGACCGCATGGCCTAGTTCGTGAAGCGCCAGCGAGAGGTCCATCACGCCAAGTCCCGCGCCCGGCTGAGCAAGTGCGACCGCGCCCATCGCCTGATGGTCGACGCGGCATCATCGGCCTGCTCGCACGCCGCCTTGATCTGTCGGAGCATGGCGCGGGCCTCATCCACCGGCCCGGCGGCTGCGTCGGAAAGGCGTTGCAGGGCTTCGGACAGATCGCCCTGCGCATCGCGCGCCGAAATCACGACCTGCTCCAGTTCGTGCAGCCGATCGCCGACCTCCTGGCGGGTCGCCGCGTCCTTCTCATCGACGAAGCGACGCACGGCGAGAAGAAGCGCGTCCTCGCGCGAAATCATGGCCGGCTGGCCCTGGTGCTGCGCGCTCATGCTGCGATCCTTTTCCGGCGCAGGAATTCCGACTTGTGACGCTCGAGTTCCGCCTTGTGGACGCGGGACAATTCCGCCTGATCCGGCGATGCAGTCTTGATCGCCGCGTTCGCCTTCCAGCCCGACGCCGCGACCCGCAGCGCGCTCCGGGCGCGGGGCAATTCGTCGCGCAGCGCGGTCAGCGTGCGCCGATGATGCTCAATGTCGTCCCGCATCTGACGCGCGGTCGCCTTCGCATCGTCGGTGCCGCCAAGCGCACGGGCGGCAAGCGCCAGATCGGGCGGAAGATCGACCGGCAGCGCGGCCCCGTCCTCAAGGTAGCGGCACACCGCCTCAAGCCCTTCGATCTCGCGCTCGAAGGCGTCAGCGATATCCGATGCCCGGGCGATCCTTGTCGCCACGCTGCGGCGCGCATCTTCGACACGGCCCAGCAGCGCGGGCGCTGCGGCGGCGGCCTGGATCAGCGCGCCGAGCGGCGCATCGACGGGAATGGGAGGATGCGCGGCGATTTCCTCCGCGACGGCGTCGCCGATGGTGAAGCCCGCGCGGATTTGCGCCCGCGCCCGCGTGACGAAGCCGCTCACTGGAGCCCCCTGCGATCGATCTCGTTGACCATCGCGCCCGCGAGCGTGCGATAGGCGAACGCCCGCTGGGCGATCCGGACGCCGGCGATCTTCGCGTCCACATCATCCATGAACCGCGACGCGGCGGCTGCGGCGGCGGCGGTTGGGACTCCCTTCTGCGTGAGCGCGATGGTGACGAGGCCGGCGGCCTCCACTTTCGCGCTGGCGGCTTCTGCCTCCTGCGCTGCTGTGGCTTGGACTGCGCGCGTGATGCGCTCGCTGAGATCCATGTCTTCCTTCTCCCGACCGGGGTTCGACGCAGCGACTGCGGCGTCATCGCGTGATTCTATCTGACCGCGACGCGCGATAGAATCCTCGCGAACAGCAGCAGCACGAAGGGGATCACGGTCATGGATTTGGAAAGCGGAATCGGCAGAGGCTTCCTCCATCAGCAGCGAGCCGAGCGCGCGGCCGGCGCATCGCGGGCGGAAGCGCGGGATCGCATCGCGGCCGATGCCACGCGCGCGCCGCTCGTCTGCCCGCCGGGCGCGAATGCAGCCCAGCGCGCGGCGTGGCATATGGCGACCAACGAGATCGAAGCGCGGCGTCGGCAAAGCCGCATCGCGCGCGGGTTCGACATCGGCGCCCTGACGCGCGCGCCGGCCGGCTGCGTGCCGATCGCCATGATGGTGTCGTCGAAGGCGCTGGTCAGGCTTGTCGCCGATCCCGCCGGCCGGCTTCGCATGATCACGAAGACCGGCGAACTCGGACCGCAGATCACGGTGTCGGAAGCGGCGCGGATCGCGCGCGGCGCCTGATCGAAGTCAGACCTGGCTCTACGACAGCGGCGATCGGCCGGGCAAATTGCACGGCGCCGATCGCTGAAATCCTAGGACAGACGCCGCCCGCGCGTGGCATGCGGCTTGCCCTATAGTAGCGGGCAGCATGCCACGGCGGCCCGCGCCGCGCGCATCTTCGGCATGCGCGCCGCGCCCCATCATCTGCCGTGAATTTCCTGGCGGTCCGCGCCCCTGATCCTTCTGTATCGCGCAGCCGGCCGCCCAATGGGCGCCGCCGTCATCCCCAACCCGCTTTCAGGAGACGCGCGATGCGCGATTGGAATTTTCTCGGCTGCCCCGAATGTTTCCGCGAGGAACTGCGCGCGTGGATTTTGCACGCAATCGCTCCGGACGCCGGCGATGGAACCCTTGCGGTCCTCAACAACGATCTTCGCGGGGCCGTGGCGGGATTGGACGGGGACCGCGTCCTTCACCTTCCGGCGCTGGTCCGCTGGCTCGCCGCCGACGCGCCGGCGCTCTGTTGGGGATCGCCTGCCGCCGTCGCCGGCTGGCCGCAGCACCATGTCCGGCACCGCACCGCGCCGCAGGCCGTCGCGGCCGATTGATCCGCGCGCCGATCCCCGCCCGCATCGCGCCGCCGCTGACGCTTGCCACCCGGCGGCCGGCGCGGCCTTGTAAGGCCATGCCAGCCCCGCCCCGCCCCGCC
>NZ_JACADQ010000387.1 GCF_016106015.1 Neoroseomonas rubea
CGGCGCTCGGCACGACGGCCACGGCCTTCGGGCGGGACGCCTGCTGGCCCGCGCGCTTCCTCGCCATGCTTCCGGGTCATTGGCGCGGCCGGGCGGCCCGGCGGGGCGGGGGCGCCGGGCACCCGATGCGCCGCGGCGGAACCGCGCAAGCGGCAGATCCGTTGCGCAACCAATAGGGCGATCGCGATCCACCGGCGCGGATCACGGTCTAGATGCTGCCGCTTTGCTTCCGTATTGCTGGGCGCCTGACCAGCCTCGGACCCCTCCTGGCATGACCCTTCTGATCACCGGCGGCTTCGGTTTCATCGGCTCGGCCGTGGTGCGACGCCTGCTCTCGACGACGGACGAGGTCGTCGTGAACCTCGACCGCCTGACCTATGCGGCGAGCCCCGAAAGCCTCGGCGCCTGGCTGCGCGACCCGCGCCATGTGCATGTCCAGGCCGATATCTGCGACCCCGGTGCGGTGCGGCAGGTCTTCGCCACGCACCGCCCGTCCCGCGTGATGCATCTCGCGGCGGAATCGCATGTCGACCGCTCGATCGACGGGCCGGCGGAGTTCATCCGCACCAATGTCGTCGGCACGCAGGTGCTGCTGGAAGCCGCGCGGGAACACTGGGCCGCGCTCGAAGGGGCGGCGAAGGCGGAATTCCGCTTCCACCACGTCTCGACCGACGAGGTGTTCGGCTCGCTCGAAAGCCGCGACGACCCGCCCTTCGACGAGAATACGCGCTACGATCCGCGCAGCCCCTACTCCGCCTCCAAGGCCGCGTCCGACCACCTGGTGCGCGCCTGGCAGCACACCTACGGCATGCCGACCTTCGTCTCGAACACCACCAACAACTACGGGCCCTGGCAGTTTCCCGAGAAGCTGATCCCCCTCGTCACCCTCAACGCGCTCGAGGGGCGGACCCTGCCGGTCTACGGGGATGGCTCGAACATCCGCGACTGGATCCATGTGGAGGACCATGCGGAGGCGCTGGTGCTGGCCCTGTTCCGGGGCGAACCGGGTGCGACCTACTGCCTCGGCCCGCGGCAGGAACGCACGAACCTCGAGGTGGTGCGCGCCATCTGCGCGACGCTCGACCGGCTGCGCCCCGATCCGGCCGGCCCGCGGGAGCGGCTGATCACCTACGTGAAGGACCGGCCGGGCCATGATTTCCGCTACGCGATGGATCCATCGGGCGCGGAGGCCACGCTCGGCTGGCGCGCCCGGCGCGATTTCGAGACCGGATTGACGGAAACCATCGCCTGGTATCTGGATCATGAGGCTTGGTGGCGGCCGATCCGGGAGAAGCGGTACGCTGGCCAGCGGCTCGGGGGTGTGAAGGCGTGAAGGGCATTCTGCTCGCCGGCGGGTCCGGCACGAGGCTGCATCCGATGACGCTCGCCGCGTCGAAGCAGCTGCTGCCGGTCTACGACAAGCCGATGGTCTACTACCCGTTGGGGACGCTGATGCTGGCCGGCATCCGCGACATCCTGCTGATCTCGACGCCGGCCGACCTGCCGGCCTTCCGCCGCCTGCTCGGCGACGGGTCGCAGTTCGGCGTGACCATCTCCTATGCCGAGCAGCCGCGCCCCGACGGCATCGCCCAGGCCTTCCAGATCGGCGCCGACTGGATCGGCGGGCAGGCCTGCGCGCTCGCGCTCGGCGACAACATCATCTACGGCGACGGGCTGCCCGCGCAGCTGCAGGCCGCCGCCCGCCGCGCGCTGACGGGGGAGGCGACGATCTTCGGCTACCGCGTGGCCGACCCGGAACGCTACGGCGTTGCGGAGTTCGACGCGGAGGGCCGCGTGCTCTCGATCGAGGAGAAGCCGGCGCAGCCGAAATCGGACTGGGCGGTGATCGGCCTCTATTTCTACGACAGCCGCGTCACCGCGCTGGCGCGCGACCTTGCGCCCTCCGCGCGCGGGGAACTTGAGATCACCGACCTCAACAAGGTCTATCTCGGCCTCGGCGCCTTGCGCGCCGAGCAGATGGGCCGCGGCTGCGCCTGGCTCGATGCCGGCACGCCGGGCTCGTTGCTGCAGGCGGCGTTGTTCGTGCAGACCGTGCAGGACCGCCAGGGGCTGCAGGTCGGCTGCCCGGAGGAGATCGCCTTCCGCATGGGCTTCATCGACGCGACCGCGCTGGCCGAGCGTGCTGCCGCGCTCGGCAAGACGGCCTACGGCGCCTATCTGCGCGGCCTCGCCGAAGGGCGGCTGACGTGACGGGCGGCCGATGAAGGCGACGCCGCTCGGCCTGCCTGGCCTCGTGCTGCTGGAACCTCTCCGGCATGGCGATGCGCGCGGCTTCTTCAGCGAGGTCTGGTCGCGCCGGGCGCTGGCCGCCATCGGCCTCGACATCGACTTCGTGCAGGACAACCACGCCCTTTCGGCCGAGACGGGCGTGCTGCGCGGGCTGCACTTCCAGCGCCCGCCCTCCGCGCAGGGCAAGCTGATCCGCGTCGCGCGCGGCGCGATCCTCGACGTGGTGGTCGACCTGCGCCAGGGCTCGCCGGGCTATGGCAAGGCCGAGACGATCGAGCTTTCCGCCGCCAACTGGCGCCAGCTCTGGGTGCCGCGCGGCTTCGCGCATGGCTACCTGACGCTCGAGCCGGACACCGAGGTCCTCTACAAGACCGACGCCTATTACGACCGCGCGGCCGATGCGGGCATCCTGTGGAACGACCCGGCGCTCGGCATCGACTGGCCCGTCGCGGCACCCATCCTGTCCGAGAAGGACCGCATCGCGCCCTGTCTCGCGGACATCCCGCCGCCCTTCCCGCCGGGATCCTGGTGATGCGGCGCATCCTCGTGACCGGCCGCGGCGGACAGCTGGCGACGGGGCTCGCCGATGCGCTGCCGGCCCGGGACTTCGAGCCGATCCTGGTGGGCCAGCCGGAGTTCGAGTTCGCCGCGCCGGAGACCGTCGCCGCCGCCTTCGCCGCCGCGCGGCCCGACGCTGTCGTGAACTGCGCGGCCTGGACGGCGGTCGACACGGCCGAGGAGCAGGAAGCCGCGGCCTTCGGGGCCAATGCGCTCGGCCCGGCCATGGTCGCGCGGTTGTGCGCCGGGGCCGGCATCCCGCTGGTCCAGGTCTCCACCGACTATGTCTTCGATGGGCGCAAGGGCGCGCCCTATCTCGAATCCGACGCGCCCAACCCGCTCGGCGCCTATGGGCGGACCAAGCTCGCGGGGGAATGGGCGGCGCTGGCGGGCAACCAGCGGACCATCGTGGTCCGCACCGCCTGGGTCTTCGCGCCGATGGGCGCCAACTTCGTGCGCACCATGCTGCGCGTCGGCGCCGAACGGCCCGAATTGCGCGTCGTGGCCGACCAGCAGGGCAGCCCGACCGCGGCACCCGACCTCGCCGATGCGATCGCGGCGGTGCTTGCCCGGGTGCGGGAGACGGGCTGGCGGGACGAATATCGCGGCGTAACGCACGCGACCGGGGCAGGCTTCACCACCTGGCACGCCTTCGCCGAGGCGATCTTCGCCGCCGCTGCGCCCTTCGGCGGGCCGACCCCCCGCGTCGTGCCGATCGCGACCGCGGATTATCCGACCAAGGCCGCGCGCCCGGCGGATGGGCGGCTCGATACGGGCCGGCTCGCGTCGGTGTTCGGCGTGACGCTGCCGCCCTGGCAGGAGGGACTCGCGCGGGTGATGCGCGCGCTGCACGGGGCATGATCGGACGGCGCGGCTTGCTCTGCGCCGCCGTGCTGGCGGCGCTGCCGCTGCGCCCCGGCGTCGCCGCGGCGGATCCCGCCTGCCCCGCCGTCGTGCCGCCGCCGATCGTGGCACCCC
>NZ_JACADQ010000388.1 GCF_016106015.1 Neoroseomonas rubea
TCTGCTCTCCCGACCTGACTCCGCCGGGGCGGACGGCACCGCGGCGGCGGCGCGCGCCGTCGCGGCCCGGATCGGCTCAGCGGGCCGCTAGCCAGACCGCATCCGCACCGAGTTCCGGCCAGCCGATCGGGCGCATGGCCGCGGGGGCCTCCGGCGCGGCGGAGTCCCAGCGCCCGGCGGTGATGCGCTGGCCCGTGATGCCCCGTGCGTCCTCCGACAGCAGCCAGGCCAGCGGCGGGCCCATGATGGCGGGGCGCAGCATCTGCTCGCGCGGCCAGGATGCGCCCGGCCCGATGAAGGGCGTGTCGGTCGGCCCGCCCGGGATCAGCACATTCACGGTGATGCCGCTCTCCTTCAGTTCGTCCGCCCAGATGGCGGAGGCGGATTCGAGCGCCGCCTTGGTCGCGCCGTAGGGCAGCACGCGCAGCATGGTGCGGAACGACGTGGTGTTGTTGACCACCCTGCCCCAGCCCGCCGCACGCATCATCGGCAGCGCGGCGCGGACCAGCAGCATCGGCGCGCGGACATTGATGGCGAAGAAGCGGTCCCAGGTCGCGGCGTCGAGCTCATCGATGGTCGGGATGCGCGTCTCCGCATCCGGCCGCAGGCTCGAGACGCCGATGCCGGCATTGTTCACCACCGCCTCGACCGCGCCGTAGCGCGCGACCGCGGCATCGATGCCCGCCGCGCAGCCTTCCACGGTCGAGAGGTCCGCGACGATCGGCGCAAGCGTCGCGCCCGGATGGGCGGCGGCGAGTGCGGCGAGCCCGGCCTCGTCGCGATCGAGCGCCGCGACCCGGTGCCCGGCCACGAGCGTCGCTGCGACCATTGCGCGGCCGATGCCGCCGGCTGCGCCGGTGATCAGGACGGTTCGGGCCATGGCGTTTCCCCCTTGTCTGGTCGCGCCAGCCTGGACCTTCCGCGGCGCCGCGCGAAGCCCTGGTCCTTCCGGCTCGGGGCGCTATGTTCCGGCCCGACGGAGGGAGAAGCCGGCATGCGCGTCATCATCGCGGGCGGGGGGATCGGTGGCCTGACGGCGGCGCTCGCGCTGCACGAGGCCGGGATCGAGGTCGAGGTGTTCGAGGCGGCGTCCGAGATCCGCCCCCTGGGCGTCGGCATCAACGTGCTGCCGCATGCCATGCGGGAACTGACCGAGCTCGGCCTGCAGGACCGCGTCGCGGGGGCGGGCATCGTCACGCGCGAACTCGCCTATGCCAACCGCTTCGGCCAGATGATCTGGTCCGAGCCGCGCGGCCGCCATGCCGGCTACACTTGGCCGCAGGTCTCGATCCATCGCGGGCGGCTGCACCTTGTGCTGCTGGAGGCGGCGCGGGAGCGGCTGGGCGATGCGCGCATCCATCTCGGCGCGCGGCTCGAGGGCTTCGCGCAGGACGACCTCGGCGTGACGGCGCGCTTCGCCGGCGGGGTGACGGCGCGCGGGGAGGTGCTGGTCGCGGCCGACGGCATCCATTCCGTGGCGCGCGCGCTGCTGTACCCGAACGAGGGCCCGCCCAAGTGGAACGGCGCCATCCTCTGGCGTGCGACGAGCATCGCGGACCCCTTCCTGACCGGCGCGACCATGGCGGTCGCGGGCAACCGCGACGAGAAGTTCGTGGTCTACCCGATCGCCGACCTGCCCGATGGCCGCAAGCTGACCAACTGGATCGCCGAACGCCGCGTCGACCCGAACCAGGAATGGAAGCGGGAGGACTGGAACCGCCCCGGCCGCGTCGAGGATTTCCAGGACAGCTTCCGCGACTGGCGCTTCGACTGGCTCGACATCCCCGCGCTGATCCGCACGGCGCAGTCCGTGTTCGAATTCCCGATGGTGGACCGCGACCCGCTGCCGCGTTGGACGCATGGGCGCGTCACGCTGCTCGGCGACGCGGCGCATCCGCTCTACCCGATCGGATCGAACGGCGCGTCCCAGGGCATCCTCGATGCGCGGACGCTGGCGCTGAAGCTCGCCACCATCGCCGACCCCGTCGCGGCGCTGGAAGCCTATGAGGCGATCCGCCGCCCTGCGACGGCCGCGCTGCTGGACGCCACGCGCGGGGACGGGCCCGACATCGTGCTCGACATCGCCGAGGCGCGCGCGCCGGGGGGCTTCGCCGACATCGAGGCCATCATGCCGCAGGCCGAGCGCGCGGAGATCGCCGCGCACTACAAGCGCCTGGCGGGCTTCGAGCCGGCGACGCTGAACGCGCGGCCGAGCCTCGCCCCGCCCAGGCGCGCCGCGTGAGCACGCACTACATCGCCGTCCGGGAGGACTGGCTCGCGGCGCGGCAGGAGGAGATCCTCGATCCCGCCCAGCCCATCATCGACCCGCATCACCACCTGTGGGACCGGCCGGGCTGGCGCTACCTGCTGGACGAGATGCTGGCCGACCTGCGCAGCGGCCACGATGTGCGCGCGACGGTGCTGGTGCAGGCGCGCGCCTTCCACCGCGCCGACGGGCCCGAACATCTTCGCCCGGTGGGCGAGACGCAGTTCGCCGCCGGCGTCGCGGCCATGTGCGAGAGCGGCGTCTACGGCACGCCGCGTATCTGCGCGGGCATCGTGGGCTTCGCCGACCTGACGCGCGGCGCGGCGGCGGGCGAGGCGCTGGACGCGCATATCGCAGCCGGCAATGGGCGCTTCCGCGGCATCCGCCACATCGCGACCTGGGATGCGGACCCGGAGATGCTCAACCCCGCCTACACGCCGGCGGAGGACATGCTGGACAGCGCGGGCTTCCGCGCCGGCATCGCGGAACTGGGCAGGCGCCGCCTGTCCTTCGATGCCTGGATCTACTTCCACCAGATCCCGCGCCTGGCCGCGCTCGCCCGCGCCTGCCCCGACGTGCCGATGGTGCTCGACCATTGCGGCGGCATCCTCGGCATCGGGCGCTATGCGGGCCGGCGGGACCAGGTGTTCGCGACGTGGTCGGCGCATATGGCCGACCTCGCCCGCTGCCCGAACGTGATGGTCAAATGCGGCGGGCTCGGCATGCGGCTGCCGGGCTTCGGGCTGGAGGATGCGGAGATCGCCCCCTCCTCCGCCATGCTGGCCGAGGCGTGGCGGCCCTGGATGGAACGCTGCATCGAGTTGTTCGGCAGCCGGCGCTGCATGTTCGAAAGCAACTTCCCTGTGGACAAGGGCGGCTACGGCTACGCCGTGGGGTGGAACGCCTTCAAGCGCGTCACCGCGGGTGCGACGGCCGAGGAGAAGGCGGACCTGTTCTGGCGCAGCGCGGCGCGCTTCTACCGGCTGGACGGCGTCATCGCGGCCACGCCGTGATGCGCCTCTCCTGCGCGGACTGACCCGGCGGCACGGCCGCTGCCATCGGCGGATCAGGCCCGAGGCAGGATCCGGCACGCCTCGTCCGTCGCGCGGGCGAGCAGGATCATCCGCCGCGCCGCGACCGCGCCGGCCGCCGCCTCGCCCGCCACATGCTCGGCCAGGCGGCTACTCAGCACTGCACGCACCATCGCATCGACCGCGATGTCCGTGGCCGCGACCATCGCCGCATCCGTCGCGATCCGGCGCAGCAGCGCGATGGTGCCCGCGAGCCCCGGCCGCATCCCGTGCAGCGCCGCGACCTGCCGCACGAGCCGGATGCCGCGCCAGGCGAAGATCACCGCATCGAGCCCCGGCGAGGGGCTGACCGCGGTGACGGCGAAGGCCTGCATCGCCGCCGCACGCCCAAGCCCCGCCGCTTCCTCGGCCAGCGGCGCGAGCAGCCGCGCTTCCACCAGCGCGCGCGCGGCGTCGGACGGCATGCCCGCCAGCCCCTCGATGCGGG
>NZ_JACADQ010000389.1 GCF_016106015.1 Neoroseomonas rubea
CGCGCCGCGTCGGCGGCGGCGCCGCTGCCTTCGGGCCGCGGGGCGGCGAACTCGGTCACGCGCCCGTCGGCGCCGCGTCGCGCCGCGATCCTGAGCCCTGTCGCCTCCTGCGCGAGGCTGAGCCGCACCGCATCGCCCTCAGCCTGCGCCTCGGCGACCGTCAGGCAGTCCCGCTGCATCGGGCGGCCCGGGCGCAGCGTCTGCTCGCGGCAAAGGCGCCGCCAGGGTCCCCAGGCCGTGCCGCCGATCTGGACGGGCGCGCGCAGCGGGCGGACCTCGCCATCGAGCGGCAAGGGCGGCTCGCTGGCACGCCAGGCCTCCGTCTGTGCCGTCGCCGGCCCCGCCAGGGTCAGCGCCAGCGCGGCGCCCCAGGCCGCGCGGGCGGCGCCGGTCATTCCAGGGACTGCCGCGACACGCCCCGCATCTCCATCCGCCCCATGCTGCCGCGCGGATCGGCCTCCATCTCGAGCCAGGACCCGTAGCCGTGCCGCAGCACCATCCCGGTCGCGACGTCGATCGCGAAGCGGCCGGCGATGAGGATCCGCATCGCTCGCCCGGGGGAGATCTCCCCGCCGCCGCTCGCGCCGCAGATCGCGACGAGCACGCGCCGGCCGTCGGCGGTGGCCTCGCCTTCGGCCGTGCACACCAGCCCGTCGCGCTCCACCCGCAGGTCGGGATCGACCGCGCCGACTGGCAGCGGCATCAGGAATTCCGCGCCGGGAGCGATGGTGGCGGGCGGCATGGCATTCGCCTCGATGGCGGCGCGGAAGATTCCGCGCAGGCGCGCCATGACCGGCGGCGGCGGCGCGGCGACGCCTTCCGGCACGGCGATGTCCGTCTCGCCCACCGTGCCGGCCGCGTCGCGCGTCGTCGTGAAGGCGACGCGCATCCCGCCCGGCAGCGGGTCCGTGCGCAGGGCGAGCTGCCACGTTCCGCCATCCTCCCGCGCTTCCTCCACGTTGAAGCAGGAGGGGGGAGAGGTCGCGACCTCCTGCCCATCGTCGGGGCGGAGCATCGTCTTGGTCACGCAGAGCCGCCGGAACGGGCCCCAGCCGGCGCCGCCCACGGCGATGGGCGCGACGAGCGGTGTGACGGGGCCATCGAGCGCGAGCGACGGGCTGCGGGCGACCAGCGCGGCGCGGTCCTCGGCCTGTGCAGGGGTGGCGAGAAGGACTGCACCGATCAGCACCGCGAGGAACGAGGGAGGCGCCGCCTCCCTCGCGCTCCCTCCGCCGAGGGCCGAAAGGCCCTCGGAACCCAGGCTTGGTTCCCACAGGCCTTTCGGCCTTCGGTGGGGGAGCGCGAGGGGGCGAAGCCCCTTCGCTCCCCTAGGCCGGAACATGCGCCGCCTCCTGCAGATGCGCGCCCTGCCGCCGCAGCGCGGCGCGGATCGCTGTCGGATCGACCGCGCGGGGCGCGATCCCCGCATCGGCCGCCAGCGCCGCGGCGACGCCCGCCGCCTGCCCGGTCAGCCAGCATTGCGGGATCTCCCGCAGGAAGGAATGCGACGTCGCGTCGCAGGACAGATGCCGCCCCGGCGCGAGCAGCCCGTCGAGCCGCTCCGGCACCAGCGCGCCATAGGGCACCGAGACATTGGCGAATTTCGGCGCGAGGGACGGCGAGACGCCGATCTCGTCCGCGTGCACGCGGCCGTCCCACGTCTCGCGCGTCACCCTCGCCACGCCGCGCAGGCGCCGGGCGTGCCGGACACCGATCTGCGGCGCGGAGAGCATCAGCGTCGCACCCTCGAAGCCCGGCGCGTCGCGGCGGTAGATGCGCAGGTGGTCCAGCATGAGACGGTGGCTGCGGATCTCGACCTCCGTCAGGTCGTCCACCTGCGTCGCGTCATAGCCGGCGAGCCGCGGGCCCATGAACAGCGCCACGTCGTCGCGCCAGGAGACGAAGGCCTTGTCGAACAGCCCGACCTCCTCCTTGGCGCGCGCCATGAAGGCCGAGAATTCCGCCGGCCTCTCCGCCCGCCAGGCGAGGTGTCGCGGCATGTCCACATGCGCGAAGAGCCAGGAGGTGTTGATGCAGTGATGGATGTCGCGTTCATCCGTGTCGCTGTCCGATGCCGCGCCGGCGCGATGGAAAAGGTCGCCGTCGCCGGTGGCGTCCACCACCACCTTCGCCAGCACGGCGCGGCGGCCCTGCTTGCTCTCGAAGATCGCGCCGCGCACCGCGCCGCCGTCCAGCACGGGCTCCGCGCCCCAGGCGTGGAACAGGATCTCCGCACCCGCGCCGAGCACCATCTCGAGCGCCGTCGCCTTCATCCATTCCGGGTCGCAGGTGGGCGAATGGGTGACGATGCCGTGGAAGGCGGCGGTGCGTGCCGCCCACCAGGCCGCCGTCGCGGCGTCCCGCGCGCCCCAGGCGTCCCGGGGCGGGCCGGCCAGCGCGCCCTTCGGCAGGCGGTCGAGGAATTCCTCGGCGAAGCCGCGGATAACGCGCGTCCCGCCCCAGTCCGTCATCCGGTCGATCCAGATGACGAGTCCGCCGGTGGAAAGCCCGCCGAGGTGATTGTGGCGTTCCAGCAGCATCGTCCGCGCGCCGAGCCGCCCTGCCGCGACCGTGGCCGCGACGCCGGCGGGCCCGCCGCCGACGACGAGAACGTCGACCTCGGCATGGACCGGCACCTCGCGTGCCGGTTCCGCCACGACCCTGCCGGTCGGTGTCCGGCGCGGACCGCGCGCCGGGGCAAAGACCTCGGACCGGAAAAACAGCCGGCCGCCTTCCTTCGTGTCCATGCGCCACCCTATCCCGCCGCGGCATGGCGCGGCTACAAGCGGTGCATGGACGGAACGATCGGCGATGCCGTGCGGGACGGGCTGGCGAGGGGGCTGCTGCGCTTCCGCGCCGCCGCGCGTGTCGATGACCGGGAGGCGATGGCCTTCGCCGAGACGCCGGGTGGCAGCCGCTTCGACCTGGCTGCCAATGCCGCGGTGGCGGAAGCGCTCGCGGCCTTCGCACCCGCCGAGGCGGCTGGCGCGCTGGCGTTGATCGCGGCCGGGGATGGCCCTGCCCCCGCCGCGCTCGACCGCGCGCGGCTGGTGGTCGAGGACGGCGCGCCGCGCACCCTGCGCATCGCCACGCCGCACCACCTGTTCACCGGCGACCTGTTCCGCGGGGAGTTGCGGCAGGCACTACGCGGCGACGGCGCCCCCTTCGTGCTGCATGGCGGCAACCTGGCCGAGTTCACCCTGGGCGGGCGCAGGCATTGCCTGGATGTGGAGGACGCGATCGTCGCCGCCGGCGTCGAGGCGACCGAGGACGGCGTGCTGGTGTTCCATGAGAGCATCCTGCGCGGCCGCGGCCGCTTCGGCCCCGTGCGCGACGTCGCGCGGCTGCGCTACGCGTACGAGGTGCGGGCCGCGACGCCCGCGCTGATGCTGGCCGTCACGCTCACGCCGCTGCTGCCGATCGCGCGTGTGCGCGTCACCACCGCCTGCGATGCGATGAGCCCCGAGGGTGCGGCGCCCTTCGCGGCGATCGCTGCCGGCGGGGATTGGCGGGAAGTGCCGGCGGCGGAGAACATGACCATGGCCGAGGGGCCGGTCGGCTTCTATGCGGTGCGGCAGGCGGGCCCGCCATCGCGCGCCGCGGGGCTGCGCGTCACCCCGGGCGGTCCGCTGCTCAGCCTCAAGACCAGCGCCGCGGCGGCGGGGCGGCTGCACTGGCTGCTGGCGCGGCACGCGGCGGACCGGCTCGCGCCCGGCGCGACGCTGGTGGTCATCGAGGAAAG
>NZ_JACADQ010000039.1 GCF_016106015.1 Neoroseomonas rubea
CGGCGCTGGCCGTGGGCGCCGGCGCGGCGCTGGCCGGGCGCGCGCTGGATGCCGCTGCCATCGCTGCGGCGCAGGCGGCGCTGGATGCGGATCTCGACCCGCCGGCGGACCTGCACGGGCCGCCGGAGATGAAGCGGCATCTCGCGCGCGTGCTGGTCGGCCGCGCGCTGGGCCGCTTCCTGCCCGAAGCGGAGAAGGCGGCATGAGCGCGCGCGTGGACATCACCCTGACCGTGAACGGGGAGCGCGTGTCGCGCAGCGTGGAGGCGCGGCGGCACCTGATCGACTTCCTGCGCATCGACCTCGGCCTGACGGGGTCGCATGCCGGCTGCGAGCATGGCGTCTGCGGCGCCTGCACGGTGCGGGTGGATGGCGAGATCGTGCGCGGCTGCCTGGTGCTGGCTGCGTCGTTGGATGGCGCCGAGGTGACGACCATCGAGGGCCTGACGGACAGCGGCGAGGTCGCCGACCTGCAGGATGCCTTCGTGGCGCGCAACGCCGCACAATGCGGCTTCTGCAGCCCGGGAATGGTGATGGCGGCGGCCGACATCCTGCGCCACCATCCCGCGGCGTCGCGGGAGGAAATCCGCGAGCACCTGTCGGGCAATTACTGCCGCTGCACCGGCTACCAGGCGATCGTCGATGCCGTAGAGACCACGCTGAAGGCGCGGGAGGGCGCGCGATGAACGAGATCCCGACCCCGGCCTCGATCGGCCTGTCTCGCGAGGACCTGCCCAATTCCTATATCGGCCGGTCGGTGCCGCGGCCGAACGTGCCGAAGCTGGTGCAGGGCCGCGCGACTTACACGGACGACGTGGTGCTGCCGCGCATGCTGCACGCGGCCTTCCTGCGCAGCCCCTACGCGCATGCGCGGATCGTGTCCGTCGATGCCGCCGCCGCGATGCAGGTGCCGGGCGTGATCCGCGTCTTCACCGGGGCGGACATCGCGAAGGTCTGCGACCCCTGGGTGGCGGTGCTCGCGCATCTCAAGGGCATGAAGTCGGCGCCGCAGCATCCGCTGCCCCTGGATCGCGCGACCTGGCAGGGCGAGCCCGTTATCGCCGTGGTGGCGGACAGCCGCGCGGCCGCCGAGGATGGTGTCGCCGCGCTACGCGTCGACTGGGACCCGCTGCCCGTGCAGGTGGAGATGGAGACGGCGCTCGCGCCCGGGGCGGTCGTGATCCATCCGGAGCTCGGCGATAATCTGGTGTTCACGCGCACGGCCTTGCAGGGGGAGGTGGACGCCGCCTTCGCTGCCGCCCACAAGGTGGTGGAGGCGACCTTCGTCACCGGCCGCCACACCGGCGTGACGCTGGAGCCGCGCTCGATCATCGCCGACTACAACCGCGCCGACGGCACGCTGACGGTCCATCATTCGACCCAGGCGCCGCACATGATGCAGACGGTCTTCGCGAAGCACCTCCGCATGGAGGAGAGCGAGGTCCGCGTCATCTGCAAGGATGTCGGCGGGTCCTTCGGCATCAAGGTGCATGTCTATCCGGACGAGGTCGCGGTCGCGGCCATGTCGCGCATCCTCGGCCGGCCCGTGAAATTCGTGGCCGACCGCTTCGAGAGCTTTTCGAGCGATATCCATGCGCGCGACCACCGCATCAAGGGGCGCATCGCGGTGGATGCGCAGGGAAGGATCCTGGGCTTCGACATCGATGACCTGACGGGGATCGGGCCCTATTCCGTCTATCCGCGGACCAGTGCCATCGAGGGCAACCAGGTGGTGAACCTCTGCGGCGGGCCCTACGACTTTGCCAACTACCGCTGCACCACCACCGTCGTGCTGCAGAACAAGGCGCCGACCTGTCAGTATCGCGCGGTCGGCCACCCGATCGCGACGGCGGTGACGGAGGGGCTGGTCGATCTCGCCGCGCGGGCGATCGGCATGGACCCGATCGAGATGCGCCGGCGCAACCTGGTGCGGGACGACGCCTATCCCTTCACCTCGCCCGCCGGGATGCGGTTCGAGGGGCTGTCGCACCATGCCTCGCTCGCCAAGCTGCTGGAGATGGTGCCGGTCGAGCGCATCCGCGCCGACCAGGCGGAGCAGCGGAAGAAGGGCGTCTACCGCGGCCTCGGCATCGCCGCCTTCATCGAACTGACCAACCCGTCGCCCTTCATGTACGGCATCGGCGGCGCACGCATCTCGGCGCAGGATGGCGCGACGGTGCGGATGGACCCCGACGGGTCGGTGGTCGTCGCCTCCGGCGTCACTGAGCAGGGGCAGGGCACGGAAGCGATCCTCGCCCAGATCGTCGCGCATGGGGTCGGCGTGCCGGTGAACCGGGTGAAGGTGATCACGGGCGACACGCAGGCAACGCCCTATGGCGGCGGCACCTGGGCCTGCCGCGGCGCGGGCATCGGGGGCGAGGCGGCGCTGCAATCCGCCGTGGCGCTCAAGCAGCAGATCCTCGTCGTCGCCGGTGCGATGCTGCAGGCCGCGCCCGAGACGCTCGACATCGTGCTCGGCCAGGTGGTGGACAAGGCGACGGGTGCGGAGCGCATCAGCCTCGGCGAGATCGGGCGCATCGTCTATTTCCGCGGCGACACGCTGCCCAAGGATCTGCCTCGCGAATTCGTCCAGACGCGGCACTTCATCACCAAGGAGTATCCCTTCGCCTTCACCAACGGCATCCAGGCCTGCTGGGTCGAGGTCGACACCGCGACCGGCATGGTGAAGGTGCTGGAGCACTGGTGCGTCGAGGATTGCGGCCGCGTCATCAACCCGCTGCTGGTGGATGAGCAGGTCCGCGGCGGCATCGTGCAGGGCCTGGGCGGCGCGTTGTATGAGCATTGCGTCTATGATGCGGATGGCAACCTGCTGACGACGACCATGGCCGACTATCTGGTGCCCATGTCGGCCGAGATGCCGGACATCCATGTCGGCCATGTCGAGACGCCGACGAAGGAAAGCCTGCTCGGCGCCAAGGGCGCGGGAGAGGCCGGGACAGCCGGCGCGCCGGGCGCGCTGATGAACGCGATCAACGACGCGCTGGCCCCACTCGGCGCCGTCGTGACGGAACAGCCCTTCACCCCGGCGTGCATCCTGCGCGCGCTCGGCACGATCTGAAGACCCTGGGAGAGGAACCGAACCGATGAACGCACCCCGCCGCAGCCTGCTGGTCGGCGCCTCCGCGCTGCCGCTCTTCGCCATCCGCGCCGCGCAGGCGCAGTCGGCGGTGAACATCACCATCGCCTCCTCGCACCCGGTCGCGAACTACTGGGTGTCGAACATGAAGAACGTGTTCCAGCCGGAGGTGGAGAAGCACCTGCGCGACAACGGCAACACGCACCGCATCAACTGGCGCGAGGCCTATGGCGGCACGCTCTATCGCTTCCAGGACACGATGGAGGCGGTGCGCGACAACATCACCGACATCGGCTATGTCGGCACGCTCTGGGAAGGCAGCACGATGCCGCTCCAGAACGTCACCTACTTCACGCCCTTCGCGACCGGCGACCACGGCGTCGTGGCGAACGCCTTCGAGCGGCTGAACGAGACGGTGCCGGCCATCCGCCAGAACTGGGAGGGGCTGAACATGATCCCGCTCTCCTCCTACATCACCGACACCTACCACATCTGGTCGAACTTCCCGGTCCGAACGCTGGACGACCTTCGCAACCGCAAGATCTCCGCGCCCGGCACCAGCGCGAACTGGCTGACGGGCACGGGTGCGACGCCGGTCGACGGCGCGCTGACCACCTACTACACCGACATCCAGACCGGCGTGTCGGAAGGCGCGCTGTCCTTCTTCGTCGGGATCCTGCCGACCCGCGTCTATGAGGTCGCGAAGTACATCACCAAGTGCGACGTAGGCGCGATGTATGTCGGCGGCATCGCGGTGAACCGCCAGCGCTACGGCCGCTACCCCGAACCGGTGCGCAACGCGCTGGTGGCCGCCGGCAAGATCTCGACCCAGAAGCACATCGAGGACGTCTCCGCCCGCGTCGCGGCGAGCGAGGCCGAGATGGTGCAGAAGGGCGCGATCATCACGACGCTGCCCGCCGCCGAGCGCGAGCGCTGGATCCGCGGCCTGCCCAACATCGCCCGCACCTGGGCGGACAGCTCGGGCCCCGCCTCGCGCGACGTGCTGACGGCCTATTTCGCGGCGATCCGCGCCGCCGGCCAGACGCCTGGCCGGAACTGGGACCGCGAAGTCACCGCCTGAACCCTGACGGGGGCGCGCCGCCATGGCTGATGACATCGACATGGCGGCGCTCGAGGCCGCGCAGGCCCCACAGCCCTTCGATCCCGTCCGGATGGTGCTGGATGGCCTTGCCGCCATCGGCACCATCTGGACCTTCGGGCTGATGCTGCTGATCTGCGCCGACGTGATCGGTCGCTCCTTCCTCAACGCCCCAATCACCGGCGTTGCGGAAATCGCGGCGCATTCGGTTGTCGCGATCGTGTTCCTGCAGATCGGCGCGACGATCCATCACCGCCGCATGACGCGGGCCGACTTCCTGATCGACCGCCTGGTGCGCCGCATGCCGCGCCTCGGCCGCGGGATCGAGATGATGTTCCATCTGACCGGCGCGGCCGTGATGGCCTTCGTCGCGCAGGCGGCCTGGCCAGGGTTGGAGACCGCGCTTGCGCGCGGGGAGTTCTTCGGCGTGCAGGGCCTCTTTACCGTGCCGACCTGGCCGTTCCGCGCGCTGATCATCCTGGGCGGCGCCGCGGGGGCCATCGCCTACCTGGCCCTGTTCGTCCACGACATGCGGCGCCCCGGCGGCGCGGCGAAGGGCTGAGGCCATGGACGACGTGACCCTCGGCTTCACGCTGATCGGCGTGATGGTCGCACTGATCATCATGGGCCTGCCGATCGGCATCACGCTGATCTCGACCGGCGCGGTCGGCGTCTGGCTGATCCGCGAGAACCCGGACCTCGCCTTCCGCTTCACCGCGATGGCCACCTATTCGGGGATCCAGGATTATCTGTTCGCGACCATCCCGCTGTTCGTCCTGATGGGCCTGCTCGTCAGCATATCGAATGTCGGGCGGGACACCTTCGAGGTCGCGCAGGCCTTGCTGCACCGCGTCCGCGGCGGCCTCGGCATGGCGACCGTCGGCGCGAACGCGGTCTTCGCCGCGGTGACCGGCGTGTCCATCGCCTCCGCCGCCGTCTTCACGAAGGTCGCGGTGCCGGAGATGGTGCGCCACGGCTACACGATGCGCTTCGCGACGGGCACCGTCGCGGGTTCCTCGATCCTGGGGATGCTGATCCCGCCCTCGCTGCTGATGATCGTCTATGGCGTGCTGGCCGAGGTGTCGATCGGCGCTATGTTCATCGCCGGCATCATCCCGGGCCTCATCATCGCCGTAGGCTTCGTGGCGATGATCTGGGCCTATGCCACCTTCCTTCCGCACCGGATCATGACGGCGGATGCACCGGCTTCGGTGACGGAGCGCGTCATGCCGGCGTCCGAGATGGCGGCCAAGGCCGTGCCGATCATGGCGCTGGTCGCGCTCATCCTGGGCGGGCTCTACACCGGCTTCTTCACGCCGACCGAAGCGGGCGCGGTCGGCGCGGCCGGCGCCCTCGTCATCGCGCTGGTGCGCAGGCAACTCAGCCCCGGCCAGTTCTGGCGCGTGCTGAAGGAGACGGGGCTCGTCTCGGCCGCCATTCTGTTCCTGCTGATCGCCGCGGGGCTCTATTCGCGGATGCTCGCCATGGCGGGCGTGCCGCAGGCGATCGGCGAACTCGTCGAACACCTGGGCCTTGGTCCCTACGGGTTCCTCGCGGCCTTCGTGGTCATCATCCTGCTGATGGGGATGATCCTCGATTCCACCTCCATCCTGCTGATCATGGTGCCGATCGGCGCGCCGATCGCCCAGGCGATGGGTTTCGACCTCGTCCATTTCGGCATCGTCGTCATCATCGCGGTCGAGATGGGGTTGCTCACGCCGCCCTTCGGCATCTCGGTGTTCACGGTGAAGGCGACGCTCGCCGATCCGCGCGTGGGCATCGAGACGGTGTTCGCCGGCGCGCTGCCCTTCGTCGCGGTGATGGGCGTTTCGTTGGTGCTGATCGCCCTGGTGCCGGGGCTTGCGACCATGCTCGTCCGGTAGGGGCTTCGCAGCCGGGCATGGCCGTGCCTATCGTCGCGGTCTGCGATGCCGTGACGGGATGGGATGCGCGCCGACCGAACGACGAAGCTGCTGCTGATCGTGCTCGTGGCGATGTTCGTCCAGCAGGCCTTCGCGACGCTGGGGCGGTCGTTGCCGCCGATCATCGCGCCGGCCATTCTCGACGACCTGGCGCTCGATCCCGCCTGGCTCGGCGTCTACGTCGGCGCGGCGGCGCTGTCGGCGCTGCTGTTCCAACTCGGCTGCGGATCCTTCATCCTGCGCTACGGCGCGATGCGCATGAGCCAGGTCGCGCTCGTGCTGCTCGGTGTCGGGCTGGCATTGGCGACCGCCGGACCTTTGCTCCTGTTCCTCGTCTCCGCAGTGATCGGCGGCGGCGCGGCGGCGATGTCGACACCGGCAAGTTCGCACCTGCTCGGCCGCTATTCGCCGCCGCGGCAGGCACCGCTCGTTTTTTCCATCAAGCAGACGGCGGTGCCGGCGGGTCTCCTTGTCGCGGGCATCCTGGGGCCCTGGCTCACCGGGCTGACGGGCTGGCGCGGGGCGCTGCTGATCGCGGCCGCCGGCTGCATCGTCTTCGCCGCGATGCTGGAGCCGTTGCGTGCGGAATTCGATGCGGACCGCGTGCCCGGCCAGGCCTTCCGGCTTTCGGACTTCCACACGACGGTCGCGGCGGTGCTGCATGCGGCGCCGCTGCGCCGGCTGGCCTTCGCCTGCTTCGCCTTCAACGGGCTGCAGACGGTCTTCACCTCCTACTTCGTGGTCGCGCTGACCGAACTCGGCCACGGCCTTGCCGCCGCGGGCCTCGTCTTCTCGGTCGCGATGGTCATCGCCGTGCCGGGACGCATTTTCTGGGGCTGGCTCGGCAGCGGGCGGGTCGATCCGGGGCTGGTCATGTCCTGGCTCGCGCTTGGCATGGCCGTCGGCAGCGCGGCGATGGGGTTGCTCGGCGCCTCCTGGTCCCTGGTGCTGATCGGGGTGGTGGCGACGGTGCTGAGCGCGACGGCCATGTCCTGGCATGGCGTGCTGCTGTCCGAAGCCGCGCGGCTCGCGCCAAAGGGGCGGGCGGGGTCGGCGACCGGCGGCGTGCTGTCCTTCGGGCAACTGGGAGGGCTGCTGCTGCCGCTCTGCTATTCGGGCGTGCTGGTGGCGACGGGCCGGCATGGCTGGGGCTTCGCCGCCTGCGGCCTGCCGGCGCTGGTGGTGGGCATCGTGCTGCTGCGCGCCGCGCCGCGCGGCGAGGAAGGGGAGGAGGAGAACCGATGACCGAAGGCTTCGCGCTCGGCGACGTCACGATCCAGCGGATCGTGGAGCAGGAAGGGCCACTCTTCGACCCGCTCACTTTTTTCCCCACGCTGACGAAGGGACTGCTGGAGGAGAACCGCTCCTGGCTCGCGCCGACGGCGCTCGACCCGGCCACCGGCAAGCTGATCCTCGCCATCCAGTCCTGGGTGGTGCGCACGCGCCACCACACCATCCTGGTCGATACCTGCGTCGGCAACGACAAGGACCGGCCGGCGCATCCCTTCTGGAACCGGCTGCGGGGCGAGTCCTACATGCGCGGCCTCGCCGCGCTCGGGCTGCGGCTGGAGGACATCGACATCGTCATGTGCACGCACATGCATGTCGATCATGTGGGGTGGAACACGCGGCTGGAGAACGGCCGCTGGGTGCCGACCTTCCCCAAGGCGCGCTACGTCTTCTCCGCGCAGGAATTCGCCTATTGGAACGCCGAGAATGCGAGGGGATTCGTGCCGCCCTTCGCCGATTCCGTCCTGCCCGTGGTCGAGGCCGGGCGCGCCGAGATGGTCGCGGACGACCACGTGATCGCCGAGGACATCCGCCTGGAAGCCACGCCCGGCCATACGCCGCACCATGTCGCGCTGCGCGTCGGCCGCGGCGACGCGGAGGCGCTGTTTACCGGCGACCTGATCCATTCGCCGCTGCAGGCGCGCTATCCGGAACTCTCCATGCGCGCCGACTTCGACCCGGCCCAGGCCGCGGCGACGCGCCGGCGCGTGCTGGAATGCGCCTGCGAGGCAAGGACGCTGCTCTGCTTCGCGCATTTCCCCTCGCCCTCGCGCGCGCGGCTGTCGCGCTGGGGCAGCGGTTTCCGCGCCGATCCGGTGGCCTGAGACAACGCCCAGCACAAGGAAGACCAGACGTGGAGCATGTCACCGTCACCGACGAAGGTCCGGTCCGGATCGTCGCGCTGAACAATCCGTCCAAGGGCAACGCCATCAGCAAGCCGATGGCCGAGGCCGTGCAGGCGGCGATGAAGGAATTCGAGACGCGCGACGACTTGCGCGTGGCCATCCTGACCGCGGTCGGCACCCGCGCCTTCACCTTCGGCGCCGACGTGGCCGACCCGCCGGAACTCTGGCGCGCCGTGCCGACCGTGGGGTTCCGGCCGCTTAAGCCCGTCATCTGCGCGGTGGAGGGCTGGTGCGTCGGTGGCGGCATCGTGCTTGCCATGATGTGCGACCTGATCGTCTGCGGTGCGAGCGCGAAGTTCTACTATCCGGAAGCGAAGCTCGGCCTGACGGGCGGCATGATCTCGGGCCTGGTCAGCCGCATCCCGCACAAGGTGGCGATGGAGATCATGCTGCTCTGCCGCACCGTCGACGCCGCGCGCGCAGAGCGCGTCGGCCTGGTGAACGAGGTGGTGCCGGAAGGGGAGGCGCTGGCGAAGGCCAAGGAATGGGCGCTGGAACTCTCCGGCATGGCGCCGCTCGTGCTGCACGAGATCAAGCGCATGGTGACGGAGGAGATCCTCCCGCGCGGCCCGTCGGAACAGATGGCGATCCACATGCAGCGCATGGGCGCGATCCGCGCCTCGGCCGACTTTGCCGAGGGCAAGGCCGCCTTCCGTGAAAAGCGCCCGCCGCGCTTCGAGGGCCGCTGACTCATGCCCGGGCCGCTCGCCGGGCTGCGCGTGATCGAACTCGCCGGCATCGGCCCCGGCCCCTTCTGCTGCATGATGCTGGCCGACCAGGGGGCGGAGGTGTTGCGCATCGACCGGCCCGAAGGCCCGCCCGGCGGGCATCCGGCGGACGTGCTCGGGCGCGGGCGGCGCAGCCTCGCGCTCGACCTGAAGTCGCCCGCCGCCGTCGCCGCCGTGCTGCGCCTCGTCGAACGCGCGGATGTGCTGGTGGAGGGCTTCCGTCCTGGCGTGACGGAACGGCTCGGCCTGGGGCCGGAGGCCTGCCACGCGCGCAACCCGCGCCTGATCTATGGGCGCATGACGGGGTGGGGGCAGGATGGGCCGCTCGCGCCGGTGGCGGGGCACGACATCACCTACATCGCGCTGACCGGGGCGCTCTGGTCGATGGGGCGCGCGGGGCAGCGGCCGGTGCCGCCGCTCAACCTGGTGGGCGATTTCGGCGGCGGCGGGATGCTGCTTGCCTTCGGCATCATGGCCGCGCTGCATGAGGCATCGCGCAGCGGTCGCGGGCAGGTGGTGGATGCGGCGATGACGGACGGGTCCGCCACGCTGATGGGCGCCTTCTTCGGCCAGTTCGCACAGGGGCGCTGGCGCAATGCGCGGGAGGCGAACCTGCTCGATGGCGCCTGCCCCTACTACGACACCTACGAATGCGCGGATGGCAAGTACGTCGCCGTCGGCGCGCTGGAGCCACAATTCTTCGCGCTGCTCCTGAAGGGCCTCGGCCTCGATCCCGCGCGCTTCGCCGACCGCACGGACCCGGCGCGCTGGCCGGCGATGAAGGCGGGGTTCGCGGCGATCTTCGCCTCCCAGCCGCGCGACCATTGGGCCGCGGTGTTCGACGGGACGGATGCCTGCGTGGCGCCGGTCCTCGACCTCGAGGAAGCGCCGCGCCATCCTCACAACGCGGTGCGCGGCGCCTTCTTCGACCGGGGCGGGATGCAGCCGGCCCCGAGCCCGCGCTTTTCCCGCACGCCGCCGGGCGAACCCGCCCCGGCACCCAGGCGCGGCGCGGACGGCGCCGCGGCGCTGGCCGATTGGGGCTTCGCGCCGGAGGAGATCGCGGCGTTGCTGGCAACGGGAGGGGCCAAGGGCTAGCATCGGCCCAACCAAACGGGGAAACGCCATGGACACGCATGCCGCCGCGCCGGGTGCCGCGCGCACGGTCTTCACGGCCGAGCACGAACTCTTCCGCACCCAGGTCCGCCGCTTCTTCGACCGCGAGATCGTCCCCTTCCATCGCGACTGGGAACGCGCCGGGATCGTCCCGCGCGAGCTCTGGCGCAAGGCCGGCGCGGAGGGGCTGCTCTGCCCCATGATGGCCGAGGAATGGGGCGGCGCCGGCGCCGATTTCGGCTATTCCGCCGTGATCACCGAGGAGATCGGCCGGGCGAACGCGACCGGCGTCGGCTTCCCGCTGCATTCCGACATCGTCGTTCCCTATATCGAGGAATTCGCCACACCCGCGCGCAAGCGCGAATGGCTGCCGCGCATGGCGGCAGGCGAGATCATCACGGCGATCGCCATGACCGAGCCCGGCATGGGCTCCGACCTCAAGGCGGTGAAGACCCATGCCCGCCGCGACGGGTCGGACTGGATCATCAACGGCGCGAAGACCTTCATCAGCAACGGGCAGAATTGCGGGCTGGTGATCGTGGTCTGCAAGACCGACCCCGGGGCTGGCCGGAAGGGCATCAGCCTGATCTGCGTCGAGGAAGGCACCAGGGGCTTCGTGAAGGGCCGCAACCTGGAAAAGATCGGCCTGCACGCCGCGGATACGTCGGAGCTGTTCTTCGAGGATGTGCGCGTGCCGGCGGAGAACCTGCTCGGGGAGGAGAACGCGGGCTTCTCCTACCTAATCCGCAACCTGCCGCAGGAACGGCTCGTCATCGCCATCCGCGCCGCGGCCTCGATGGAAGCGATGCTGCAGAAGACGATCGAGTACGCGAAGGACCGCAAGGCCTTCGGGCAGACGGTCTTCGACTTCCAGCACAACCGCTTCAAGCTCGCCGAGCTCAAGGCGCAGGCGACCATGTTCCGCGTCTTCGTCGACCATTGCCTCGCCGTTCACATGCAGGGCGGGCTGTCGATCGAGACGGCGGCGATGGCGAAGCTGCTGGGCACCGAGATGCAGAACCGCCTGCTGGACGACTGCCTGCAGATGCATGGCGGCAACGGTTACATGGCCGACTACGAGATCGGCCGCGCCTGGGCCGATGCGCGCGTCGGGCGCATCTATGGCGGCAGTTCCGAGATCATGAAGGAAATCATCGCGCGCGCGCTGTAACGCGCGGCGAAGGTCAACCGGGAGGACATCCATGAACACCATCACTCGCCGCGCGGCGCTCGGCGCGGCCCTCGCCGCACCCATGGTGCGGGGAGCAGCCGCGCAAGAACGGTTCCCGAACCGTCCCATCACCATCCTCGTGCCCTTCCCCGCGGGCGGCGCGACGGATGTGCAGATGCGCTCGCTGGCCGAGGCCGCGACGCGGCATTTCGGCCAGACCGTGCTGGTCGAGAACCGCCCCGGCGCCGGCAGCACGCTCGGCGCCGCGGCGGTCGCGCGCGCGCGGCCCGACGGCTACCTGGTGGCGCAGATGACGCTGCCGGCGCTGCGCCTGCCGCACATGCAGCGCATGCCCTATGACGTGACGAAGGACTTCACGCCGATCATCCACCTGACCGGCTACCTCTTTGCCGTCATCGTCCGTGCCGACGGCCCCTACCGGACCTGGCAGGACCTGATCGCGGATGCGCGACGCCGACCCGGCGAGGTGCGGCTCGGCAACACGGGTGCGAACGGCACGCCGCATCTCACGCTCGTCGATCTCGCCGAACGGGAGCGCATCGACATCGTCCATGTCCCGTTCCGCGGCGAGGGCGACATGGTGCCCGCGCTGCTCGGCGGCCATATCGAGGGCGGCGCGGGCGGCTCCGGCGTCGGCCAGTTGGTCGATGAAGGCCGGCTGCGCATGCTGAATGTCTGGTCGCGCGAACGCTCCCCGCGCTGGCCGACCGTGCCGACGCTGATCGACCTCGGCTACCAGGGCATGTCGGTGACGTCCCCCTATGGTCTCGTCGCGCCGGCGGGGCTCGACCCCGCGATCCGCCGCGCGCTGCACGATGGCTTCAAGGCCGCGCTGCACGATCCCACGCATATCGCGACGCTGCGCCGGCTCGACCAGCCGCTCGAGTATCTCGACAGCGACGCCTATGCGCGGAACATGCTCGAGGTGTACGAGCAGGAGCGCCAGCGCGTGGAACGCCTTGGCCTCAGGACGGGTTGAGGTAGCGCTCCTTCAGGATCCGCCGCAGGAGTTTGCCCGCCTCGCTGCGCGGCAGTTCCTCGGCGAATTCGTAGGAACGGGGGCGCTTCGGGCCGGCGAGATGCTCGCGCGCCAGCGCCTCCAGCCCCCCGCGCAGCGATGCCTGGTCGGCGCGCGGGTCGCGCGGGACGATCACGGCGTGCACCTGTTCCCCGAACTCCTCGTGCGGGATGCCGACGACGGCGACCTCGGCGACGTCAGGGTGCGGCGCCAGCGCGGCCTCGACCTCGGCCGGATAGATGTTGACGCCGCCTGAGAGGATCAGGTCGGCGCGGCGGTCTGAGAGGAACAGCCAGCCTTCCTCGTCGACGCGGCCGAGATCGCCGAGCGTCGCCCAGCCATGGCGGTTGTAGGCGGCCTCGGTCTTGTCCGGTGCCTTGTGATAGGCGAAGCGCGGCGCGCCCTCGAAGCAGATGCGGCCGACCTCGCCAGGCGGCAGCTCGTTGCCGTCATCGTCGCAGATGTGCAGCTTCACGCCGTTCACCGGCCGCCCGACCGTGCCCGGCCGCGCCATCCAGTCCCGCGGCGAGACGACGCAGGTGCCGACGCTTTCCGAACCCGCATAGTACTCCCACACGATCGGCCCCCACCATTCGATCATCCGCCGCTTCACCGCGACGGGGCAGGGGGCGGCGGCGTGGATCGCGCAGCGGTGGGAGGACAGGTCGAAGCGCGCGCGGTCTTCCTCCGGCAGCGCCAGCAGGCGCACGAACATGGTCGGCACCCATTGGCTGTGCGTGACGCGAAAGCGCTCGATCAGTTCGAGCGCGCGCAGCGGATCGAACTTCGCCATGACCACGACTGTGCCGCCTTCCATCAGCGTCCGCCGCGTGTAACCATGCGGCGCGGCGTGATAGAGCGGTGCGGGGGAGAGGTAGGTGACGCTCTCGTCGAAGCCGTAGAGCGTCTTCCACGTCATGTCCCATTCCGGGGCCTCGCGCTGCTCCCACGGCAGCAGGGGGCGCTTGATGCCCTTGGGCAGGCCGGTCGTGCCAGAGGAATAGAGGAATTCCCGCCCCACCGGGCGTGGCGGCAATTCGGCCGGGGCGGGGAAGGTGGCCAGCGCGGCCTCGAGCGCCGCATATCCCGGCAGCCCGTCGCCGGTCGCGAAGCGCGGCACCTCGCCGAAGGCCCCTTCGCGCAGCAGCGTCGTGGCCAGCTCCGCGAGGCCCGGCGAGACGATCACGAGCTTCGCCGCCGCATCGCCCAGCATGTAGGCCACTTCCTGCGGCCGCAGATGCACCGACAGCGGCGTGTAGTAGAGCCCCGCGCGCCGGCAGGCGAAGGCAACTTCGAAAAACTCCGGCCGGTTGTCCATCAGCAGCGCGATGCCGTCGCATGGCGCGAGCCCCTGCGCCATCAGCCACTGCGCCAGGCGGTTCGCGCGTGCATCCAGCGCGGCGTAGGTCACCGCGATGCCGAGGTCTGGAAAATGCACCGCGACCTTGTCGGGCTGCTGCCGCGCCCAGCGCGCGAGCCGGTCCATGCGCTTCCTCCCCCGCCTTTCCTGCAAGCCTGCTGTGGCGTCCCCGCCGCGTCAACGCGCCTTGCGGGCGCGGGCCGGGCGCGCTGCAATGCGGCCATGGCAGACCCCGCCCCGGCCCGACCCGCCTCCACCGTGCTGCTGCTGCGCGACGGCGCGGCGGGGATGGAGGTCTTCATGGTGGTGCGGCACCACCAGATCGACTTCGCCTCCGGCGCGCTCGTCTTCCCCGGCGGTCGCGTGGAGCCCGCCGATGCGGTGATCGCCGGGGGCGACGACCAGGCGGCCTTCCGCGTCGCCGCGGTGCGCGAGACCTGGGAGGAATGCGGCGTGCTGCTCGCGCGCCCCGGCGCTGCGCCGGCGGCCGCGGGCGAGTTCTCCGCCATGCTCGCCGCGCGCGCGCTGGTGCCGGACATCGAAGCGCTCGCCCATTTCGCCCACTGGATCACACCCATCCCCGTGCCCAAGCGCTTCGACACGCATTTCTTCCTCGCCGCCGCGCCGGACGACCAGGACGCGCTGCATGACGGGCATGAAGCGGTGGACAGCGTCTGGATTCGCCCGCGCGATGCTCTGGCCGCGGCCGAGGATGGCAGCCGCAAGGTCGTCTTTCCGACGCGGATGAACCTGCTGAAGCTCGCCCGCCACGACAGCGTGGCGGAGGCCTTCGCCGCCGCGCGCGCCACGCCCGTGGTCACCGTCATGCCCGAGATGCGCATGGCGCCGGAAGGCCGCATCCTCCGCATCCCCGCCGCCGCTGGCTATGGCGGGGAGGAATTCCTGGCGGGCGATCCGCCGTCGATGTGATGAGGACCGCCCCATGACCGCTCCGCGCCGCCTGCGCTTCGGCATCTTCCTCGCGCCCTTCCACCGCGTGGGGGACAATCCGACGCTCGCGATCGAGCGCGACATGAAGCTGATCGAGTGGCTTGACGAACTCGGCTACGACGAGGCCTGGATCGGCGAGCACCATTCCGCCGGTTGGGAGACGATCGCGAGCCCCGAGATTATCATCGGCGCGGTCGCCGAACGCACGAAGCACATCCGCCTCGGATCGGGCGTCACGAGCCTGCCCTATCACCACCCGCTGCTCGTCGCGCAGCGCTTCGTGCAACTCGACCACATGACGCGCGGGCGGGTCATGCTGGGCTGCGGGCCGGGCGCGCTCGTCTCCGATGCCTACATGATGGGGATCGACCCTGCCCACCAGCGCCGACGGATGGATGAGGCGCTGACCGCCATCACCCGCCTCCTCGCCTGCGAGGAACCCGTCACGATGGAGACGGACTGGTTCACGCTGCGGGAGGCGCGGCTGCATCTCGCCCCCTATTCGGAACCCTGCTTCCCGATCTCGGTCGCGTCCTCGACCACGCCGTCGGGCGCGCTGGCGGCGGCCAAGCACGGGCTCGGGCTGCTCTCGCTCGGCGCCGGCCTGCCGGGCGGGCCGAAGGCGCTCGCCGAGCAATGGCGCATGGCGGAAGCGGAAGCCGCGAAGCACGGCAAGCGGATGGACCGGCGTAACTGGCGGCTCGTCGTCAACCTGCATTGCGCGGTGGATGACGAGACCGCGCTGCGCGACGTCCGCCATGGCGAGACGCTGGAGACGCTGACCTATTTCAGCGAGACGCTCGGCCGCCCGCCGATGCGGTCCGAGGATCCGCTGCGCGACGGGCTCGCGCAGGGCTCGACGCTGGTCGGTTCGCCCGAGACGGTGGCAGCGGGGATCGAGCGGCTGCTCGCCTACACGGAAGGCGGCACGGGCGGCGTCCTGTTCCGCGCGCATGAATGGGCGGATCGGGAGGCGACCTGGCGGTCCTTCGAATTGTTCGCCCGCTGGGTGATGCCGCGCTTCCAGGGCTCGCTCTCCATGCCCGCGGCATCGCGCGAATGGGTCAGCGCGAACCGGGAGAGCATCTTCGCGCCCAACATGGCCGCGCTGAAGCAGGCCTTCCGCGATGCGGGGCAGGAGGCGCCGGAGTTCTCGCGCCTCAAGCTCCACACCGGAAAGGTCGAGGTCCCGTCTAGTTCAGCCGGAGATTGAGGCGGCGGATCACCGCCCCTTCCTCCTCGATCGTGCGCTGCACGGACGAACGGTAGTCGTCGCTGTTCATGTAGACGACCGGCATGTCGAAGCGTTCCAGCACCGCGAGATGCGCCGGGTCGTGCAGCGCCGCCTTGAAGGCATCGTGCAGGACGCGGACGATCCCTGGGTCGATCCCCTTCGGCCCCGCGAGGCCGTAGGGGGAGGCGGAGACGATGTCGATCCCGCTCTCCCGCAGTGTCGGCACGTTCGGGTAGCGCTTCGCCCGTTCGGCGCCCCAGGTGACGAGCAGCCGGAACTGCCCGCCATCGACCAGCGGCGCCCAGGATGTGCTGTCCGCCATCGCCTGGGTCTGGCCCGAGAGCAGCGATTGCGCGTTGTCCGCGCCGCCGCGGAAGGGCACATGCAGGAACTCGATGCCGCGCTCGGCGCCGATGCGTTCCATGGTGATGTGCAGCGTGCTGCCGATGCCGGGCGAGCCGTAGGCGACCTTGCCCGGATTGGCCTTCGCGTAGTCGAGGAATTGCTGCCAGGTCTGCCAGGGGCTGTCCGCCTTCACCACCACGCCGAACAGGTAGCCGGTCAGGTGAATGATATACGTGAAGTCGCGCATCGGGTCCCAGGTCGGACGGCTCGACATCATCGGGTAGCGGAAGGCGGTCACGGGCAACTGCCCGACCAGGTAGCCGTCGCCGCGCTGTTCCGCCGCCATCATCTGCGCGGCCATGGTGCCGGCCGCGCCGCCGCGGTTCTCTATGATGACGGGCTGGCCGAGGTGGCGCGTCGCGACCTCGGCCAGCGCGCGCAGCTGCCCGTCGGTGGACCCGCCCGGCGGCCAGGGCACGATCAGTCGGATGGAGCGGTTCGGAAAGCCGGGCTGCGCCACGACGGGTGCTGCAAGCAGCGCGCCTGAGGCGCCGAGCAGGGTGCGGCGGTTCATCATTCCTCGTATTCCTCCCGAATCGGTTCTTGCTGGCGGCCCCGCGCATCGCCGCGCGGGGCCGCGGCGCGGCTCAGGGCCGTTCGTTCGACAGCACCACGGTGCCGGCGGCGGAGAACATCCCGCCCACCCCGTGGCACACGCTGACCTTCACGTCCGGCACCTGGGCGGGTGCCGCGCCGCGCACCTGGCGCACGCTCTCCTGCAACGCGAACATGCCGTACATGCCGGTGTGGGTGTAGGACAGGCCGCCGCCATTGGTGTTGAGCGGCAGCTTGCCGCCCGGCCGCGTGTTGCCTTCCCAGATGAAGTCCTTCGCCTCGCCCCGGCCGACGAAGCCGAGATCCTCAAGCCCATACAGCGGCAGATGCGCGAAGGCGTCGTAGATCATCAGGTGATCCACGTCCGAATGCTTGATGCCGGACATGCGGAAGGCTTCGGGTCCCGCGACGCGGAAGGCGCGGCTGGAGGTGAAGTCCTGCATCTGGCTGACCATCGTGGTTTCCGCGGACTCGCCGCTGCCCAGGATGTAGACGGGCTTCTGCGGAAAATCCTTGGCACGGTCGGCGGAGGTGAGGATCAGCGCGCCGCCGCCATCCGTCACCAGGCAGCATTGCAGCAGCCGGAACGGGTAGGCGATCATCTTGCTGTTCAGCACGTCGTCGATCGTGATCGGGTCGCGGAACGCCGCGCGCGGATTCTTCCCCGCCCATTCGCGCTGCACGACGGCGACCTGCGCCAGCTGCTCATGCGTCACGCCGTAGGTCTTCATGTAACGCAGCACGGGGATGGGGAAGAGCGTCGGCGGGCCCATCGGGCCGAAGGGTGCCTCGAACTGGCCCTGCAGGCTCTGCGGCTCGGGCGGGCGGGGTGTCGCGTTGATGCGCGACTTGCCGCTTTCGCCATGCGTGATCAGCACGGTCTTGCAGTAGCCCGCATGGATGGCGGCGGCCGCGTGGCGGACATGCAGCATGAAGGAACAGCCGCCCACGCCCGTGCCGTCCACCCATTTGGGCGTGATGCCGAGGTAGTGGACGAGCTGCTGCGGCATCATCGGCCCGACGCAGGCGAAGCCGTCGATGTCGGAGGGCTTGAGCCCCGCATCCGCCATCGCGTTCAGCGCCGCGTCGGCGTGCAGCATGATCTGCGACATCTCGGGCACCGCGCCGATGCGCGTGCTCTCGGCCGCGCCGACGATGGCGATCTCGCCTGGCTTGATCGTCATGGTCTCAGCCCTCCTTCGCAGGACGGAACAGGGGCAGCGTGATCGCCTCGTCCATCGGCACGAAGGCGACCTCGAGCTTCATGTCGAGCTGCAGCGCCTCGGGCGTCTGCGGGCAGTCGATGATGTTGGTCATCATCCGCGGCCCTTCCTCGAGTTCCACCACGGCGATCGCGTAGGGCGGCTTGAAGCCGGGCACGGGGCGATGGTGGATGACGTAGGAATGCAGCGTCGCGCGGCCCGAGGCCTCGAACACGCTGACGTTCCGCGTGCCGGTGAAGGGGCTGAAGGGGCGGGGCGGGAAATACGCCTTCCCGGTATCGCCGCAGCGCTGGAGCAGCAGCTTGCCGTCCTTCGTGCCATCCCAGAAATGCTTGGTCTCGGGCGTGGGCTCGGGCCGCGGGCGGCCTGGTTCGAGGGTCATCTCGGCGCTTCCTCCTTCCTCATTCGCGCCATGGTCGCCCGGCGCGGCGGGAAGGGGAAGGGGGGCGGCTAGAGCTCCAGGATGCGCTCCGGCGCCGCCTTGCCGCGCAGCAGGTCCCACAGACCGATCATGTTGCCGCGGAAGCGGCCCCAGCGGTCGGCCCAGGGCTCAGGGCGCAGCGAGCGCACCAGGTTGGCGAGGCAGTGCCGCGCCGCGCTCGGGATGGCGTGGTTCCAGGGGAAGGTGCCCTTGCGTGCGAGATAGACGGGGTTGACCACCTGCGAATAGCCGAGCCGCACCTGCGCCACGCGCCCCGACTTCGAGCCCAGATGCACGCCCCGCGCGCCGCCGAGCCGCAGGATCGCGCCATGCCGGCCCAGTTGCCGCGTCACGTCGATATCCTCGTACCAGGCATAGAGCGGCAGGCGTTCATCCACCCGGATGCGGTGCGCGCGCACCGTCGCCATGCGGAAGGCCATGTTGCATCCATAGCCGTTGAAGTGCGGCGCCATCGTCATGCGGTTCGCGGGCGGCATGTCCGCGGCGAGCAGCGCCGCCCCTTCCTCGACCGAAAAGCCCGGCCCGTTCGCGCCATCGGCCACCACCGTGCCGGTCGCCACCACCATGTCCGGCCGCGCGGCGAAGGCCGCTTCCGTCACCGCGAGATACTCGGGCGCGCAGAGGAAATCGTCGTCGAGGAACAGCACCACGTCGCAATCCGTCGCGGCGTCCAGGATCGCGTTGCGCTGGCGCGGCAGGCCGGCCGGCGCGGTGATGAACTCGATGCCCGGGATCGCGTCGCAGCCGGCGACGTCCTCGGCCGTCACGTGGCAGACGATGATGCGGTCGGCGCGCCGCGACTGGCGCTCCAGGTCGCGCAGCACGGCGGCGAGGATGGCGGCGCGCCCGCGCGTGGCGATGCCGATCGCGATGCGCATCAGCATTCCTCCGCGATCGGCGGCAGGGTCGCGGGCGCGCGTGCCTCGGCCGCCAGCGCGCCGGCGAGCCGCCCGCGCCAGGTCATGAAGTAGTAGCCCGCATCGTGCATCCGCCCGCGCAGCAGGCTGAGCGCGACGCCGCCGAGCGGGCGGACCAGGAAGGCGAACCAGGCCGAGGCCGGCGCGCCATGCCGGCGCAGCGCGAAGCCGAGGCCGCGGCCGTAGCGCTCCGCCCGTTCCACCGCCACATCGGTCAGCCGCTTGTCGGGATGGATGATGCGCAGGTCCGGGTCGTAGCGCGCGTGCAGCCCCTTCGCCATGGCCCGGCAGACGAGGTCGTTGCCCTCCGCGGACCCGAAGGGTGTCCCCGGGCCCATGCGTTCGTCGAAGCCACCCAGGTTCATCGCAGTGTCGCGGCGGAGGAACAGGTTGAACTCGATCACGCTGGTCCAGACGTTCTTCAGGTCGATCGCCCCGCCGTCCAGCCGCCAGCGCCCGGACCCCAGCCCACCCGCGGGCGAGGCCGCGGGCCCCGTCAGCACCTGCAGCGCCGGGCTCGCCGCGAAGGCGGCATCCACCCGATCGAGGACGCCGGCCGGATAGAGGCAGTCATCGTCGGGGAAGGTGACGATCTCCCCGAAGGCATGCCGCAGGCCGAGGTTGCGCGCATGGTTCGCGTTGCGCACGGCGGACCGGATCCGCTTCAGCGGCAGTCGCCCCGCATACGCGGCCTCGACCGGGCCCACCCGGTCATCCGCGTTCTGGTCGACGATGATGACCTCGAAATCGCGCCGCCCCTGGGCGAGGAGGCTGTCGAGCAGTTCCGCGATCTCCCGGTCCCGGCCGAGCGTCGCGACGATGAGCGAGAACCTCACGCCCGTGCCTCCTCCACCACGCGGCGCATGGCGGCGCGGAAGGCGGCCTGGCTGAAGCGTTCGGCATTGGCGCGGCAGGCGGCGGGGGCCATGGACAGGGCCTCGAAGCGGCCGACCGCCTCGACGATCGCCTCCGCCGTCTGCTCGGCAAAGAACAGGCCCGTCTGGCCGTCCATCACGATGTCCCGCGCGCCGCCCTTGCCGAAGGCGATCACCGGCGTGCCGCAGGCCTGCGCCTCCACGGTGGCGATGCCGAAATCCTCCTCGGCGGCGAAGATGGCGGCGCGGGCGGATTGCGTCAGGCGCACCAGCTCCTCGTTGGACACGCGGCCGCGCAGGTCGATATTCGCCGCACCCGCCGCCGCGTCCCGCACGCGCGGCGCGTTCGGCCCGTCGCCGACCACCACCAGCCGGCGGTCCGGCATGCGCGCGAAGGCCGCCGCGATCAGCTCGATCCGCTTGTAGGGCACCATGCGGGAGGCGACGAGGTAGAAGTCCTCCTTCTCCGCCTTCAGCGCGAAGCGGTCCACGTCGACGGGCGGGTGCACGACGAGGCTCTCCCGTCGCCAGACCTTGCGGATGCGCTCGGCGATATAGGCGGAATTCGCCACCACCAGATCGGGGTTCATCGCGCTGGACCGGTCCCACATCCGCATCCGGTTCAGCAGCCAGCGCGTATAGGCGCCCATGATCCCGCGCTCGAGCCCCGCCTCGCGCAGATACTGGTGCTGCAGGTCCCATGCGTAGCGCATGGGGCTGTGGACGTAGGAGACATGCAGCTGCCCCGGCCCGGTCAGCACGCCCTTGGCGACGGCGTGGGAGGAACTGAGAACGAGGTCGTAGCCCGAGAGGTCCAGCTGCTCGATCGCCAGCGGCATCAGCCCGAGGAATTTCCGGAAGTGCTTCCGCGCGAAGGGCAGGCGCTGGATGAAGGTCGTGGTCACGGACTTGCCGCGGAGGAAGTGGCGCTCGGCCTCGGGCAGGAAGTCGCAGACCGCGAAGAGGTCCGCCTCCGGCCATTCGGCGACCAGCTGCTCGACGACACGCTCCGACCCCGCATAGGTGTCGAGCCATTCATGGACGATCGCGACCTTCATGCGATGCGCTCCCGGAGCTGCGCGAGCAGTTCGCGCGCGGCCCGTTCCCAGGTGAAGCGCGCCGCGCGCGCGAGCCCCGCCGCGCGCAGGGATGCGGGGAGGCCATCCTCCGTCGCCAGCCTGTCGAGTGCGGCGGCGAGCGTGGCCGGCGCCGCCGGGTCGAACCACAGCGCCGCATCGCCGCAGACTTCCGGCACCGCGCCCGCGCGCGCGGCGACGACCGGGCAGCCGCAGGTCATGGCCTCCAGCGGCGGCAGGCCGAAGCCCTCGTAGCGGGAGGGGAAGATCAGGCAGAGCGCATCGGCATAGAGCGCGCGGAGTTCGGCATCGGACACGCGCCCGAGCAGGCGCGCGGCTTCGGCCGCCACGCCGCCGCCGGCGCGGAACACGGCCGGGTCGGCGGCCCCCGCCACGGCCAGCGTCAGTCCATGCCCGCCGAGCGTCTCCGCCGCCGCCGTCAGCGCGGCGAGGTTCTTGTGCGCCGCCGGATTGCCGACGACGAGCGCGTAGCGCCCCGGCGCGAGGCCGTGCTTCGCCAGCACGCCCTGATCGGGCGCGATGCGCAGCATGTGCTCGCCGCCTTCCGGCAGCACACCGATGGAGGCGGGTGCGACGCCGAGCGCGGCCGCGATTCGCGCGCGGGAGAATTCCGAGACGGTCAGCAGCCTTGCCCCGCGTGCGGCCAGCCCGCGCTGCAGCAGCCGGTACCAGCTGCGGAAGGCGAAGGAATAGGATTCGGGCGTGTCGAAGGCGCCGGCATCATGGATTACCACCGCCTGCCGCGCGCCGGCGAGCAGCGGCGCGGTGTTGCCGAGGTTGATCAGGAAGTCGCCGCCGAGGGCGCGGGGCAGCTCCCATTGCTCCCAGCCCTGGCCGCCGCGCGTGCCGACCGCCTCGGCGCGCAGCGTCGCCAGCCCCGCATCGCGCGCGCCCGGCGGCAC
>NZ_JACADQ010000390.1 GCF_016106015.1 Neoroseomonas rubea
GCTCGCGCAGGCGGTGCGGCGCGCGGGCGGCATCGCGCCGGGCGCGGTCGCGCGGCAGGCGGCCAAGGCCTGCGGCGACCTGGTGCGCGAAGCCGTCGTCCAGCTCGCCCTGCTCTACGGAAGCCTGCGCTTCCGCTGCCTCGTGCTCTGACCGCGATGCGCCTCCCGCCTGCCTCACCCAGACGCGAAAGCCTTGCATGATGCCCGCGCGACGCCTGCTGCTCTCGGCCCTGCTGCTGCCCGCCTGCGCGGAGCGGCGGGGCTTCGACCGCGGCCATGGGGAGGCGGCGGAGCATTTCGACACGCTCGACCCCGCGGCGCGCGACGCCGCGGCGCGCGCGGTCGGCGAGGGGCTGCTGCGCGGCACGGGCGGCTATCGCCTGCAGCCTGGCGACCGGATCGAGGTGCTGTACCACGCCGACAACCAGCGCCTGCGCCCCTACCGCCTGTCGATCGGCGACGAGATCGAGTTCGACTTCGCCTTCGACCGCAGCCTCAATCGCCAGATGGTGGTGCGGCCGGACGGCATGGTCTCGCTGCCGGGGCAGGGGGAGGTCCGCGCGCTCGGCCAGACGCCGGCCGCCTTGTCGGTCGCCGCCGCGCAGCGCTACCGGGAGGTGGCGCGCGACCCGGTCGTGACCGTGATCGTGCGTCGCTTCACGACACCGGTGGACGACCTGGCCGAGGTGGTGCGCAACGGCGCGGAGGGACGCGCGCGCAGCGCGCTGGTGCGGCCGGACGGGCTGCTTGACCTGCCGCTCGTCCAGGGGATGCGCGCGGCGGGGCAGACACTGGACGAGCTGCGCCGCGACCTCGACGCGGCTTACGCGCGCGCGGTGGGCGGGGTGCGCGTCACCGCCCGCCTGTCCGCCATCGCCGCCAACCAGATCTTCGTCTTCGGGGAAGTGCGAACGGCCGGCGCCATTCCCGCGCCCACGCCGCGCACGCTGCTGCAGACCGTCGCCGCGGCGGGCGGGCCGCTGCCCACCGGCGCGATGGACCAGGTGCGCGTGCTGTATTTCGACGCGGCGGGCCGGCCGCGGCTGCGGCAGGTGAACCTCACCCGCGTCCTGACCGATCTCGCGCTGGAGGAGGACATGGTCGTCCCCCCCAACGCCACGGTCTATGTGCCGCCCACCACCGTCGCGCGCGTCGGCCGCTGGGTGGACCAGGTGATCCGGCAGATCTTCCTCTTCAACGGCACCTCGGTCAGCTTCAACTACGGGAACACCTTCCGCTTCCCGAACTGAAGCCGTTCAGGCCCGCGCGCGCCACTTGGCGAGGTCCGCCTCCACCATCTCGGCGATCATCTCCTCGAGGCTCGTCTCCGGCACCCAGCCGAGCCGCGTGCGCGCGCGCGTCGCATCGCCGATCGTGATCTCGACATCCGCCGGGCGCATGAAGCGCGGGTCGATCGTCACATGCGCCTCGTAGTCGAGCCCGACATGCGCGAAGGCGATGCGGCAGAGGTCGCGGATGGACGCCGCGCGCCCGGTGGCGATGACGTAGTCGTCGGCCTTCTCCTGCTGCAGCATCAGCCACATGGCGCGGACATAGTCGCGCGCATGGCCGAAATCCCGCCGCGCATCGAGGTTGCCCATCGGTAGTTCCGTCGCGCGGCCGAGGCTGATGCGCGCCGCGCCGTCGGTGATCTTGCGCAGTACGAACTCGATCCCGCGCAGCGGGCTGTCGTGGTTGAACATGATGCCGTTGCAGGCGAACAGCCCGAAGCTCTCGCGGTAGTTCACCGTCAGGCAATGCGCGAAGACCTTGGCCGAGGCATAGGGGCTGCGCGGATGGAAGCGCGTCTCCTCGTTCTGCGCCGGCGTCTCCGCCTTCCCGAACATCTCCGACGAGCTCGCCTGGAAATACCGTGCCCCGGGCGCGGCGATGCGGAGCGCCTCCAGCATGTTGGCGGTGCCGATGGCGGTGACCTGCGTCGTCAGCAGCGGCTGGTCCCAGGACATGCGCACGAAGGACTGGGCGGCGAGGTTGTAGATCTCGTCCGGCTGGACCTTGCCGAGCAGGCGGATCAGCGAGGACAGGTCGATGAGGTTGCCGTCGACCATCTGCACGCTGCCCGTGCAGCCAAGCCGTCGCAGCCGTTCCTCGACCGCCTCCGAGCCGCCATGCCGGTGCAGCAGCCCGTAGACCTCGTAGCCCTTGGAGAGCAGCAGCGCCGCGAGATAGGCGCCGTCCTGTCCGGTCACGCCGGTGATGAGAGCCCGCGCCATCGCCTTCGCCACTCCCCTGGTGGATGGCCGCGCCTTACACGATCGCGCCGCCGGCGTCCAAGCGCGCCGCGGTCAGCCCACCGGCGGCAGCGCGGGCAGTGCGGGCATCGGGGCTGCGAGCGGCGCCGCGAGCAGGCCGCGCTGGCGGACGTGGAAGCGCATCTCGATCCGCACGCCGTCCTCGGCGAAGGCCACGCGCACCGTCGCACCGGGCCCGAGGTCATGCGCCAGGCCGCGCTCGAGCAGCCGCATGCCGAAGCCGCGCCGCGCCGGGACCGGTGCCGCGACGGGCGGGCCGCCGCTCTCCTGCCAGGTCAGCGTGACCACGTCGTCCTCCCCCAGCGTCCAGGCCAGTTCCACCTCGCCGCCGGGGCGCGACAGGGCGCCGTGGCGCGCCGCATTGGTCGCAAGTTCGTGAAGGGCGAGGACCAGCGCCTGCACCTGCGCAGCGCTGACGAGGATGCGGCCCGAGCCGAGGACGCGGATCGCCTTGCCGCTCTCGATCCAGGGGGAGAGCGCGGCGCGCGCCACGCGCGGCAATTCCACCTCGTCGCCATCCTGGTCGGATATCAGGTCGTGGCCGCGCATCAGCGCCTGCAGCCGGCCGACGAATTCCCGCCCGAGCCCGGCCGCGCCAGCCCCGCGCAGCGACTGGGCCGCGAGCGACTGCACGGTCGCGAGCGTGTTCTTGACGCGATGGTTCAACTCGCTGACCAGCGCCTCGCGCGATTTCTCGGCGCGCACGCGGTCGGTCACGTCCTGCAGCACGGCCGAGACGCCCGTCACCTCGCCCGCCGCGTTCTTCACCGGGTGGCAGGAGGCGAGCCAGTGCCGCAGATGCTGCACCGAGCCGGGCGCCTGGCCCGAGCAGGTCACGTCGAGCACCGGGCGGCCGGAGGCGAAGACGCGACGCTGCGCGTCCTCGAGCGGGCGCGCCAGGCCCTCGGGCATCACCTCATGCGCGGCGCGGCCGATATGGGCCTCGGTCGGCAGGCCGCTGATTGCGGCGAAGCGCGCGTTGACGTTCAAGAATTTCAGCGAGTGGTCGACCAGCGCGAGGCCGACCGGCACCGTGTCGTACACGGCGCGAAGCTCGGCGACGGTCTGGCGCACCTGCGCCTCGTTGACGCGATGCGCCTGGCCGGCACCGCGCGCATCGGCCACGTCATGGATGGCGCCGACCCATTCGAGGAGCAGGCCGTCCTCGTTCACCACCGGCACGCCCGTTGCGCGCACCCAGCGCCAGCTGGCCGTCTCATCGGCGGTGCGCAGGCGGAACTCCACGCCGATCGGGTTGCGCGCAACGAGGCTCCGGCCCCATTCGGCGAGTGTCGGCGCGCGGTCGTCCGGATGCACGATCTCGAGCCAGCCATCGCCGCGGAAGGCTGGCGCGGCCTGGCCGGTCAGGCCGGCCCAGCCGGCGGCGTCGATCCAGCCGCCCGCCGCGTCGGCCCGCCACAGAACGAGGGCGCCGGCCTCGGCCAGCGCGCGCAGGCGCCGT
>NZ_JACADQ010000391.1 GCF_016106015.1 Neoroseomonas rubea
CGCCCCGCGCGCGCCCACCGCGCTGACCGGCTTCATCCGCGCCATGGATGGCGGGCGGCCCTGGCGGGCGGTGCCGCTGCTGGCCGCGGCCGCCGGCGCGGCGGGGCCGATCGAGCAGGAGCTGTTCGACGACATCCTGGCACGCATCGAGGACGGGCTGCGCGCCGCGCTGCCGGTGGATGGCGTCTTCCTCTCGCTCCATGGGGCGGCGACGGCGACGGTCGATGTCGATCCCGACGGGCTGCTGCTGGCCCGCGTGCGCGCCATCGTCGGGCCCGAGGTGCCGGTCATCGCGACGCTCGACCTGCACGCCAACGTTTCCCGCGCCATGGTGGACCAGGCCGACATGCTGATCGGCTTCCGCACCAACCCGCATGTCGACATGGCCGAGCGCGGCGCCGAGGCCGCGGCCGCGATGCGCGCCATGCTGGGCGGGATGCGCCCGCGGGCGGGCTTCGTGAAACTGCCGATGATCCCGCCCGCCACCAGCCAGAACACCGACGATGGCCCCTATGCCGACGCGATCGCCTATGGCCAGCGCTGTCTCGACCATGAGGTGATGAACGTCTCGGTGATCTCCGGCTTCTCGCTCGGCGATACGCCGAAGAACGGGCTTTCGGTCATCGTCACGGCGCGCACCGATGCCGCGCGCGCGCAGGCGGTGGCCGAGGACGTGGCGCGCTTCGTCTGGTCCTCCCGCGGACGTTGGGTGGCGAGCCTCACCTCATTGCCCGAGGCGGTGCGCCGCGCGCGGGAAGCGACGGAGGAGCCCGGCTCCCGCCCCCTGCTGCTGGCCGATGTCGCCGACAATCCCGGCGGCGGCGGGCGCGGCAACACGGTCTGGATCCTGGAGGCGCTGCACAAGGCCGGCATCGGCGGCGTCGTGCTGGGCATGTTCTACGACCCGGAACTCGCCGCCGAGGCGCATCTGCTCGGCCCCGGCGCGCGCTTCTCGGCGCTGTTCAACCGCGCCGAGACCGACCGGCATTCCCACGCCTTCGCGGCGGAGGCGCAGGTGCTGGCGCTGTCCGACGGGCGCATCACCGGGCGGCGCGGCATCTATGCGGGGCGGGAGGTCGATCTCGGCCCCGCCGCGCTGCTCGGCATCGGGGGCCTGCGCGTCGCCGTCATCTCCAACCGGCGGCAATTGTGCGAGCCGGCGATGCTCGAATGCCTCGGCGTCGACCTCGCCGCGGTGCGCTGCCTGGTGGTGAAGTCCCGCGGCCATTTCCGCGCCGGCTTCGACGAGTGCTTCGCGCCCGACCGCATCCTCGAGGTCGATGTGCCCGGGCTGACCACGGTGGTGCTGAACCGCGTCCCCTGGCGGCAGGTGCCGCGCCCGATCTGGCCGCTCGATCCCGACATGGCCTGGACGCCGGGGCGTTAACCTCACCTGAAGCAGGTGCATGCGAGGCTTCGCATCCGAGAGCGGAGGTCGCGATGCCACGGGAATTCCGCAGCATCCTGTTCAGCACCGAGGAAATCGTCCCGATCCTCATGCAGTTGACCGGCGTGGCCGGAGGCCATGCCGCGGCCGGGGAGGTGGCGCTGCACGAAAGCGCCTCGGGAGACCTGAGCGCGACGCTGGTCGCGCGCCTGCCGGATGGACGGCGCCTGGTCCGCGCCTTCGGGCGGGAGGAGTTGCTCACGGCGCTGCTGACGCTGTGCCGCGCCCTGATGATCCCGCTGCCGCGCAGCGCCGAGAAGACCGTCGAGCGCATGGGCCGCGACATCGCGCTGTCCGTCAGCCTGTCCTCGCAGCACCACTGCATGAGTGTGGAGCGCGCGGCGAGTTTTGTTTGATGTGACCCTCAGACGGCGGAGTCTTTCTTGTGCCCTCAAGCGGCGGGCGGCGGCCATCCGGCCGCCTTGCCTTCGCGCCATGCATTGACGCGCCGGGGGGCGACTGGCGGGTTGGGCGCGGTCGCGCTTTGCGCTCGCGGATCGCGGCGCCGCCGCGATCCGTTTTTCTGTCTCCCCCAAACGGCGGGCGGGCCGCCTGCGCCGCCCTTGCCTTCGCGCTGTGAACGGGCGCGCCTGGCGCGACTGACGGGCTGGGCGCGGTAGCACTTCGCGCTCGCGGATCGCCGCGCCGCGCCGACCCTTCCTCATCCCTCCCTCAGGCGACGGGCTCCTCGCGCCAGCCGCAGGCCGCCAGCGCCGCGCGCATATGCCGCGGCGGCGGCGCCGTGGCCCTCAGCGGCGGGTCGAGCGGCAGCGCGATCGCGCGCGCCAGCAACTGCAACCCCTCCGGCGCCGCCGCGCCGTAGAGCGGATCCCCCAGGATCGAGCAGCCCATCGCCGCGCAATGCACGCGCAGCTGGTGCGTCCGCCCGGTCTCGGGCGAAAGCTCGACCCAGGCCATGCCGGGCGCGCGGCCGAGCACCCGCCAGCGCGTCGCGGCGGCCTGGCCCTCCGGGTGGACCTCCATGCGCCAGCCGCGCGCCGCGCTGCTCACCTTGCGCAGCGGCGCGTCGATCCGTCCCGCCGGTTCCGCCGGCCCGCCGCGCAGGATCGCCCAGTAGGTCTTCTCCGCCCGCCCCGCCGCGAAGATCGCGCCGAGCGCCGCCAGCGCCGGCTTCGTCCGGCCGAGCACCAGGCAGCCCGCCGTATCGGCATCGAGCCGATGCGCCGGCTGCGGCAGGTGGCGCTTGCCCAGGCGCAGCTTCTCGAGCCAGTCCTCGAGCGAGGCGCCGCCGCGCGGGCCGCGATGCACGGCAAGGCCCGCCGGCTTGTCCAGCACCAGCGCATCCTCGCGCAGCAGCAGCACCCGCGCGGCGATCTCCGCCGGCAATGCTTGGCGCGGCGCGGCCGGCCGTGGAACCCTGGGCCGCATCATGCCCGACGCCCCCCTCGTCATCTGCCTCGGCAACGTGGTCATGGACCACACCTTCCGCGTCGAGGACATCCCCCAGCCGCCGGCCAAGATCGCCGCGCGCGGCTACACCATCGGCCCGGGCGGCATGGCGGCCAATGCCGCGATCGCCGTGGTGCGCCTCGGCGGCCGCGCCGCCTTCTGGGGCAGGGTGGGGGAAGACCTGAACGGCGAGCCGCTGGCCGAGGCGCTGGCGGCGGAGCGGGTCGATGTCTCCGGCCTGCGGCACGTCCCCGGCGGGCGGACGCCGGTCGGCGCCGTGCTGGTGGACCCGCGCGGGGAACGGACCATCGTGAGCTTCCGCGGCAGCGGCCTCGGCACCGAGCCCGACTGGCTGCCGCTTGCCCGCATCGCCGAGGCGGGGGCGATCTGCTGCGACCCGCGCTGGCCGGAAGGCGTCGCCGCCGCCGCCGCCGCCGCGCGCGCGGCCGGCGTGCCGGTGGTGCTGGACGGCGAACGCAGCGAGACGCGCATCCTGGTCGACCTGGTGCCGCGCATCGACCACGCGGTCTTCTCGGTGCCGGGCCTCGCCAATTTCGCGCCGGGCCGCGCGCCGGAGGAAGGGCTTCGCCAGGCCTTGGCCTCCGGCCCGGTGCGCGTCGCCGCCGTCACGCAGGGGGAACGCGGCGTGCTGTGGATGGCGGCGGGCGATGCGGCCGCCACGCGCACGCCCGCCTTCCCGGTGGAGGCGACGAACACCACCGGGGCTGGCGACGTGTTCCACGGTGCCTATGCGCTCGCGATCGCGGAAGGGATGCCGGTGGCGCGCGCCATGCGCTTCGCCGCGGCGGCAGGCGCGCTGCGCGCGCGGGATGGCGCGACGCCGGACCGCGCGGCGGTCGAGGCGCTGGCGGCGGG
>NZ_JACADQ010000392.1 GCF_016106015.1 Neoroseomonas rubea
GCCGGTGCCGGCGGCGCCGAGGGGCGGGGGCGGGGCCTCGACGCCTATCGCTCCGCGCCGATCATGGTGGTGGGGCAGGCGGTCGCTGCGCCGAGGCCCGCCGCCGCCGCCATGCCCGCCGCCGCGGCCACACCATCCCCAGCACGCATGGCTTTCGCCGCCGCGCCGCCAGGCGCCGCCACGCCCGGTGCCGGCACCTTGCCGATCATGCCGAGCCGGCCGAGCCCGCTCGCCTTCTTCCGCCGGCCAGGCTGAGCGCGCTCACGCCGCGAATTCGGCCCGGATCGCCGCCGTGTGCTGGCCGAGCGAGGGCACCGTGCCGAAGGGCCGCACCCCGTCGGACAGCCGCGCGGGCGGCAGGGCGACCGGGACCAGCCCCATTTCCGTCTGCACCGGCGCGCGGCGCAGCGCCGGGTGCTTCTGCAGCCCGCCGCAATCATTGACGAACCCATAGGCGGTGTTGGCGCGGCGGAGCTTCGCCGCGCATTCCTCCCGCGTCAGGCCCGCGAACATCTTCGCGATATGCGCATCTACCATGGGGCGGTGCGCGACGCGGTCGTTGTTCACCGTGAAGCCCGGCGTCTTTGGCAATTCCGGCTCATCCAGGAAATGCGCGCAGAAGGACGCCCATTCGCGCTCGTTCTGGATCGCGATCAGCACATCGTGCCCGTCCTTGGTCTGGAAGGCGCCATAGGGGCAGATGGAGGGATGCGCGAGGCCGATGCGCGGCGGGTTCTTCCCCGTGCCCTCGTATTGCAGCAGCGGCACCGTCATCCAGTCCGCCATGCCATCGAACAGGCTGACCGCGATGCCCTTGCCCTGCCCGGTGATGGACCGGCTGAGCAACGCCTCCAGCACCGCCGCATAGGCATGCATGCCACAGGCGATGTCGCAGGCCGACACGCCGACACGCCCCGGACCTTCCGCCCGGCCGGTGATGTAGGCGAGGCCGGATTCCGCCTGCACCAGCAGGTCGTAGGCTTTCATCGTCGCGTAGTCGCCCTCGTCGCCATAGCCCGAGATGTCGACCGTGATCAGGCGCGGATGGCGCGCGCGCAGATCGGCGCTGCCGAAGCCCGCGCGCTGCATCGCGCCCGGGGCGAGGTTCTGGATGAAGACATCCGCCTTCGCGATGAGGCGTTCCAGCAGCGCCTTGTCCTCGGCCGCCTTGATGTCGAGGCAGACGCTCTCCTTCCCCCGGTTCAACCAGACGAAGTAGGAGGACAGGCCGTTCGCCACCGTGTCGTAGCCGCGCGCGAAATCGCCTTCGGGGCGTTCCACCTTGATCACCCGCGCGCCGGCATCGGCGAGGCGGGAGGCGCAGTAGGGTGCGGCGACCGCCTGGTCCATGGCGACGACGAGAAGCCCTTCGAGGGGGCGGGATCCGCTCATGCGTTGGTCTCCGGCGGTCGTGCAGTGATCCTCTCGCGCGCGGCGAGCAGGTCAAGGATGGCGAGGACGCGATGTTCGAGCTCCGCGCCCTCGCGGTAGTCGGCGGCCACGGCGCAATGGACGCGGCCTTCGTCGATCAGGCGCAGCGTGCGCGCCGCGCGTTCGGCATCGCCCGCGGGGTGCACGGCGATGGAATGGCCGCCCATCTCCTTTACCGTGCGGAAGCAGGGGATGTCGGTCTCCCCGTCGCCGATGAAGATCATGTTGGCGAAGGGCACGCGGCGCGTCTCGGGCGGCTGGAAGGCATTGACCGCCTTGTTGTCCGCGAGGTCGAGCGCATCCTTGTTGATGCGGAACAGGTACTGCGTCTTGGTCGTGTAGTTCACGGCGATCGCCGGCGCGATGGCCGCGCCCGAAGCGCTGTAGAGGAAGCCCGAGGCGAAGACCGCGCGGAAATGCCGCCGGATCGATGTGCCCTCGACGAGTTCCCGCAGGCCCGAGGAAATGACGTAGTGCTCGATGGCAAGGCCGCGCGCCGCCCCCGCGGCGTTCAACCGGTCGAACCAGCCCTCGACGCCCGGAAACAGCGTGATGCCGGCGCCGTGCCGTGCCCAGTCCTCGCGCCGCATCGGGATGTCGGCAGCCGTCGCCTCGACCAGCATGCGGTGCATGTAGGTCAGGATCGGGTCGCCCTGCTGTTCCTCGGCGAGCGCGTTCGACCGCGCCCAGAAGGCATCCTTGTCGAGCCCGAGCTTCGGCAGGAAGACGTGCTCCTGCATGTTGCCCGGCGCCAGCGTGCCGTCGAAATCATACGCGATCGCGACGGGCGCGCCGGACATAGTCAGTAGCTCCGCGGCATCCCCAGCACGTGCTCGCCGATGTAGGACAGCACGAGGTTCGTGCTGATCGGGGCCACCTGGTACAGCCGTGCCTCGCGGAACTTGCGCTCCACGTCGTACTCTTCGGCGAAGCCGAAGCCGCCATGGGTCTGCACGCAGGCCTCGGCCGCGGCCCAGGCGGCATCGGCGCCGAGCATCTTGCCCATATTGGCTTCCTCGCCGCAGGGCAGGCCGGCCTCGAACTTCTCCAGGCCCTTCTGGATCAGGGCCTCCGCGGCGCGCATCTGCGCATAGGCCTTGGCGATCGGGAACTGCACGCCCTGGTTCTGGCCGATCGGGCGGCCGAACAAAACGCGCTGCTTGGAGTATTCCACCGACTTCTCGATGAACCACTTGGCGTCGCCGATGCTCTCGCTCGCGATCAGCAGGCGCTCGGCATTCATGCCATCGAGGATATAGCGGAAGCCCTTGCCCTCGACGCCCACGAGGTTCTCCGCCGGAACCTCCATGTTGTCGAAGAACACCTCGCAGGAATTGTGGTTCATCATCGTCCGGATCGGACGGATGGTCAGCCCGTGGCCGAGCGCGGCCTTCATGTCGACGATGAAGGTGGACAGCCCCTCGGTGCGCTTGGCGACCTGGTCCTTGGGCGTGGTGCGCGCCAGCAGTAGCATCAGGTCGGAATGCTCGGCGCGCGACGTCCAGATCTTCTGGCCGTTGACAATGTACTTGTCGCCTTCCCGCCGCGCGAAGGTGCGCAGGGACGTCGTGTCCGTGCCGCTGGTGGGTTCCGTCACGCCGAAGGCCTGCAGCCGGAGCTCCCCGGTCGCGATCTTCGGCAGGTAGCGCGCCTTCTGGTCCGCGTTCCCGTGCCGCAGGATCGTGCCCATGATGTACATCTGGGCGTGGCAGGCGGCGGCGTTGCAGCCCGTGGCGTGGATTTCCTCGAGGATCGCGGCGGCGGCCGAGAGCGGCAGGCCCGAGCCACCATATTCCTCGGGGATCAGCGCGCCGAGCCACCCGGCCTCGGTCAGCGCCTTGACGAATTCGGTCGGATAGCCGCGCCGCGCATCCAGTTCCCGCCAGTACTCCCCGGGGAAGCGGGCGCAGAGCTTGCGCACCTCCTCCCGGATCTCGGCGTGGGCGTCCTGCGGCATCGGCATGTCCATGGGTGTTCTCTCCCGTCCGGCCCGGGATTAGGGCGCGAGGCACGGGCTGGCAAGGCGGGGGCGGGATTGTTTCGACTCATTGCGAGACGGGAATTGGCGGATGTATCCTTCAACCATGTGGCGAATTCTGCTCCTGTTCGTTCCAGGCCTCGTGCTCGCCGGCCCTGCATGGGCGCAGACGCGCACGCTCGTGGTCCCGCCGGGGGATGCCGTGGTCATCGCTCCGCGGAGCCAGCCCGCGCCGCGCGCGACGCTGGCTCCGCCGCCCCGCCTCGCGGCGCCGAGGCCGCGATCGGAGCCCGCGGCGGAGACGCTGGGCG
>NZ_JACADQ010000393.1 GCF_016106015.1 Neoroseomonas rubea
CTCTTCCGACCTCGAGCCCCACGACCGCGCGCCGCGCGGCACCCGGGGGCAGGCGGCGCCACGCCAGCGCGGCGGCGCCGAGGGCCGCGGCCAAAGCGAGCGTGGCAAGCAGCCTATGATTGAACTGCACCGCCGCGATGTTGGCGGTGAGGTTCTTCCAGGTCGGGGAGAGGTCGAGATAGCCCTCGGGCACGAGCCGTCCGTCCATGAGCGGGAAGGTATTGTAGGCGAAGCCCGCCCGGATGCCTGCCACGAATCCGCCGGCGAGCATCGCCAGCACTGCAAAGCCCGCCGCGATGTGGACGGCGCGCCGCAGGCTGGCCGGCGCGGCCGGCCCCTCGGGCCGCGGGCGCAGCAGCGTCAGTGCCGTCCAGACCAGCAGGCCGAACAGCACGAAGGCCATGCCGAGATGGATCACGAGGCGATAGGGGGAGACCTCGGTCCGGCCCGCATCGAAGCCCGAGGCGACCATGAACCAGCCGATCGCGCCCTGCAGCCCGCCCAGCGCCAGCAGCAGCAGCAGCCGCGGCTTGAGCCCTGCCGGGATGCGCCCGCGCAGCCAGAACCATGCGAGCCCCGCCACATAGGCAAGGCCGATCAGCCGACCCCAGAAGCGGTGGATCCATTCGAGCCAGAAGATCTCCTTGAACCCGTCCATCCCGAAGCCCTGGTTCTGCAGCTGGTACTGCGGGATGGTGCGGTACAGGTTGTAGAGGCGCTGCCATTCGGCATCGGTCAGAGGCGGCAGGATGCCCGCGATCGGCGCCCATTCCATGATCGACAGGCCCGAGCCGGTCAGCCGTGTGGCGCCGCCGATCGCGACCATGATCCAGACGAGCCCCGCGACGGCGAGAAGCCAGCGCGCGACGGCGCGCGCATCATCGGTGGAACGCGCCGATGGCGGGACGGCGAGGGTGCGGGAGTCGAACGGCATGGGCCCGATATAGGCGGCACATGCCGGACGCGCACGGGGGGGCCTCTGCTTGCCGGCCCCGGGCCGGGCTGCTACCGCGCGCCACATGCCTTCCGCCCCCCGCGCCGGGGCCGGCCCCGACGCTGCGGCGCCGGACCTGCCCGCGCCGATCGTCTCCGTCGTCGTCCCCGTCCGCAACGAGGCCCCGAACATCGGCCCGCTGGTGGACGAGATCGAGGCCGCGCTCGGCGCCGTGCCGCACGAGATCGTCTATGTCGACGACGGCTCGACCGACGGGACGGGGGATGCGCTGGCCGCCGCGCGGGCCGCCGGCGCGCCGCTGCGCTGGCTGCGCCACCGCGCATCCTGCGGCCAGTCGGCCGCCGTGATCACCGGGGTGAAGGCGGCCCGCGGCCGCTGGATCGCCACGCTGGACGGGGATGGGCAGAACGACCCGGCCGACATCCCGCGCCTGCTCGCCCGCGCCGAGGCCGAGGCCGCCGCGGGCCGCCGCACCCTGGTCGCCGGCCATCGGGTGAACCGCAAGGACAGCGGGGTGAAGCGGTATACCAGCCGCATCGCCAACGCGATCCGGTCCCGCCTGCTGCGGGATGCGACGCCGGATACGGGCTGCGGGCTGAAGGTCTTCCCGCGCGACCTCTTTCTCGAACTTCCACATTTCGACCACATGCACCGCTTTCTGCCGGCGCTGACGCTGCGCCAGGGCGGGCATGTCGTGAGCGAGCCGGTGAACCACCGCCCGCGCGTGCGCGGCGTGTCCAACTACGGCACACTCGACCGGCTGCTGGTCAGCATCTTCGACCTGGTTGGCATGGCCTGGCTGCAGCGGCGCGGCCGGCGGCCCGAGATCGAGCGCGACGCGGCACCATGAGCGGCGCGGCCGCCACGCGCCGGCGCGCTTCCATCCTGAAGCTCGTCATGCTCGCGGCGGGGCTGGCGGCGGCGGGGCTGCTGCTGCGCTCGGTCGGCTTCGCCCCCGGCACCGAATGGGTCGACCAATGGGTGCTCGGGCAGGGGCTGCTGGGGGATCTGGTGTTCGTCGCGATCGGGGCGGCGGCGACGGCGGCGGGCGCGCCGCGGCAGGGGGTCGCCTTCCTCGGCGGCTACGCCTTCGGGGCGCTGGAGGGGACGCTGCTGTCGCTCGCCGCCCAGGTGGTCGGCTGCGCGGCCTCCTATGGCTGGGCGCGCGCGGTCGGGCGCGGCTGGGCGGAGCGGCGGCTGGCCGGGCGCTTCGGGCACCGGCTGCGGCCGTTGCGGGACGTGCTGGTGGGCAGCCCCTTCGGCGCGACGCTGGCGCTGCGGCTGCTGCCGGTGGGCAACAACCTGGCGCTGAACCTCCTGGCGGGGATGGCGGCGATCAGCCTGGTGCCGTTCCTGGCGGCCTCGGCGATCGGCTACCTGCCGCAGACGCTCGTCTTCGCGCTGCTCGGCAAGGGCATCCGCGTGGACGGCGCCTGGCAGGTGGCGCTGGCCGTGGGGTTGTTCGTGGTCTCGGCGGCGATCGGCTTCGCGCTGCTGCGCCGGCACCGGGCAGGGCGGGCGCTGGACGAGGACGGCTGAGGACCGCGCCGCGCGGATTGCGCTGGATCATGGACGCAACCGGGCGTCCGGGGGACGAGACGCCATGGAAACGGATGTCGCCATCATCGGGGCAGGGCCCGCGGGACTCGCGCTGGCCTGCGCGCTGGAGGGCTCGGGCCTCTCGATCACGCTGTTCGAGCGCGCGCCGGAGCAGGCGCTGGCGGAGCCCGCCTTCGACGGGCGGGAGATCGCGCTGACCCAGCGCTCGCAGGCCATCCTGCGTTCGCTCGGCGCCTTGGGGCGCATCCCGGCCGCCGAGACGGCGCCGCTGCGCGAGGCGAAGGTCGTCAACGGAACATCCCCCCTCGCGCTGCGCTTCGCGCCGCGTGAGGCGGCGGAACCCCTCGGGCGGCTGGTGCCCAACCACCTGATCCGCCGCGCGCTGTTCCAGACGGCGGCCACCGGCCGGTCGCGGTTGGTCGCCGGGCGGGCGGTGGAGGGGCTCGCGCTCTCGCCCCAGGGTGCGAGCCTGCGGCTCGATGGCGGGGAGGAGGTGGCCGCACGGCTGTTGGTCGCGGCGGATTCCCGCTTTTCCGAGGCGCGGCGGCGGGCGGGGATCGGCGCCGCGATGGTCGATTTCGGCAAGACCATGATCGTCGCGCGGGTCGCGCACGACCTGCCGCATGGCGGCGTCGCGACCGAATGGTTCGCCCATGGCCAGACGATCGCGATCCTGCCGCTGGCGGGCGACATCGCCTCGGTGGTGCTGACGGTGGCGCCCGCGACCGCCAGGCGCCTGATGGCGATGGCGCCGGAGGGCTTCGGTGCCGAGGTCACGCGACGCTACGGGCGGCGGCTGGGGGAGATGCGGCTGGTGGGCACGCGGCACGCCTATCCGCTGGTCGCGACCTATGCGCATCGCTTCGTCGCGGCGCGCTTCGCGCTGGCGGGCGATGCCGCGGTCGGGATGCATCCGGTGACGGCGCATGGGTTCAATTTCGGCCTGTCGGGGGCCGAGGCGCTGGCCGCGCAGGTCCGTGGCGGCGCGGATCCGGGCGATGCCGGGGCGCTCGCGCGCTATGCCGCGGCGCATCGGCGGGCGACGCTGCCGATGTTCCTCGCGACCAACGCCGTGGCGCGGCTCTACACGGATGACCGCGCGCCGGCGCGGCTCGCGCGCGCGGCGCTGATCGGCGCGGGGGCGGCGCTCGGCCCGGTGCGACGGGCGATCGTGGCGCGGTTGATGGATGCCCCGCCGACCGCG
>NZ_JACADQ010000394.1 GCF_016106015.1 Neoroseomonas rubea
CCGAGTTCGCCGCCCCGCGGCCCGAAGGCAGCGGCGCCGCCGCCGACGCGGCGCGCGACGGCCTTGTCGCGGCCTGGCGGGCGCAGTTCGCGACGCTCAGCCTGGAGCGCCGACGCATCGCGCCCGCGGAGGACTTCCCGATGCCGGTCGAAGGCTCGGCCACGGGCGGCCGCTGCCGGCCGGAAGGCACCTCCGCAATCGGCGGGCGGGCGGTGCTGGTCGCGCGCTGCGGGGTCGAGCTCGCGGGGCGGCTGCGCGGCAGCGGCACGACGATGCAGGTGGCGATCTCCGCGCGGCTCGCGATAGACACCGCGACCGGCATGGTCGCGGCGCAGGGCTACGCCACCCGGATGGAGACCTTCACGGACATCGCCGGCGGCGGGCGGCGCTCAAGCGGCGTGGTCGTCACGCCGTCCCGCGTGCTGCTGGAGTAGCGGCGCGCGAGGCGCGGGACCGGCCATTCGCCGTGGCCCGGTCGTCCTCTGGTACCCGTCGGCGCGCCGAGGCGGGACCCCAGCCTGATCAACAAGAAGTTAACACCAGCGCAGGGCACCGCGGCTTTTCGGCGCCACGGCGAGACACCATCCTGATGGCCGGGGCATTGATGGGTGGTGGGACGTGGCGATGACCATGGCTCGAACTGGCATGCCCTGGCCGGATGACGGCGCGATCGGGGCGTGCACGGGCTTCGCTGCGGAAACGCGGATCGCAACCATGCGCGGCGAGGTGCGCGCTGCGGCGTTACGGCCGGGCGACCTTCTGATGTCGGCGCGGAACGGCACCCCGCCGGTGCCGGTCGCCTGGGTCGGGCGGCGGAGCATCGACATCGCACGCCACCGGCGCCCGGCGCTGGTCGCGCCGGTGCGCATCGCCGCCGGGGCGCTGGCGGAAGGCGTGCCCTGCCGCGACCTTCTGCTGGCGCCGGGCCATGCGCTGCTGCTCGCCGGGCGGCTGGTGCCGGCGGTGCTGCTGGTGAACGGGCGGAGCATCGTACAGGAACCGGTCTGGCGCGGCATTGCCTATGTACAGGTGGAATTGCCCGCGCACGGGGTGCTGCTGGCCGAAGGCGCGGCGGTCGAATCCTATATCGATGAGGATGACCGGCGGCATTTCGGCGATGCGGGGCTGCGCTGGCGGATCGAGCGCATGCTCTCCGCCCGCGGCAACGGCCGCTACGATGCCGGCGCCTGCCTGCCGGTGCTGCGCGACGGCCCTTCGCTGCTGCCACTGCGCGCGAGACTTGCCGCGCGGGCGGAGGCGATCGCCCCGACCACACGCGAAGTCGCCTGACCGAAAGGGCCGGGGACCGTCCGGCCCGGCTTGACCCCGCCACACCCCCTTGCCATACGCCCCCGTCCCGGATCCTCCGGGCCCAGCCTGCCGGGGCTTCCCGCCGGCGTTTCCCGCGACAAGAGGCCGAACCAAGCCATGCGCGATACCGGCGAATACCTCTTCACGTCCGAATCCGTCTCCGAAGGGCATCCGGACAAGGTGGCGGACCGCATCTCCGACACCGTGCTCGACGCGTTCCTCAGCGCCGACCCCTATTCCCGCGTCGCCTGCGAGACGCTGGTCACGACCAACCGTGTCGTGCTGGCCGGCGAAGTGCGCGGCCCCGGCTCGGTCACGCCCGAATACCTGATGCACCTTGCCCGCCTCGCCATCCACGACATCGGCTACGAGCAGGAAGGCTTCCACTGGCAGAACGCCGAGATCGCCTGCCACCTGCACGCCCAGTCCGCGCACATCGCGCAGGGCGTGGACGCCGCCGGTAACAAGGATGAAGGCGCCGGCGACCAGGGGATCATGTTCGGCTACGCCTGCACCGAGACGCCGGAGCTGATGCCCGCGCCGCTCTACTACGCGCACCTCGTCCTGCGCCGCATCAGCGAGATGCGCCGCAACGGCGACGTCGCCGTGAAGGGCCTGCTGCCCGACGCCAAGTCGCAGGTCACGCTGCGCTACGTGGACGGCAAGCCGGTCGGCGCCACCTCCGTCGTCGTCTCGACCCAGCATGTCGAGGGGCTGGAGCAGGCCGAGATCAAGCGCATCCTGCGCCCGATCGTCGAAAGCACGCTGCCCAAGGGCTGGATGTGCCCAGACAACGAGTTCTACGTGAACCCGACCGGCAAGTTCGTCATCGGCGGGCCGGACGGCGATTGCGGCCTGACGGGCCGGAAGATCATCGTCGACACCTATGGCGGCGCGGCCCCGCATGGCGGCGGCGCGTTCAGCGGCAAGGACCCGACCAAGGTCGACCGGTCGGCCGCCTATGCCGCGCGCTATGTCGCGAAGAACGTCGTCGCGGCGGGCCTCGCGGACAAGTGCACCATCCAGGTGTCCTACGCGATCGGCGTGTCCAAGCCGCTCTCGGTCTACTTCGATCTCCACGGCACGGGGCGCGACATCGACGAGGTGAAGCTCGCGAAGGTCATCGACGGCCTCGTGAACCTCTCCCCGCGCGGCATCCGGGAGCATCTGCACCTGAACCGCCCGATCTACGTGCCGACTTCCGCCTACGGCCATTTCGGCCGCACGCCGGATGCCGAGAAGGGCACCTTCACCTGGGAGAAGACCGACCTGGTGGATGAGCTGAAGCGGGCCTTCGGGCGGTAATTCGCCGCCTGCGGATGTCGGGCGCGCGACCCGCGCGCCTGGCGTCCGCGCCCGGCCCGCACCGCGGGCTGCACGCACACCCAGGAGGGCGGCGCCACGGCGTCGCCCCTTTTTCGTTGGCAGGTAGCGCGATGACCGCCGACCGTCCCCCCCTCGCCGAAGGCGTCCCGGACCGGCTCTATGGCCGCCGCCGCGGTCATCCGCTGCGGCCGCGACAGGAAAGGCTGCTCTCCCTCGCCCTGCCGCGCATCCGCCTGACGGCGGCCGAGGCCGCACAGGCGCCCGCGCTCTTCCAGGGCGCCAAGGACCTGTGGCTCGAAGCCGGCTTCGGCGGCGGGGAACACACGCTCGCGCTGCGTGCGGCGCATCCCGGGATCGCGCTGATCGCCTCCGAGGTGTTCGAGAACGGCCTGTGTTCCCTGCTCACGCGCCTGGTGCCGGAGGGCGAGGAAGCGACCGCCCCCGTGCCCGAGCGGCTCCGCCTCTGGCCCGAGGATGCGCGCCACCTGCTCGGGCTGCTGCCGGCGGACGCGCTCGGCCGCCTCTACCTCATGTTCCCCGACCCCTGGCCGAAGGCGCGGCATGCGAAGCGCCGCTTCGTCCAGCCGGCGACGCTGCCCGCGGTCGCCCGCGCGCTGCGCCCGGGCGCGGAATGGCGCATAGCCTCGGACGACCCGACCTACCAGGCCTGGGTGGAGGAGGTGCTGCTGTCCGGCCAGCGCTTCTTCACGCTCGCCTCCGAGGCCCGCGGCGCGCGTCCCGAGGGCTGGTTCGCGACGCGCTACGAGGCGAAGGCGATCCGCGAGGGCCGCACGCCGCGCTACTGGACCTTCCGCCGCACCGACGCGCCGGCGTGACGCTGCCCTGCGCGCCGAAGGTCTCACACGACCCTGCCCGGTGTAGGCTGGCGCGCGGATCGGGCAGAGGGACGCCATGGACATCGACGGCATCGCGGCGCTGGTGACGGGTGCGGGCTCCGGCCTCGGTGCCGCGACGGCCGAGGCGCTGGCCGCCGCCGGCGCGCGCGTGGTGGGCATGGACCTGAACGCGGAGGGCCTCGCCGCGCTGGCCGCGCGCTGCGGCGTGACGACCGTCGCGG
>NZ_JACADQ010000395.1 GCF_016106015.1 Neoroseomonas rubea
GGCCGGGGCGGGGCGACGCGCAGCGCGGCGAGCCGTTCCGCCGCGCGGCGCCGATGCGCGGCCCACAGCGCGAGAGCGACCGGGTCATCCCCCGTCGGTCGGTCCGCGAGCGTCGCGATCGGCCGGTGCGACAGTCCGGAATCCCGTTCCAGCCGGCGTTCCGCCGCCGGCAGGCCGGGCGCGCGCAACTGGGACGCGGCGCGCATCCCGGCCCAGGCCAGGGCGCCAGCGAAGCCCAGCAGCAGCAGCAGGTGCAGCCAGGCCGGCAGCAGCAGCGGCAGCCCCGCCAGCGCCATCACGAGGAACACGCCGAGCACGCCCAGCACCGGCCAGAGCGCCGGCCACGCCGCTTCCCACCAGAGGGCGAGCCGCGCGAGCCTTGTTCGCCGGGCCAGCCGGTGAGCGAGGGGATCGCGCGGCGCGTCGGTCATCCGAGCCACTCCGGCAGGCGCTGCCCGTGCAGCAGTTCCTCATAGGTCTGGCGTTCCCGCACCACGGCGAAGCGGTCGCCATCGACCAGCACCTCGGCCGCCAGCGGCCGCGCGTTGTAGGTGGAGGACATGACCGCGCCATAGGCCCCGGCATCGAGGAACGCGACCGCGTCGCCCGCCGCGAGGTCGGGCAGCAGCCTGCCACGGGCGAAGGTGTCGCCCGTCTCGCAGACCGGGCCCACCACCTCGGCCGGCGAGAGGGGGGCCGCGGCCCGCGCCGCGGAGAGCGGGACGATGCCGTGCCAGGCCTCGTACATCGCCGGGCGCACCAGGTCGTTCATGGCCGCGTCCACGACGACGAAGCGATGCGACGCGCCGCGCTTCTGCAGCACGACCGAGGCGAGCAGCACGCCGGCCGGCCCGGCGATCCAGCGCCCCGGCTCGAGCATCACGGGCAGGCCGAGCTCGCCGAGCGTGGCGCGAATCGCACCCGCCAGCGCCTCGGGCGAGGGCGCCGGCTCGTCGCGATAGGGAATGCCGAGGCCGCCGCCGCAATCGACGCGCTGCACCGGAAGGCCCTGCGCGCGCAGCGCCTTCACCATCTCGGCCAGCCGGGCATAGGCGGCACGGTAGGCGGCCATCCCGGCGGTGATCTGGCTGCCGATATGCGTCGCGATGCCGATAGGCGCGATGCCGGGCAGCGCGGCCATGCGGGCATAGACCGCGGGCGCGTCCTCGAAGGCGATGCCGAACTTGTTCTCGCTGCGCCCGGTCGTGATCTTGGCGTGGGTCTTGGCGTCGACGTCCGGATTGACGCGCAGCGCGACGCGCGCGGTGCGGCCCATGGCGGTGGCGAGGGCGGAAATCATGTCGATCTCCTCCGCGCTTTCCGCGTTGATCTGGAAGATGTCCTCGGCCAGCGCGTGGCGGATCTCCTCGGCCGTCTTGCCGACGCCCGAGAAGACGATCGCCGAGCCCGGGATGCCGGCGGCGCGCGCGATGCGGAGCTCGCCCTCGCTGACCACGTCGGCGCCGAGGCCCTCGGCGGCCAGCACCTTCAGCACGGAGAGGTTGTCATTGCACTTCATGGCGAAGTGCACGGTGGCGGACAGGCCGGCGCCGGCCAGCGCGGCCTTGAGCGCGCGGGCGCGGCGGCGCAGCGCGCCGGCCGAATAGACCCAGGCGGGGGTACCGGCCTCGGCGGCGATGCGCGCCAGCGGCACCTCCTCCATCAGCAGCCCGTCCATGGCGTGCAGGGAGAGATGCGGGCGCAGCGCCAGGAGTTCGGCGAAGGAGGGGTCCTCGGACACGGCGAGGGGGAGCGGGGCGGCCATCCGCCTATTGTCGGGACGGGGCGGGCGCTCCGCAAGGCGCGTTACGTGCCGGGGGGCGTGGCCAGGGGCGACGATTCCGGGGAGGATGCGCACGGACGACCCGGACTACGAAGGGGAGGCCCGTCGCCCGAAGGGCCGAGCGCCCGCATGGGCGCCGCCCGGGGTTCGGCATCACGCCGAAGGCGGGCTGTCCGCACGACGCGTCTGAGGGCGCCGAAGGCAGAGCCTTCGGCGAGCAAGAATATGAGGACCGCCATGACCGAAGACATCCGCCTGGACCCGCCGAGCCTTGAGATCGCGGGGGCCCGGGCGACCATCCGCCTCCACCGTTCCCGCCACCGCAATCGCATCGAGCCGGCCGACATCGTCCGGCTTCTGGAGCATTTCGACACGATCGACGCCAACCGCGACCTGCGCGTGCTGGTCCTCGCCGCATCGGGCCCGGCCTTCAGCGCTGGCTTCCACCTGGGCGGCTTCGCCGAGGACAAGGACGCGGCCGCCCGCGCGCCCGGCTTCGACGCCATGGTCGACCGCTTCGAACGGGTCCGCGTGCCGACGATCTGTCGCCTCCAGGGCGGCGTCTATGGCGGCTCGACCGACTTCGCGCTGACGGCGGATTTCCGAATCGGCGTGACGGGGATGGAGATGTTCATGCCGGCCGCGCGGCTCGGCGTGCACTACTATCCCGGCGGGCTCGAGCGCTACGTCTCCCGCCTGGGCATGAACACGGCCAAGCGCCTGTTCCTGACGGCCGAGAAGCTCGGCGCCGAGGAATTGCTGCGCATCGGCTACCTGACGCACCTGGTGCCGCCCGCCGAGCTCGACGCGGCGGTCGACAGGCTGGCGGACACGCTCTGCGCGATGGCGCCGCTGGCTTTGCAGGGGATGAAGCTGGCGTTGAACGAGATCGCGCATGGCGCGCTGGATGCCGCCGCCTGCGAGGAGCGCGCGCGCATCTGCAAGGACAGCGCGGACATGCAGGAGGGCCTCGCCGCGTTCCGGGAGAAGCGGGCGCCGGTGTTCCGGGGCGCCTGAGCCCGTCGGCGCGAGGGCCTCGGCCTTCGCGCCGGCGGAAACGCCGGGAAACACGACGCCCCGATCCTGCCTTTCTTCGGCCCGGTGGAAGACTTTTCGCGGCTCCAGCGTTCCTCGCATGGAAAACATCGAGGACAAGGACATGCGACCCATCCAGCGCGCCGCTGTCGGCGGCCTGTTCGCCCTCTGGCTCGCGCCGCTCTCGGCGCTGGCGGAGAGCCAGTCCTCCAACTCCTCCTCGAACTGCTCCAACGGGCGCTGCACGCGCGTCGATTCCTACACGGTCGAGGATCGCTACGGGCGGCGCGGCTGGGTGCGGGAAGACCGCTGGCGCGACGGGCGCGGCGCGCGGGAATCCTGGGGCTGGGGCTGGGTGGCGCCGGACCGGCGCCAGCCGCGGCGGGTGCGTGACGACGACGATGATGATTGATTGAAGGCGGGGTCGGTGGTGGGCGACGTTCCGCCACCCCCGCATGCGTCGAACCCTGGGCGATGGCGAGGATCGCCGTGCCGGCCGTGGTTTCGTCCTGACGCGATGCCTGGTCCCGACATCCCGTGCGGCGGATGGGCTGTGAACCTCCGGGGCTCCGCGGTCCATGACCGGCAGGCGAGTGCGCAGGGCCCGCGGCGCCTAGGCATCTTGGCCGCGCGCGGTCGTCCGGTCGCGCCGGACGACCCGGAACATCATCACCGGCCCGCGTGTGCGCTCGGGGATGCCCCGGCCATGGCGGCGTGGCAGCCGCGGGCGGTCGCGGCCGGCGCGGCGCGGTCCGGCATCACGCCCATGCCTCCGGTCCAGGTGGCGAACGCATCGCACAGCGCCGCCAGGCGCAGCGGCAGGTCGTCCGCGGCGCGCGGGTCCGCGCCGCGCGCGAAGGCGGGC
>NZ_JACADQ010000396.1 GCF_016106015.1 Neoroseomonas rubea
ACAAACGTGCAGATGACCTTCGCCTGGTACGGGAATCTCAAGGCGCCGCCCGCCGCGCCGATGCCGCCGCCGATCAGCGCGCGCTGGCCGACCGGGTCCTGGCAGGCCGCCAGCCCCAGGGCGAGCAGGCCGAGGGCGGAAAGTCGGATCGTCTTCGTCAGCATGTGCGTGCCTCCTTCGTTCAGCTCCGATGCCCCACCACAACCGCTGCGTGTGGCATCGATCGGGCGGAACCGGGGCAATCGCGCCCCGTCGGAGGCAGGAACGCGTCAGGGGCCGCGGCGCTTCCGTCCGCCCTTCGCCTTTTTCGGGTCGTAGCCGCCGCCGCCGGGCCCCATCGGCTTGGGCTTCCAGTCGGCCTTGGGCGTCGCCTCGCGCAACGAACGCCCGGCGAGGTTGGGCTCCAGCCCGAGGTCGAGTGCCTCGAGCCGCTTGATCTCGTCGCGCAGCCGCGCCGCGGTCTCGAATTCCAGTTCCGCCGCGGCGGCGCGCATCTTCTTCTCCAGGTCGGCGATGGCGGCGCGGAGGTCCTTGCCGACGAAGTTCGCTTCCTCCTCGCCTTCCACCGCGTCGACCGTGACGTAGTCGCCCTGCGTGACGTCGCGCAGCACGTCGGCGATCTCGCGGCGGATGGTGGTGGGCGTGATGCCGTGCTCGGCGTTCCAGGCCTGCTGCTTGGCGCGGCGGCGTTCGGTCTCGCCCAGCGCGTTCTTCAGGCTGTTCGTCATGACATCGGCATAGAGCACGACGCGGCCCTCGACGTTGCGCGCGGCGCGGCCGATGGTCTGGATCAGCGCGGTGGTGCTGCGCAGGAAGCCTTCCTTGTCGGCGTCCAGGATGGCGACCAGCGCGCATTCGGGAATGTCGAGGCCCTCGCGCAGCAGGTTGATGCCCACCAGCACGTCGAACACGCCCTTGCGCAGATCGCGGATGATCTCGATGCGTTCGAGCGTATCCACGTCGCTGTGCAGGTAGCGCACGCGGATGCCCGCTTCCGTCATGTATTCCGTCAGGTCCTCCGCCATGCGCTTGGTCAGCGTCGTGACCAGCACGCGCCCGCCCTTGGTCGAGACGGCGCGGCATTCGGCGAGCAGGTCGTCCACCTGGCCTTCCACGGGGCGGATCTCGCAGACGGGGTCGACGAGGCCGGTCGGGCGGATCACCTGCTCGGCGAAGGCGCCGCCGGTGCGCTCCATCTCCCACGGTCCCGGCGTGGCGGAGACGAACACCGTTTGCGGGCGATAGGCGTCCCACTCCTCGAACTTCAGCGGCCGGTTGTCGGTGCAGGATGGCAGGCGGAAGCCGAACTCGGACAGGATCGCCTTGCGCGCATAGTCGCCACGATACATCCCGCCGATCTGCGGCACGGTCACGTGGCTTTCATCGACGATCAGCACCGCGTTGTCGGGCAGGTATTCGAACAGCGTCGGCGGCGGGTCGCCGGGGCGGCGGCCGGTCAGGTAGCGGGAGTAGTTCTCGATCCCTTTGCAGGACCCGGTCGTCTCCATCATCTCGATGTCGAAGATGGTGCGCTGCTCGAGCCGCTGGCGCTCCAGCAGCTTGCCCTCGGCCTCCAGCTGCGCGAGCCGTTCCTTGAGCTCGACCTTGATCTGCGCGATCGCCTGGGTGAGCGTCGGCCGCGGCGTGACGTAGTGGCTGTTGGCATAGACGGCGATGCGTTCCATCTCGCCGGTCACCTCGCCGGTCAGCGGGTCGAATTCGCGGATGCCGTCGATCTCGTCGCCGAAGAGCGAAACCCGCCAGGCGCGGTCATCGAGATGCGAGGGCCAGATGTCCACGCTTTCGCCACGTACGCGGAAGGTGCCGCGCGCGAAGAAGGAATCGTTGCGGCGGTACTGCTGCTCGACGAGCCCCTTGATCAGCGCATCGCGCTCGATCCGCCCGCCGCGCTCGAGCTTCACCACCATGCGCGAATAGGTCTCGACCGACCCGATGCCGTAGATGCAGGAGACGGAGGCGACGATGACGACGTCGTTGCGTTCGAGCAGCGCCTGCGTGGCCGAATGGCGCATGCGGTCGATCTGCTCGTTGATCTGCGAATCCTTCTCGATGTAGGTGTCCGTGCGCGGCACGTAGGCTTCCGGCTGGAAGTAGTCGTAGTAGCTGACGAAATACTCCACCGCATTGTCGGGAAAGAACGACTTCATCTCCCCGTACAGCTGCGCCGCCAGCGTCTTGTTGGGGGCGAGCACGAGCGCGGGCCGCTGCAGTTCCTCGATCACCTTGGCCATGGTGAAGGTCTTGCCCGACCCGGTCACGCCGAGCAGCACCTGGTCGCGCTCGCCCTGCAGCAACCCCGCGGACAGCTCGCGGATCGCGGCCGGCTGGTCGCCATTCGGCTCGAAGGGGGAGACGACCTTAAGCCGCTTCTCCGAGGGCGGGGCGGGCCGCTTCTGCGGCATGAACAGGACGGGGCCGGGGGCGATCAGGTTCATGGGGCGGAAGATGGGCGCGCGCGGGCGTGAACGCCACCGCTGTCGCGCCGCGCGCCATGCATGGCAGGATGCGCCGTTGCGATTCGGAAAAGGGACTTGGATGCGCGCGATGATGGTGGGGCTGCTGGCCATGCTGGCCGCCGGCACGGCGGCGGAGGCGGCGCCGGAACGCCGCTGCGGCTGGCTGCACAACCCCTCGCCGGGCAATCACTGGCTGGACGACCGGGACGGCGAATGGGTCCTGTCCGCCCAGGGCGGGCCCGAATTGCCGGGCATGCGGCTCATCCCCGACATGACGACGCGCGAATGGGTCCGCACCAACGGCTACTACGGCTACGGCTGCGCCTGCCTGACCATGGAGGTGAACCGCGCCCAGCGCCGCGTGCTGCGCGTCACGGCGGCCGAGCAGTTGCCGCTGTCGCGCTGCCGGGCGGACAGGTCGCTGCCGAGCCCGGGCTGACGCGCCGCCCCAGGTTCAGCGCACGCGCAGCCCGTCATTCGTGATGACGATGCCGCTGATGCGGCAGATGTCGGTGCGGCGCATTTCCGCCGTCGCGCTCGTGTCCCACACGATGCGGAAGTCGTAGTCGTCTTCCTGCGGCAGGCGGAAGGTGATGCTCTGGCGCGGGTGCAGGAAGTTGTTGCCCAGCCGGTTCGGCCCCCAGTTCCTGTTGGTCGAGGGATTGAAATAGATCCCGCGGACATTGCTCGATGAGTTGTTCGTGATCCGCAGATTGGTGTCGCAGCGCTGCGCATACTGGACCTGGGCCTCGGCGACCGGAGCCGCGGCGACGAACAGGGCGGAGGTGGCGGCGATGGCAAGAAGCGCGCGGCGCGACATCGTTTGATTTCCTTATCGTTCGAGCCGCGTTCCATAGGGGAGGGTGAATGCCGCCGCAACACGCGGGCGTATGCCGGGTGAGGGATTCGAACCCCCGACCTTCGGTTTACAAAACCGCTGCACTACCACTGTGCTAACCCGGCGCACCCGCTTGGTGTAGCAGAGCGGCCTTTGGCGGCAACCCGGACGAAGGGTTCGATTCGGCGGTCGCCTTGCCCATCTTCGTAAGGCCCTTTTTCCGCCCCGATGTGCCTGTCCCCGCAAGACCGCCAGCCACCGCCGGCCCCGGCCGCCGCCTCGGTGCCAGAGCCGCCGGGCCCGATGGCGCCGCGCCGCCGCGCGCGGCCGCGCAT
>NZ_JACADQ010000397.1 GCF_016106015.1 Neoroseomonas rubea
CCACCAAAGGCCGAAAGGCCTTTGGAAACCGAAACCTGGCAAGGGGTACGCGGACGTCGGGCATGACCCCAGGTGATGGTGTCCAGAGGCCTTTCGGCCTCTGGCGGGGAGGTCCGGAGGGGCAGCGCCCCTCCGCGCAACGGCGCGTGGCCTTTCGGCCTCTGGCGGGGAGGTCCGGAGGGGCAGCGCCCCCTGCGTTCACCCGCCGAGCAGGAAAATCCCCCGCCCCGCGTAGAACCGCGCGAAGTCGGCGACGGAGAGCCGCGCATCCTGCCGCGCCGCCGCCGTGTCGCCCGACGGGTTGTGCAGTCGCAGCGTCCCGTCCCGCGTGCCGAACACCAGCACGAGATGCCCGCCGCGCGATGGCGGGTCGCGGTCCGGCCAACGGATCCAGGGATGGACGGAAGCGATGAACATCCCGCGATCCGCGACGAGACCCGGCACCTCCTCCGCCGCGACATCGACGCGCACCTCCGCCGCGATGCGCGGCGCCTGCCGCAGCCAGGCGACGGCGGGGGCGTAGATCAGCCCGCGGATGCCGCCATCGGGTTGCAGGACGTAGCCGCCGCGCCTGGTCAACTCCCGCGCCAGATCAAAGGCGCGCGGCGGGGTCATGCCGCGCGCGGCGAGCGCCATCCGCAGGCAGGCGACGCCGCAGAGGTGTTCCGCCCACCGCGCGTAGTCGGCCCCACCAGCCGCGCCGGAGCGCGGCCAGAGCGGATCATCCTCCGCGCGCAGCGTGCCGGCGAGGATCTCCCCGATCCGGTCCGCGGACTCCCACTGCCCGAAGAAGGGCGGGATCACCGCGGCCCTTGGGCCCGCCCGCGCCGCCACACATCGTCGGGTGGCGACCAGTTCGACGTCTCGCGCAGTTCGCGCGCGAGTCCTTCGGCCATCGCCTCGAAGATCGCGCGGCCCTTCTCGGCCGTCGCGGCGCGCGCATCCCCGCGCACGCCGGTCACCGGCGCGCGTTCGCTGAACGACCAGAAGCGGGATGACACCTGCTGCCCGGCATCGAAGTTACCCGGCGAGACGGAATTCGCGATCTCGTCATGGCGCACCTGCGACGGGTCGAGGTGCAGCCACAGGCTCGTCTCGGCCTCGCAAGCGTGGTGCATCGCCTTCTGCGCGGTGAGTGCGGCGGCGATGGCGGCGGGTGCGACCTTGGTGACCGTCGTGGTCAGCACCGGAATGCCGAATTCATGCGCGAGTTCGCGCGCGCTGACGGCCAGCGGGTCGATGTTGCCGCCATGCGAATTGAACAGCATCACCTTCGAGAAGCCGTCCGCCAGCAGCGACTTCACGATGCACCGCAGCACCGCCGCGAAGGTCGCGTAGTCCAGGCTGATCGTGCCGCCGAAGGGGAAGTGGTGCTCGGACAGCCCGAGCCACATCGGGGGCGTGACCACCGCCGGCAGGTCGGCGCACAGCTCCGCCGCGCGGACGCTGACCGAATGGCCGATGAAGCTGTCGGTCCAGACCGGCAGATGCGGCCCGTGCTGCTCCAGGCTCGCCACCGGCACCACCACCACGGCGTTGCGTTCGGCGAGCGCGCGCAGTTGCGGCGCGGTCAGGCGTTCCCATCGAACCTCGGTCACTTCAACCCCTCCCCATGGCGTCCGCGCTCAGCCGCGGCCCATCGCAAAAAACTCGTCGTTCGGGCGCAGGCTGGTCACGTTGGCCAGCCGGTTGGACATGCCGAAGAAGGCGGCGATGGCGGCGATGTCCCAGATCGCTTCGTCGTCGAAGCCGGCCGCGCGCAGGGCGTCGTGGTCGGCCTCGTTCACCTCGTTCGCGCGGTCGGTGACCTTCAGCGCGAACTCCAGCATCGCACGCTGCTTCTCCGTGATGTCTGCCTTCCGCCAGTTCGCCGCGACCTGGTCGGCGATCAGCGGGTTCTTCGCGCGGATGCGCAGGATCGCGCCATGCGCCACGACGCAATACTGGCACTGGTTGCGGGCGGAGACGGCCACGACGATCATCTCGCGCTCCGCCTTGGTCAGTCCCTCGGCCTTGTCCATCAGCGTGTCGTGATAGGCCATGAAGGCGCGGAATTCCGCCGGCCGGTGCGCGAGCATCATGAAGACGTTCGGCACGAATCCTGACTTTTCCTGCACCGTCAGGATCCGCGTGCGGATGTCCTCGGGCAAGGTCGCGATGTCGGGGATGGGGGTGCGGGCGATGGGGCGCGGGCTCATGCGCCGGACCATCCGCCCGAAGCGGGGATCAGTCCAGACCCAGCAGCCCGCGGGAGAAATCCCGCGCCTCGAAGGGGCGGAGGTCCTCGGCCTTCTCGCCCACGCCCACGGCATGCACCGGCAGGCCGAATTCCTGCGCCAGCGCCACGACCACGCCGCCCTTGGCCGATCCGTCCAGCTTCGTGACGACCAGGCCCGAGACATCGACCATCTCGCCGAACACCTTCACCTGCTGCACGGCGTTCTGGCCGGTGGTGGCATCCAGCACGAGCAGCACCGAATGCGGCGCGCTCTCATCCACCCGGCGAATGATGCGCACCACCTTGCGCAGTTCTTCCATCAGCGCGGTCTTGTTGTGCAGCCGCCCGGCGGTATCGACCAGCAGCACGTCGAGCCCGTCGGCCCGCGCGGCGGTCAGCGAATCGAAGGCGAGCCCGGCGGCATCCGCGCCCGGCTTTGCGGGGGGGAAGAAGCGCGCGCCGGTGCGATCCGCCCAGACCTGCAGCTGCTCCACCGCCGCGGCGCGGAAGGTGTCGCCGGCGACGAAGCCGGCCTTCAGCCCCTGGTCCCGATACTGCTTGCCGAGTTTCGCGATCGTCGTCGTCTTGCCCGTGCCGTTCACGCCGACGACCAGCACGACATGCGGCGCGCGGGCGGGCTCGATGACCAGCGGCCGCGCCACAGGGGCGAGGATCGCGGCAATCTCGTCCGCGAGCGTGGCCTTCACCTCCTCGTCGGTGACTTCCTTGCCGAAGCGCGTCTTCCGGAAGCCGTCCACGATGCGGCGGGAGGCGGCAACGCCGAGATCGGCGGCGATCAGCGTCTCCTCCAGCTCCTCGAGCGCGGCCTCGTCCAGCTTCCGCTTGGTGAAGATGCCGGTGACGCTTTCCGTCAGCTTGGCGGTGGAGCGCGAGAGCCCGGCCTTCAGCCGCGCGAACCAGCCGCCCTTGGCGGGCGGGTCCTCGGCGGTCGGGGGCGGGACCTCGACCGGCGGGGGCGCTGGCGTGGGTTCCGGGATGGACGGCGTCTCGGCCGGGCCGGGCTCGGGCCGTTCGGGCGCGGGGGGCGGGGCTTCCGGCGGGCCGGGGATGGGCAGTTCCGGCGGGCGCGGTTCCTGCGCCGCATCGCCGCCGCCGCGCAGTCGGCCAAGCAGGTTCTTCAGCATCAGGCGGCCTCCGCCAGCAGCGCGTCGTCTGCCGCGCCGGTCACGCGCAGGCGCCGGATCTCGCCCGGCGTCGCGGCCGCGCCCAGCAGGCGCAGCGGCGCGAATTGTTCCGTGTGGCCGCGGTCGGCATGTTCAAACAGCACCGCTTCCTCCTGCCCCACGCGCGCGGCGAACAGGCGCGCGGCGGCCTTCGCACCGGCTTCCCGCAGCCGCGCCGCGCGTTCGCGCCGGACCGGCACGGGCAGCTGCGGCATGCGCGCGGCC
>NZ_JACADQ010000398.1 GCF_016106015.1 Neoroseomonas rubea
ACCGCAGACCTCGCTGCCGCGCCGCTGCTCGCCGCGCGCCTTGCGCCGCTGCTGCGCCGGGATGGCGAGGGCTGGCGCGCCCTGCTGCTGCCGGCCGAAGCCATCGATGCCGCCGCGCTGCGTGCCGCCGCCGCGACGGTGCCGGGATTGATGGTGATCGACATCAAGGTAGAGACCGAGGCGTTGCTGGCCGACGGCGTTGCGACGGCGCTGCGCTGGGGGGCGGCGGGCGGCGTGCTCGTGCTGCTGCTGCTCGGCGCCGGGCGCGGGCTCGCGGGCGGTCTGCGCATCGCCGCGGCACTCGCCGGCGCGCTGCTGCTGACCTTCGCCACGCTTGCTGCGATCGGGGAACGGATCACGGTGTTCCACCTGACCGCGGCGCTCTTGCTGGCGGGCGTCGGGCTGGACTATGCCTTGTTCATGTCTCGTTCCGGGATGGAGGAAGGCACGGACGATGCGGCCCGCGCGCTCGGTTCCATCCTCACCTGCATGCTCACCACGTTGCTGACCTTTGGCCTGCTCGCGCTCTGCCGCACGCCCGTGCTGCACGCGACGGGGCTGACCGTCTGCCTCGGCGTCGCCAGCGCCTTCCTGCTCGCCTGCACCCTGGCGCCGCGACGGGGTGCGCCCAGGTGAGGCGCATGTTCCCGCTCGCCATCCGCGCCATCACGGCGACCTCAGCCATGGGCGTCGGGCGCGCAGCGACGGCGGCGGCGTTGCGCGACCGGCGCGGCGGCCTCGCCCCCTGCGACCTGCCGGGCATGCCGGCGGGCATCTGGATCGGCCGGGTGCGGGAAGCCGAGGCGATCGAACCCCCCGCGCCACTCGCCGACTTCGCCTGCCGCAACACGCGGCTCGCTGAACTCGCGCTGCGCCAAGACGGGTTCCTGGCGGCAGTGGAAGCGGCGCGCGCGCGGTACGGGGCGGCGCGCATCGCCGTGGTGCTCGGCACCTCCACCTCCGGCATCGAGGAGACGGAGCGCGCCTGGGTGCGGCGCGGGCCGGACGGCGCGCTGCCGGCCTATGACTTCGCGCGCACGCACGATCTGCACGCGCTGCCGCGCTACGTGCGCGCGCGGCTCGGGCTGGCGGGTCCCTGCGTGTCCATCTCCACTGCCTGCACATCCGGCGCGCGCGCCTTCCTCGACGCGGCGGCGATGATCGCGGCGGGGCTGGTCGATGCCGCGGTGGTGGGGGGGGCGGACACACTCTGCCGGCTGACGCTGCACGGCTTCGGCTCGCTTGAATTGCTGGCGAAGGGCCCGACGCGCCCGTGTGCCGAGGACCGCGACGGCATCAGCATCGGCGAGGCCGCGGCCTTCGCGCTGCTGGAACGCGCGGGCCCGGGCGACGCAGGCGGGATCGGGCTGCTCGGCGCCGGCGCGTCCTCCGACGGGCACCATATGTCGTCGCCGCATCCGGACGGGCATGGCGCGGTCGCAGCGATGCGCGGGGCGCTCGACAGCGCGGGCCTGCGGCCGGAGGCGATCGGCTACGTCAACATGCACGGCACCGGCACGCGCGCGAACGACGCGATGGAGGATCGCGCCATCGCGACGCTGTTCGGCGCCGCCGTGCCCTGTTCCTCCACCAAGGGCTGGAGCGGGCACACGCTCGGCGCCTCCGGCGCGCTGGAAGCGGCGATCGCGGCGATCTGCGTCGAGGACGGTCTGGTGCCCGGCTGCCTCGGCGTGGAACGGCCCGACCCCGCCTTTGCGTCCGGCATCGCGGTGGCGAACCGCGCGGCGCCGATCGACCTGGTGCTGTCCAATTCCTTCGGCTTCGGCGGCAGCAACTGCGCCCTGGTGATCGGGCGCCTGCCGTGACGCTCGCGGTCGGCATCGCGGGGATCGGCCTGCTCGGGCCGGGCCTGCCCGGCTGGACGGTGTCGCGCGCCATGCTCGCCGGCGCCGCGCCCTTCGAGTCCGCGCCCGTGGCCATTCCCGCCCCGGCCTTGCTGCCTCCGACCGAGCGCCGCCGCACCGGGCCCTCCGTTCGCCTCGCGCTCGCGGTGGCGACGGAGGCGGTGCAGGAGAGCGGCATCCCGCCCGAGGAACTCGACACGGTCTTCGCCAGTTCCAACGGCGAAGGCCAGGTCATCACCGGCATCCTCGAGGCGCTGCACGCGGCGGATGGCGCCATCTCCCCCACCCAGTTCCACAATTCGGTGCACAATGCCGCCGCGGGCTACTGGGGCATCGCGGTCGGGTCCTCGCGGCCGTCGGTTAGCCTCGGCGGGCATGACCAGGTGTTCGCCACGGGGCTGATGCAGGCGGCGGTGCAGGTGGTGGCCGGCGGCGCGCCGGTGCTGTTCGTTGCGCACGACGTGCCGCTGCCGCCGCCGCTCGATGCGCTGCGCGCGACGGCGGCGCCCTTCGCCGCGGCGCTTGTTCTGACGCCGCAGCGCGCCGCGCATGGGATGCTGCGGCTCGTGCACGGTTCCGGCGCGGTCGAGGAGCCACCGCTGCCCGCGGCGCTGGATGCCGTGCGCGCGACGAACCCGGTGGGGCGCGCGCTGCCGCTGCTCGTGGCGCTGGCATCCGGGCGGTCCGCGTCCTTCCGCCTCGCGCTGCTCGAGGATTCGCACCTCGTTGTCGAGGCCACGCCGTGATGGCGCTGCCCGCGACGCGCGCGGCGATCGCGCGGCTGGTCCCGCACCAGGGCGCGATGTGCCTGCTCGAACGGGTCGACGCCTGCGACGCCGTCGCCATCGCCTGCAACTCCGGCACGCATCGGGATCCGGCCAATCCGCTGCGCCGCGACGGCGTGCTGCCGGCCGCCTGCGGGCTGGAATACGCGCTGCAGGCGATGGCGCTGCATGGCGCGCTGACGGCGGGCGCCGCACAGGGGCCGGGCTTCCTGGCCGCGCTGGCGGGGGTGGAGTTGGCGGTGGAGCGGCTCGACGACATCGCGGACACGCTGACGGTGCGGGCGGAGGCGCTGGCGCAGGAGAGCCGCGGCTTCATCTACCGATTCGAGGTCTCGGGCTGCGGCCGGGCGCTGCTTGCCGGCCGCGCGACGATCCTGCTGGCATGAGCGCGCCGCCGAAGCGCCTCGGCGTGCTGCTGGAATCGGGCGGGCATGCGCGCGCGCACTACGCGCTCGTGGTTGCCGCCGGCGCGGCTGCGCTGGGGCGGGATGTGACGCTGTTCGCGACCAACCTGGGCTGCCTGCTGTTCGCCGAGCCCTGCCCGCTGCTCGAGGATGCGCGGGAACCGGCCATCGTTGCGCGCGGCGTGGCCGGTATCGCCACGCTGCTGGCGGCCTGCGGCGAGATCGGCGTGCGCCGCATCGCCTGCGAGGCCGGGCTGAAGGCGGAAGGCCTGGCGGGGATGCCGCTGGCGCCCGGGGTCGAGGTGGCGGGCATCGCGACCTTCCTGGACGCGGTGGGCGACGGCCAGATCGTCACGCTGTAGCGGCGATGCTTGACCCGACCTCGGGCGAAGGGGGAGACAGGTCGCCATGATCCGCGCCGCGCAGTTGACTGGCCAGGCGGTGCGCGCGGTGTTCGACACGGACGGCCCGGCGCTGCGCGCGCAGGGGATCACCTTCGATGTGGCGCTGCTGCTGGGCGGGCAGATCGGCGG
>NZ_JACADQ010000399.1 GCF_016106015.1 Neoroseomonas rubea
TCGGAACCCAATTCTTCAACTCACCGCGGGTCCAGGGGACCGTCGTCCCCTGGCGGGGGAGCCCGAGGGGGCAGCGCCCCCTCGGCCCGCACCGCCGCCTCGCACCGCGCCGCCACCACCTCCCACCCCGCGCGCACCGCCGGCACATCCGCGAAGCGCAGCGGCGCACCGATCGACAGCCGCAGCCGCGCAGGCTTCGGGAAGCGCGCATGCGCCGGCCAGGCCGCGTGGCAGCCCTCGAGCCAGCACGGCACCACCGGCACCTCCGTCCCCGCCACCAGCGCGCCGATGCCAGGCTGAAAGGCCGCCATCACGCCATCCCGCGCGCGCGTGCCCTCGGGGAACAGGATGTAGACCAGCCCATCCTCCACCAGCCGCTCCCGCAGCGTCGCGATCTCGCTCGCCCGCGTGCGCTTGCGCCAGACCGGCAGCGCGTTGACGGCGTAAGCCGCAAAGGCCGAGGACAGCGTCGATCCGAAGAAGGTGTCGCCGGCCGCCAGCGCATGCGCGCGCCGCGCCGCGTCCCCCCGCAGCACGGCGGACAGCACCAGCGCATCCAAGTGGCTCGCATGGTTCGCGACCAGCACGAAGGGCGGGGCGGGCAGGTTCTCCCGCCCCTCCACGCGCAACCGATGGAACAGCGCGAGATACGCGCGCAGCACCCGCCGCCACGCGCCCCCGACGATCACGCTGCCCAGGCCGCGCTCACGCGACAGGCTGCGCAGCCGGTCGGCGGCCTCCATCCCATGGTCGCGGGCCGGGCGCAGGCGGAATTCCATCAGCCCCCCGTGATCAGCCGCGCGGGCTGCTGTTCCGCCACGCCGACGAAGAAGCGGATGAAGTGGAAGGCGGCGGGGGCCACCAGCAGCAGCGAGTTGAACCGGTCCAGCACCCCGCCATGCCCGGGCAGGATCGTCCCCATGTCCTTGATGCCGATGTCGCGCTTGATCGACGACAGCATCAAATCCCCCGCCTGCGCGCCGATGCCCACCATCAGCCCGAACAGCAGCAGCCAATGCGGCTGCGCCATCGGCGTGCCCGCGAAGATCGCCCAGGCGAGGCCCGCGACCAGCAGCGTTGTGACGCACAGCGCGCCCAGCGCGCCGGAGATCGACTTGTTCGGACTCGTCGCCGGCAGCAGCTTCGGCCCGCCGATCAGCTTGCCGAAGGTGAAGGCCGCGACGTCGGACAGCGCGACGGTCGTCAGCAGCATCAACAGCACCGGCCGATAGGCGGGATCGTTCGCCATGAAGGACAGATGCGCGAGCCCCGCCCCGAACAGCATGTAGGCGAGGATGCCGAGCGCCGTGCGCTGCACGTATCCCGCGGGCCGGTCGCGCGGGATGGTGCCGATGCAGATGACACCCACCGTCAGCGGCCACAGCGCCACGAAGAACCCATACCAATGATCGAGCGCGGCGAAGTTCACCGCGAGGATGCCGAGCACGACCAGCGCGGCCACCAGCGGCTCCCGGAACAGCCCCGTCGCGCGGTCGAATTCGCGCAGGCAAGCAAGCCCGAGCAGCGTCACCGCGCCGATCACCCATTCGCGCCCCAGCAGCACCGGCCCCATCATCAGCGGCAGCAGCAGGCACCACGACCCCAGCCGCAGCCACAATTCCCGCCGCAGTTCCGGCGTGCCCTTGCCCGTCGCCGTCATCGCGCCGATCACGCCCGCGGCGACCAGCAGCACGGCCACCGTCGCGCCGACGATGCCGATGGTGACGGGGTGGTCGAAAACGCCCTGCCGGATCATCGCGCCGCCTCCAGCGCCGCGGCGGCGCGCGCCAGCCTGCGCCAGGCGGTGAAGACCGATCCGAGCGCGATCACCAGCAGCACCACCCAGGGTGCCCAGGCGCCGCCCGACCAGCCCGCCGGGACCACCGCGCACCACACGGCCACCGCCGTCGCCAGCGCCATGCGCTGCTGCTTCGCCATGGGTCCCGAGAAATCCGACGGTGCGCCGGCCGACCGCGCCGTGGTGCGCACATAGGCCGTCAGCATCGCCGCCAGCGCGGCGACCAGCCCGAGCGCCACGTCACCGGCCGCGACTCCGAGCCCGACCAGCACCGCCGTGTCCGAGACCCGGTCCGGCACCTCGTTGAACAATTCCCCGACCGGAGAGGCGACGCCGCGCCCGACCGCGACCATCCCGTCGAACAGGTTCGCCAGCAGCCGCGCCTGCACCCCCGCCGCACCGAGCAGCCAGAACAGCCAGGCCGCGCCCGGCAACCACGCGGTCGCCGCGAAGGCGAGCCCCGCCGCCAGCCCTGCCGCCATGCCGATCAGTGATATGCCGTTGGGCGAAGGCCCGCGCGCGATCAGCATGGCGGCGATGCGTTGCGTCACGCCAAGGTTGCGCGCCGCGATCGGGCGGCGATGGGTGTCTTCCGTCATCCGCGCAGCATGCCGTGTCCCGCGCGCCGCCGGAAGGAAGCGCTTCGCCCCCCGTCATGCTAATCTCCCCCGATGGATTCGCTGCCCCCGCCCGGGCCGCCCCCGCGCATCCGCCGCCTGCCCGAGACCACCGCCAACCGCATCGCCGCCGGCGAGGTGGTGGAACGGCCGGCCGCGGCGGTGAAGGAGATGGTGGAGAACGCGCTCGACGCCGGCGCGCGCCGCATCGCCGTCACGCTCGAAGGCGGCGGCATCGACCGCATCCTGGTCGAGGATGATGGCTGCGGCATGGGCCCCGGCGACCTCGCCTTGGCCGTCGAGCGCCACGCGACCTCGAAGCTGCCCGAGGAAGCGACGCTGTTTCGCATCGCGACGCTCGGCTTCCGGGGGGAGGCGCTGCCCTCGATCGGCGCCGTCGCGCGGCTGACCATCACGTCGCGCCCCGCCGGCGGGGACGCGCACCGCATCACGGTCGAAGGCGGCCGCGTCTCGGACGTCGCGCCGGCCTCCGGCGCGCCCGGCACGCGGGTGGAAGTGCGCGACCTGTTCTTCGCCACCCCCGCACGTCGGAAATTCCTCCGCCATCCGCGCGCCGAGGCGGAGCACGCCATCGACGCGGTCCGCCGCCTCGCGCTGGCCTGGCCGGGCGTCGCCTTCCGCGTCGAAACGGACGGGCGGGAGGCCCTGAACCTGCCCGCGGCCGAGTGGGAGACGCGCATCCGCCAGATCCTCGGCCCCGACTTCGCCGCCGCCGCGGTGCCGGTGGAAGCGGTCACGACGACGCTCGACCTGCGCGGCCTCGCCGCCCTTCCGTCCCACACGCGGGCGACCTCGGTGGCGCAGCACCTGGTGGTGAACAGCCGCCCCGTGCGCGACCCGCTGCTGCGCGTGGCCCTGCGTGTCGCCTATCGCGACGTGATCGAGGCCGGCCGCCATCCCGCCGCCGCGCTCTTCCTCGACATCCCGCCCGAAAGCGTGGACGTGAACGTCCACCCGATGAAGACCGAGCTGCGCTTCCGCGAGGCGGATCAGGTGAAGTCCGCGCTGATCTCCGCGCTGCGCCGCGCGCTGTCGGTCGGCGCGGGGGCGGCGGTGGCGGTGGCCTCCCTGCCGTCGGCGATGCGCGCGCCGGGCTTCGCGGAGGCGTCGCCGTCGCTGGCCCCGCCGCCGGG
>NZ_JACADQ010000004.1 GCF_016106015.1 Neoroseomonas rubea
CGCGCCGCGCCGCGCCGCAGCAGGCCGCGCCCCGCGCGGCGCCGGGCCGCGTGGCGCAGGCGCGGTAGCGGCCTCTCAGCGATAGGGCGCGAACCAGCCGAGGCCTGCGACCGTCTCGGCCGCCGGCCGGTACTCGCAGCCGATCCAGCCGCGGAATCCGAGGTCGTCGATCCGGCGGAACACGAAGGGCCAGTTCACCTCGCCGGTGCCGGGCTCGTTGCGGCCGGGATTGTCGGCCACCTGCATGTGCGCAATCAGCGGCAGGTGCTTTTCGACCTGCTTGACGATGTCACCTTCCGTGATCTGGCAGTGGTAGAGGTCGAACTGCATGCCGACCTTGTCCGGCCCCACCGCGTTGATGATCGCCGCCGCCTGGTCGGTGGTGTTGAGGAAGAAGCCGGGGATGTCGCGGTGGTTGATCGGCTCGATCACCGGCTTGACGCCGGCCTTGGCGCATTCCTCCGCCGCCCAGGCGAGGTTGGCGCCGTAGGTCGCGGTCAACGTGTCCATCGGCACGCCATCAGGCTTCAGCCCGGCCATGACGTGCAGGCGCGGGCAGGACAGCGCCGCGCAGTAATCGAGCGCCTTGAGGATCGCTTCGCGGAATTCCTGGCCGCGGCCGGGCAGGGCGGCCATGCCGCGCTCCCCCTTCGTCCAGTCGCCGGGCGGCGCGTTGAACAGCACTTGCGACAGACCGTTGGCCTTCAGCCGCGCGGCAATGTCTGCGGCCGGGAAGTCGTAGGGAAAAAGGAACTCCACCGCCTTGAACCCGGCCTTCGCCGCCGCGTCGAACCGGTCGAGGAAGGGGACTTCGTTGAACATCATGGAGAGGTTCGCGGCGAAGCGCGGCATGGCTGGTGTTCCCCCTGGGCGTTCTCGGGCGGAGGCTAGTCGCGCGCCGGCGCGCGGGCCAGCCCTGCCTCGCGCCACTGACGCGCTTCATGCAAGATATCGTCCATGCCCATGGATACACCGCGCGCGGCGCGCCTGGTCGGGATGGCGGCGCTCGCGGCGCTCGGCGTCGCCTGCCTACTCGTGCTGCGGCCCTTCATCTCGGCGCTGCTCTGGGCCGTCATCCTGAGCTTCGCCACCTGGCCGATCTTCGCCTTCCTGCGCGACAGGGCCCGCATCCGTCCGTCCTGGGCCGCTGCGCTGATGGTGCTGGCGATGTTCCTGCTGGTCGGGCTGCCGATCGTGCTTGCCGCACCGACGAGCCGCGACGAGGTCGAGGCGCTGCGCGCGGATATCGAGGGGCTGCTGACCGAGGGCCTGCCCGGCCTCGGCGCCTGGCTGACCGGGCTGCCGCTGGTGGGCGGATACATCCGCGGCTGGATCGGGGAGGGGGAGTTCGACCTTCTGGGCCTGACCGGCCTGCTGCGCCCCTATGCCGGGACCATCACGCAGCAGACGCTGTCGATCCTGCTCGCGGTACTGTCGGGCCTCGCGGAACTGCTGCTCGCGATCTTCCTCGCCTTTTTCTTCTATCGCGACGGGCCGGCGATGGCCGTGCATGTGAAGGCGCTGATGCGGCGGCTGGGCGGGGCGACCGGCATCCGGATGCTGCGCCTGGCGGCCGACGTGACGCGCGGCGTGGTCTGGGGCCTGGTCGGCACCGCGGTGGCGCAGGGGGTGCTCACCTGGATCGGCCTCGCGATCTCGGGCGTGCCGCAGCCGGTGTTGCTCGCCGTGGTGGCGGGCGTCATCTCGATCCTGCCGGTCGGCGCGCCGCTCATCTGGATACCGGCGAGCCTCTGGCTGCTGACCCAGGGGCAGACAGGCTGGGGGATCTTCATGGGGCTCTATGGCGGGCTGGTGATCTCCTCGGTGGACAACTTCATCCGGCCCTGGATGATCGCCCGGGGGGCGAACCTGCCGCTGCTGCTGACGCTGATGGGAGCGCTCGGCGGCGTGCTGGCCTTCGGCTTCCTTGGGCTGTTCCTCGGCCCCGTGGTTCTGGCGGTCGGCTATACGCTCATGCTGCAATTCGCCGGGACGGGGGGGCGGAAGGGCGAAACCCCTTCCCCCCCGTCGCCGCCGGCCCTATAGGCGCCGGCTTCCAGGGACGTGCCGGCCTGCCGGGCTGGCGCCACGAGGGAGAAAAAGGGATGCGGAAGCTGCTGATGGCGGCTGCGCTGGGCCTGGCGCTCGGCGCGGGGATGGTGGAGGCGCGGACCGTGCGCTGGTCGGCCTCGGGCGATCCGAACACCATGGATCCGCACAGCCAGAACCTCGGCACCGTCACCATGGTGCTGCAGCAGATCTACGATCCGCTGATCCAGCGCACCCAGGACCTAGGCCTCGCCCCCGGCCTCGCCACGCGGTGGGAGCAGGTGGAGCCCAATCGCTGGCGCTTCTGGCTGCGCGAGGGCGTGAAGTTCCATGAGGGCCAGGACTTCACCGCCGAAGACGTGGTGTTCAGCATCACCCGCGCGCAGGCGCCGACCTCGAACTACGGCATCTTCGTCGACACGATCGACCGCGCCGTGCAGGCCGAGCCCTTCGTGGTCGACGTCATCACCCGCGTGCCCGACCCGATCCTGCCGAACAAGATCGCCTCGGTCTTCATCATGTCCCGCGCCTGGTCGGAGCAGCACAACGCGACCCGCCCGCAAAACACCCGCGCGCGCGAGGAGATGCACACGGTCCGTGCCACCAACGGCACCGGCGCCTTCCGCCTGCAGACGCGGGAGCCCGACGTGCGGACCATCCTTGTCCGCAACAATGACTGGTGGGGCTGGCAGGAACCGGCGAGCCGCGAAGGCAACGTCACCGAGATCATCTACCGCCCCATCTCCTCCGACGCGACGCGCATCGCGGCGCTGCTGTCGGGCGAGATCGACTTCGTGCTCGACCCGCCGCTGCAGGACCTGAACCGGCTGCGCGCCGCCCAGGGCATCCGCGTGCTGGAGGGACCGGAGGTTCGCACCATCTTCCTCGCGATGGACGTGCACCGCGACGAACTTCTCTACAGCGATGTCCGCGGCCGCAACCCGCTGCGCGACCTGCGCGTTCGCCAGGCGCTCTACCAAGCGATCGACATCCAGGCGATCCATCGCACGACGATGCGCGGCCAATCGGTCGTGACCGGCACCTTCTTCCCGCCCCAGGTCAACGGCTATGTGCAGGAGGAGGATGTGCGCCTGCCCTACGACCAGGCGCGCGCCCGCGCGCTGTTGGCCGAAGCGGGCTATCCGAACGGCTTCGGCATCACGCTGGACTGCCCGAACAACCGCTATATCAACGACGAGCAGATCTGCCAGGCGATTGTCGCCATGTGGGCGCGGGTCGGCGTGCGGGCGCAGTTGAACGCCATGCCGCTGAACCTGTTCTTCCCAAAGATCCAGCGCGACGACAGCTCGATCTATTTGCTCGGCTGGGGCGTGCCGACGCTCGACGCGCTTTACTCCTTCCAGTCGCTGCTGCGCTCCCGCGACGGCGGGCAGGGCAACGGCATCTGGAACTATGGGCGCTATTCCAACCCGCGGATGGACCAGCTGATCGACATCATGGTGAACCAGTCGGGCGAGGCGCGGAACAACGCGATCCGCGAGGCGCTGCGCATCTATCGCGAGGACGTCCCGCACATCCCGCTGCACCACCAGATGATCCCATGGGCGATGCGGTCCAACTTCCAGATCCCGCACATGGCGAACAACCAGCCCTATTTCCGCTGGGCGCGAATGAACTGAAGCAGCGTACCGGGCGCGGCGCTTGCATGGCCGCGCCCGGATCGGAGTGCACCCATGTTCGCCTTCATCGTCAGCCGCATCCTCCAGGCGCTGCCCGTCCTTCTCTCGGTCGCGCTGATCTCCTTCGCAATGTTCGCCTATGTCGGCGACCCGGTCGCGATCATGCTGGGCCAGGACTACACCCAGGCGCAGCGTGACGCGCTGGTGGCCGAGCTTGGCCTGGATCGCCCCTTCTGGGTGCAGTTCGCGACCTTCATCGGCAATGCGGCGCAGGGGGAATTCGGCCTGTCCTACCGCCTGTCGCGGCCGGTGGCCGACCTGATCGCGGAACGCGCGCCGGCGACGCTCGAACTCGCCTTCACCGCGGCCGTGCTCGCGCTGCTCGTGGGCGTGCCTATGGGGGTCTACACGGGGCTGTATCGCAATTCCTGGCTGTCGCGCTTCTTCCTGACCTTCAGCCTGATCGGCGTCTCGCTGCCGACCTTCCTGATCGGTATCCTGTTGATCCTCGTCTTCGCCGTCTGGCTCGGCTGGCTGCCCTCCTTTGGGCGAGGGGACACGGTGCGGCTCGGCGCCTGGACCACGGGCTTCCTGACGGTCTCGGGCCTCAAGGCGCTGGTGCTGCCGGCGATTACGCTCGGACTGTTCCAGCTGACGCTGATCATGCGCCTGGTGCGGGCCGAGATGCTTGAGGTGCTGCGCGCGGACTACATCAAGTTCGCCCGCGCCCGCGGCCTGCCGAACCGCGCGGTGCATTTCGGCCATGCGCTCAAGAACACGCTCGTGCCCGTCATCACCATCGTCGGCTTGCAGCTGGGCGCGATCATAGCCTTCGCTATCGTGACCGAGACGGTGTTCCAGTGGCCGGGCATGGGGCTGCTGTTCATCCAGTCGGTGGGTGCCGCCGACATTCCGGTGATGAGCGCCTACCTGCTGCTCATCTCCCTGGTCTTCGTGACGATCAACCTGATCGTGGACCTGCTCTACTACGCGGTCGATCCGCGGCTGCGCATCGGGCGCGGGAAGGGGGGGCACTGAGCCATGGCCGAGACCCTCCGCCGCTTCTTCGACAGCGACCTCTGGTTTTCCTTCACCCGCTCGCCGGTCACCGTCCTCTCGGCGATCGTGGCCGCTATCTGCATCCTGGGCGCGGTGTTCGCGCCGTGGATCGCGCCGCACAATCCCTTCGACCTCGCCAGCCTCAACCTGATCGACGCCTTCAAGCCGCCGGCCTGGACCGAGGAAGGGGCGCGGGACTACGTCCTGGGCACCGACGACCAGGGGCGGGACGTGCTCTCGGCGATCATGTACGGCGCGCGGGTCTCGTTGCTGGTGGGCATCTCGGCCACCGTCTTCGCGACGCTGCTCGGCGTCTCGCTCGGGCTTCTGGCCGGTTATGTCGGTGGTGCGATCGACAGCCTGCTGATGCGCATCTGCGACATCCAACTGACCTTCCCCTCGATCCTTGTTGCGTTGCTGGTCGATGGCGTGGTGCGCGCCGTGCTGCCGCGGGAAGTGCATGCCGACATCGCGCTCTTCGTCGTGATCTTCGCCATCGGCATCAGCGAATGGCCGAAATTCGCTCGCACCGTGCGCGGCTCGACGCTGGTCGAGCGTAACAAGGAATACGTCCAGGCGGCGCGCGTGATCGGCGTGCCCAAGGCGCGGATCATGGTCAGCCACGTGCTGCCCAACGTGATCGGTCCTGTGCTGGTGGTCGCGACGCTCAATCTCGGCCTCGCCATACTGTCGGAGGCGACGCTCTCCTTCCTCGGCGTCGGCGTACCGCCGACCCAGCCATCGCTCGGCACGCTGATCAGGATCGGCAACGACTTCCTGTTCTCGGGCGAGTGGTGGATCACGATCTTCCCCGGCGTCGCGCTGATCGCGATGGTGCTCTCCGTCAACCTGCTGGGCGACTGGCTGCGCGACGCCCTCAATCCGAAGCTGCGCTGATGTCGAACGCCGCCCCCCTGCTGGAAGTGCGCAACCTGCGCGTGGAATTTCCCACGCGGCGGGGAACGTTGGTCGCGTTGGACGACGTGTCCTTCTCCATTGCGCCGGGCGAGGTTCTTGGCGTGGTCGGCGAATCCGGCGCCGGCAAGTCCATGACAGGGGCCGCCATCATCGGCCTGCTGGAGCCGCCCGGGCGGATTGCGAGGGGCGAGATCCTGCTCAATGGGAAGCGAATAGACAACCTCCGCTACGAGCAGATGCGCCGCATCCGCGGCAAGGAGATCGGCGCGATCTTCCAGGACCCGCTGACGACGCTGAACCCGCTCTACACGGTCGGCCAGCAGCTGACCGAAACGATGACGACCCACCTGCCCATCAACCCGGCCGAAGCACGCAGGCGCGCCATCGAGTGGCTGGAACTGGTGGGCATCCCGGCCGCGGCGCAGCGCATCGATAGCTACCCGCATGAATTCTCGGGCGGGATGCGCCAGCGGGTGGTGATCGCGCTCGCGCTTTGCGCGGAACCGCGCCTGATCGTGGCGGATGAACCCACGACCGCGCTCGACGTCTCGATCCAGGCGCAGGTCATCGCGCTGCTCAAGACCCTGGCGCGGGAGAAGGGGACAGCCATGATGCTTGTCACCCACGACATGGGCGTGATCGCGGAGACCGCGGACCGCGTCGCGGTGATGTATGCCGGCCGTATCGCCGAGATCGGCCCGGTGCGGGAGGTGGTGAAGCACGCCAACCATCCCTATTCCGCCGGACTCATGGCCTCGATCCCGCCGCTCGACCGGCGCGTCGAGCGGCTTGCGCAGATCGACGGCGCCATGCCGCGCCTCTCCGCCATCCCGCGCGGCTGCGCGTACAATCCGCGCTGCCCCAAGGTGTTCTCCCGCTGCGCCGACGAACGGCCGGACCTGATGGACGCCGGCACGACGCGCGCCGCCTGCTGGCTCTACGCGTCGGAGGTGCCCCATGGCTGACGCCCCGCCGATGTTCGAGGCGCGCGACCTTTCGCGCCATTTCGACGTCTCCCGCCCGCTGCTCCAGCGTATGGTCGCGCGGGAGGGGCGGCGTACGCTCCGCGCGGTCGATGGCATCTCCTTCGACATTCCGAAGGGCAGGACGCTGTCGCTCGTGGGTGAGTCCGGCTGCGGCAAGTCCACCGTCGCGCGGCTGGCGGTCGGCCTCTACACGCCGACGGCCGGTTCCGTGCGCTTCGACGGGCGGGATCTCGGCGCTGCGCGCGCCTCGGCGGACCAGCGCCGGCGCATGCAGATGATCTTCCAGGACCCTTACGCGTCGCTGAACCCGCGCTGGCGCGTGAAGCACATCGTCGCCGAGCCGATCCGCGCCTTCGGCCTGGTGACGACGAAGGCGCAGGAGGAAGCGCGCGTCGCGGAGTTGCTGACCCAGGTGGGCCTCTCGCCGCTGGACGGCGACAAGTTCCCCCATGAATTCTCGGGTGGGCAGCGGCAGCGCATCTCGATCGCGCGGGCGCTGTCCTCGAACCCGGAATTCCTGGTGTGCGACGAGCCGACCAGCGCGCTCGACGTCTCGGTGCAGGCGCAGATCCTGAACCTGATGAAGGAACTGCAGCAGCGGCTCGGGCTGACCTTCCTGTTCATCAGCCACAACCTTGCCGTGGTCCGGCAGGTGAGCGACCGGATCGGGGTGATGTATCTCGGCCGCCTTGCGGAACTCGCGCCGGCGGAGAGCCTGTTCCGGCGCCCACGACACCCCTATACGCGCGCGCTGATGGAAGCGATCCCGGACCTCGACATGACGGGGCGGGAACGCATCCCGGTGGGTGGCGAGGTGCCGTCACCCATCACGCCGCCCTCTGGCTGCGCCTTCCATCCCCGCTGTCCCCTCGCGAACGACCGCTGCAAGCGGGAACGGCCGGAGATGAAGCCGGCGGGGGATGCGATGGTCGCCTGCCACGCGGTCGAGGAAGGGCGGGACGACGCCATGCCGATGCCCGCGATCGTGCGCGACGCCGCCTGATCCGGGTTAGCGCTGCGCGATCCGCGCGCGGAGGAAGGCATCGACCGTCGCGAAGGGCTTGCGCACAAGGCCGCCATCGGCGGGACTGCCGAGGAATTCGAACAGCGCCACGGCATCCTCGGGGTCGTAGCGCCCCGCCGCGGCTTCCAGGCTGTTGGGCGGCAAGGGCGTGCCGGTCGCCTCGAAGCCGATCGGTGGGCTGGCATCGCCCGCGGTGAACCACACCCAGCGATCCGTGTGGATGCGGCCCGGCGCGAACCAGGCCTCGTGGCGCTCGTCGTCGCTGATGCTGGAGACGTCGAGGAACAGTGTGCGGCGGTCATCGGCGGGGCAGACCAGCATCACGCCGTGCTCGTGTTCGACGAACCAGTGGCGCGTGTCGCGGCGGAGTTCGTGCCGCATCGCCTCGCCGGCTTCGGCCGCGCGGCGCTGCGCCGCGGCGGTCGCGGCCATGGCCGCCTTCGCCTCCCGCGCGTCGCGCAGGTGCATCAGCAGCATCGGCACGATCAGGATCGTGCTGCCCATGACGAGGACGATCCAGTGCGCCGGCTCGATGATGCCGAAGGCCAGGTCAAGCAGCACGATCGCGCCATAGACGATGAGCAGCACGGGCGCGACGGCGAGGAGGCCGCGCAGCAGCGTGCGGCCTTCTCCCTCGGCGTTCTCGTCCGCGGTGCGCCGGATGCGCTCCAGCACCTCGGGCGGCGCCGGGACCTTCGCGACGCCGTAGGGAGCGGCCTCAGTCACCGATCGCGATACCTTCCCGCCGCGGATCCGCCCCGCCGAGCATCCCATCCTGCGTCACGCGGATGATCTGCAGGCCCGAGACCATGTCGCGGATCTGCACCTCATGCCCGCGCGCGCGGAGCGCGGATGCCAGCGCGGCGGCCGGCGTCTCGGCCTCCAGTTCCACCGCGCCGCCGATGGTGCCCACATGCGGCAGGGCGGCGGCTTCCTGCGGCGTCATGCCCCAGTCAAGAAGTGCGACCAGCGCCTGCGCAACATAGCCGATGATGCGCGCACCGCCCGGCGAGCCGGCGACGGCATGCAGCCGCCCCTGATCGTCGAGCACGATGGTGGGCGACATGGACGAACGGGGCCGCTTGCCGCCTTCGACGCGGTTCGCGACAGGCCGGCCGTTCTGCTCCGGCGCGAAGGAGAAGTCGGTAAGCTCGTTGTTCAGCAGGAAGCCGCGCACCACGACGCGCGCGCCGAACAGCGATTCGATCGTCGTCGTCATGGCGACTGCGTTGCCGTCCGCGTCCACGATGGAAAGATGGCTCGTGCCGGCCTCGAACTCCTGCGCCTGGGGCGCGAAGCGCGTCTCTCGCCAGGGTGGATTGCCGGGGCGAGGCGTGGCGATCGCACGGTCGCGGTCGACGAGTTGCGCGCGCGCGGTCAGGTAGCCCGGATCCGTCAGCCCGCGCACCGGCACCGAGACGAAGTCCGGATCGGCCAGGTAGGCGTTGCGGTCGGCGAAGGCCAAGCGCCCAGCCTCCCCGATCAGATGCGCTGCCTCGGCGCCGCGCGGATCGAGCCGCGCCATGTCGAAATGCCCGAGCAGGCCGAGGATCTGCGCCACCGCGACGCCGCCCGATGAGGGCGGCGGGAAGCCGCACACGCGATACCGGCGATAGGGCGTGCAGACCGCATCCCGCCGGCGCGGCGCGTAGGTCGACAGGTCGGTCGCCGCCATCACGCCGGGGTTGGAGGGATGGCGCGTGACCGCGGCGAGGATGTCCTCCGCGATCGGGCCGCGCGCGAGCGCTGCGGCGCCTTGCTCGGCGATTGCGCGCAGCGTCGCGGCCAGCGCCGGGTTGCGCAGCACATGTCCGGCCGGTAGCGGCAGCCCCTGCGCGTCGAAGAAGTAGGCGGAGGCCCCTGGATCTCGCCGCAGCAACAGCATGTCGCCCGCGATGTCGCGCGCGAGCCGCGCGCTGATCGGGAAGCCCTGTTCGGCCAAACGAATGGCGGGGTCGAGCAACCGGGCCCATGGCAGGCGGCCGTGCTCGCGATGCGCGGCCTCGAGCATCGCGACTGCGCCCGGCACGCCAACGGCGCGACCGCCCACTACCGCCTGGAGGAACGGCATCGGCCGGCCGTCGCGCAGGAACAGGTCCGGACCCGCGGCGGCAGGCGCCGTCTCCCGCCCATCCCAGGCCGCGATGCGTCCGGTACCGGACTGGTAGTGCAGCAGGAAGGCGCCGCCGCCGATACCGGAGGACTGCGGCTCGACGAGTGTGAGCACCATCTGCACCGCGACCGCGGCATCGACGGCCGAGCCGCCATCCCGCAGCACGGCGAGCCCCGCCTCGGCGGCCAGCGGATGCGCGGCCGCGACCATGTGTCGCCGCGCCGGTTCGGCAGTGGCGGTCACGCTTGCGAGAAGCAGGAGAAGGAGGGTGGCGGCGCGGCAGATCATCGCGCGAGCATAACGCCATGATGGATTTCGGCGACAGGACGCGGCGCCTGATCCGCGGGCGGCGTGCCCAGGCAGCGGGGCTCGATGCGGAAGCGATCACCGCAGCGGCGTTGACGCGGGAAGGTTGGGCGGTGCTCTCCCGCCGCGCCCGGACCCCGGCCGGCGAGATCGACCTCGTGGCCGAGCGCGACGGGTTGCTCGCCTTCATCGAGGTGAAGGCGCGGCCTTCGCTGAGCGAGGCGGCGCTGGCGCTCGGCGCGCGGCAACGGACGCGGCTGCTGGCGGCGGCGGAATGCTGGCTGGCGGCGAACCCCGGGCATGGCGCGGCCGGGGTGCGATTCGACGTGGTGATCGTGGCCGCGGACGGGACGGCACGACGGATCGCCGACGCGTTCCGGGTGGGGGATTGAGGCTCCACCCTCCTGCTACGGTGCACGCAGGACGCGCTCGGGCGTGTCGCGTGGATTTCGCGCGATGGCGGCCGGCGCAGCAGCGGCGGACGCACGAGGCCCGAGTTCACGGAGTCCCGAAATCGGTCCGCCGCCGTCGAGAAGGCTTGAGCGCTCCGTCGATGGGGCGGGTGCGTCATTTCTTGCCATGGCACGCCACAGCGCGTCGCGGTCGAAGTCCTGCCTCCCGCGCATCCGGAAATGCGCGAGGCAGAAGGCCTCTGCCTCGCGGAAGCGAGCATTCAGTTGCGGAGTGCCGCGCGCCCCCGGCGCCTCTTCACCGGCCAGGACGTGGTGGAAGGCGAGGACCAAACGACTGCCTGCGCCGACCGCGATAGGGCGGTTGAAGGTCTCGATGAGGCTAAGGCTGCCGAAGGTCCCGATGCCAAGGCTGGTGCGGACGCCGGCGCGCGCGTTCTCTCCCGACGTCACGCCGGTCAGGCCAGCCAGGCGCGCGGCCAGCGCATCCCGAATCTGCGCTGCTGGTGTCGTCTGTCCCGGAGTCTGGTTTTGCGACTGGCTGTCAGGCCGCGGTGCACCCGCGCCGTTGTTGTTCACGACGACGCTAGGCACCTGCGGCGGCTGGCGAACGTTCTGCGCCAGCGCCCCCTGCAGGTCGAGCGCCGCCTGCACCGCCGTCGCAGCGCGTCGGGAGAAGCTGTACTCGATGCCGCCGGCGTAGATGACGCGCGTGACCACCGCGACCTGGACGCCCTGGTCGCGCAATTCATCGACATCGCCATTGCAGGCCTCGTCGACGAGGTCGTAGCGCCAGTTGCGGCCGCCGCGGAGCGCGGCAAGCCACAGCAGCATTTCGTTCGGCCCAACGCGATCGCGCAGCGTCGCATGGGCATGCGCTTCGTAGAGCGCGATGGTGCGCCATGCTTCCAGGTTGAGTTCCTGGACGTCCCTGAGGGCGATCGTCAGCGCAACTTCGGACGAAGTGGAGACCCCGAGATTGCCTGCGAAATTGCCGAAGATGCCGGCGGCGCCGAGTTGTGCCTCGGTGAGTCGCGCGACTGTCAGGGCTGGGATGGCGCTGCGTTGCAGGCGTAACGGAAGCGAAGCCTGGTCGGCGTGGCCGAGGTGATAGGGGGCATCGGCAGGCGGCGCGTCGGTGATGCGGCCGCGCGGCGGCTGTCCAGGCTGGCGGCGCTCGCCCTCGGCAGGTTTGTCCTCTTCCCTGGGCAGGGGCTGAATACGGAAACGTTCTTCCTGCTGGGCCCGCAAGTGATCGAGCGCCGTCATCGGATCAGGTGACGTGCGCGGACGTGCCGGCAGAGGGCCTAGCGACGCCATGCGAAGCAGACTGAACCGCGATCCATCGTGGTCGGGCCGCGCCCAAGGCACGAGCGCCGTCTCCTGCCTTCCCCACCATGGCGAAAGACCGCTCGGCGGCGGAACGAGAAGGTAGATGTCGCCCGGCCGCACGTCCTCGGTCGCCGGGTAGAACGCAAAGAGGCCGAGCCGCCGCATGGCGTCCGACCACTGGCTCTCGACATCCAATTCAGGGGCGCGTGGCGCGCCGCAGCCGGCAGCCAGCAAGGACAATGCGAGCGTCCAGCGAACGGCTCTCATGGAATGTTCTCCTTATCCGTCGGCGCGCGCGTGAGCGTCACGCGCGCGGGATCCCTGTCGGCTGCGGGCGTGCGCAGCCGCTGCCGGAAGGCCAGCGCCTCCGCCACATGCATCCGGCCGATCGCGGCGTTCCCGGCCAGGTCGGCGATGGTGCGCGCCACCCGCAGCGTGCGGACATGCGCGCGGGAGGAAAGGCCGAGGCGCGTCGCCGCCGTCTCCATCAACTGCTCCGCCTCGGGCGCCAGAAGCCGCTGCAGGTCCTGGATCGGGGCTTCCGCATTGCTCGCCGGCCCCGCTTCGCCCCAGCGGGCGCGCTGCGCATCCCGCGCGGCCTGCACGCGGCGCGCGACCATCGCGCTCGTCTCGCCGGCGGGCGCGCGCGTCAGTTCCGCGGGCGGGATCGGGCGAACCTCGATCGTGAGGTCCATGCGGTCGAGCAACGGACCCGACAGGCGGTTGCGGTAGTCCTCCCCGCAACGCGGGGCGCGGCCGCATTCGCGCCCGGCCTCGCCGAGGTAGCCGCAGCGGCAGGGGTTCATCGCCGCGATGCATTGGAAGCGCGCCGGATAGGCCACATGCGCGTGGACCCGGCTGATCACGGTGCGCCCGGTCTCCATGGGCTGACGCAGCGCCTCCAGCGCGGGGCGTGGGAATTCCGGCCATTCATCGAGGAAGAGCACGCCGCGATGGGCCAGGCTGATCTCCCCGGGCCGCGCCCGCGCCCCGCCGCCGACGAGCGCGGGCATCGAGGCCGAATGATGCGGGTCGCGGAAGGGCGGCCGGGTGACGAGCCGCCCGCCTTCCAGCATTCCCGCGACGGAATGCACGAGGGAGACCTCCAGCGCCTCCGACGGCGTCAGATCCGGGAGCAGCGCGGGCAGCCGCGCGGCGAGCATCGACTTGCCGGCGCCCGGCGGTCCGATCATCAGCAGGTTGTGCCCGCCGGCCGCCGCGACCTCGATCGCGCGCTTGGCGCTCTCCTGGCCCTTCACATCCGACAGGCACGGGCCGATGCGCGGCCCCGTGGCGAGCGGCGGCGGCTGCGGCGGTGCGAGCAGTTGCACGCCGCGGAAATGGTTCAGTAGGGCGCCGATGTCGGGTGCCGCGAGAACCTCGATCCGCCCGGCCCAGGCCGCTTCCCCGCCCTGCGCCGCAGGGCAGACCAGGCCGAGGCCGCGAGCGCTCGCACCCAGTGCCGCAGGCAGCACGCCGGCGACGGGCATGATCACGCCGTCGAGAGAAAGCTCGCCGAGCGCCGCGTAGCCCGCCGCTTCCTCCCGCGGCACGATGTCCATCGCGGCCAGCAGGGCGAGCGCGATCGGCAGGTCGAAATGCGATCCTTCCTTGAGGATGTCCGCCGGCGCGAGGTTCACCAGCACGCGCTTGGGCGGCAGCGACAGGCCGAGTCCCGTCAGCGCCGCGCGCACCCGTTCCCGGCTTTCGGCCACGGCCTTGTCGGGCAGGCCCACCAGGATGAAGGCGGGCAGGCCCGGCGCGACCTGCACCTGCACCTCGACCGGCACGGGGTCGATGCCGGCGAAGGCGAAGGTGGCGATGCGGGCGATGCTCATGGCGCCACGGAACGGTGGCGCAACGAACGGCAAATTTCAACCGCGAGTTATCGTGCGGCGCGGGCGGCCAGGCGCATCAGGCGACGGAAATTCCCGGACCAGAGCAGGTCGATCTCCCGCGCCCCATAGCCGCGCGCGACGAGTTCCGCCGTCAGGTTCGCCGTGTCGGAGGCGTCCTTCCAGCCCGGGATGCCGCCGCCGCCGTCGAAATCGGAAGACAGGCCGACATGGTCGATTCCGATCCGCCGGACGGCATGGTCCACATGGTCGGCCATGTCCCTGACCGTGGCGGGGGACTTGCCGCCGGGCGGGGCGGAGCGGAGGAAGGCGTCGAGCGCGGTGATCTGGATGAGCCCGCCGGTCGCGCGCAGCATGTCGAGCTGCTCGTCATCGAGGTTGCGCGGATGGTCGCACAGCGCGCGGCAGCAGGAATGGGTGGCGACGATCGGCACGCGGGAGAGCTCCGCCGCCTGCATCATCGTAGACTTGGCGGAATGGGAGACATCGACCAGCAGCCCCACGCGGTTCATCTCGGCGATCGCGGCGCGGCCGAGGGCGGACAGCCCGCCATGTTCCGCGATGGCGTCGCCGAGCTCAGGCTTCGGCCGCGCAGCGTCGGCGAGGTCGTTGTGCCCGTCATGGGTCAGCGTCAGGTAGATGGCGCCGAGCGCGCGCCAGGAAGCGAGGCGCGAGAGGTCACGCGCCAGCGCGTTGCCGTTCTCGACCGCGGAGAGCACCGCGAGGGCGCCCGCCGCATGCGCCGCCTCCAACTCCTCCGCTGTCGCGCAGAAGCGGCGCGTCGTGCCGTCGGCGCGGGTGCGGATGTGGCGCAGCATCGCATCGGCGCGGTCCGCGGCGGCGGCGAGTCCTTCCGCGTCACGCTTTCCCTGCGGCGTATAGGCGATGAAGACCGCAGCCTTCAGCCCGCCGCGGCGCATCTTCGGGAAGTCGACGCGACGGTCAGTCTCCATGGTCGCATCGGGCGGCTCAGGCCAGCGGATGTCGATGTGCGTGTCGAGCGTGAGCGTCGCGGCGTGGATGGCGGCGGCTTCGGTCATGCCTGGCTCCAGCCGGTCAGGAAGCGTTCGAGCAGCGTGCCGATGAGATCGACATTGTAGCCGCCTTCCTGGGTGATGGCGGTGGGCAGCTTCAGCGCGCCGATCATCTGGCCGGCACGGGAGAAGCCTTCCTCGGTCACGGCGAGCGCGCCGAGCGGCTCGTCCTTCGAGGCATCGAAGCCGAGGGCGACGACCAGCGCATCGGCCTTGAAGTCGCGGATGGGCGCGAGGGCGTAGCGCAGCGCGTCGAGCCAGCCTTCGTCCGGCGTGCCGAAGGGCAGGGGTATGTTCATGTTGCGCCCGTCGCCCGCACCGGCGCCGCGTTCCGCGGTGCGGCCGACGAACCAGGGATAGTAGTTGTCGGGGTCGCCATGGATCGAGATGGTCAGCACGTCGCCGCGTTCCCAGAAGATGCCCTGCGTGCCGTTGCCGTGGTGGCTGTCGATGTCGAGCACGGCGACGCGCGCCGCACCCGCATCCCGCAGCGCCTGGGCGGCGAGTGCCGCGTTGTTGATGTAGCAATGCCCGCCGGCGCGGCCCGCATAGGCGTGGTGGCCGGGCGGGCGGCAGAGCGCATAGGCCGTGCCACCCTTTGCGGCTTCGGCCGCTGCGGCAAGGGCGCAGGCCGCGGCGCCCTTCGCCGCCTCCCATGTGCCTGGTCCGATCGGGCAGGCGGTGTCCGCCGTGTACCAGCCGGTGCGGGCGATGATGTTCGCACCCGTGCGGCCGCCCTGGGCGACCATCTCGGGCACCGGGTGGATGTTCGCGACCGCCTCCGGGCCGGGATCCGGGAGTTTCGCCCATTCGGTCGCGGCCGAGGCGAGGTAGTCGAGATAGTCGGCGCGATGCACCGACTCCAGCGCGCGTGGGGCGAACGGCGGCGCCTTCTCTGGCGCCAGGCCGAGGCGGTGCAGCGCCGCTTCGAGCGCCGCGGCACGCGCCGGGATCTCGAAGTTGCGGCGAACCTTGCCGCGCTGAAGGAAGAAACCGGGCGAATGCCCTGCCTGGGAGTCGTGCGCGAAGGTCTTCATCGTGCTCCAAGGCTAGGCAGCGCTTCGTGCCTTGTCCACGCGGGCGATCGGGGGATAGCCTTCCCTGGCTTCACGCTCAGGGAGAATGATCATGGCCGTCTCGCGTCGTGGCTTCATGGCCACCGCTGCCACCGCCCCCGTCCTGATGCGCGCCTCCGAAGCGCTGGCGCAGGGCGTTGCACCGCGGCGCGGCGGCACGTTGCAGATGATGCTGACGCCGGAGCCGCCGGTTCTGCAGATCGGCGTGAACCAGCAGGGGCCTACGCTCGCGGCCGCGCCAAAGATGTTCCAGGGGCTGCTGACCTTTTCTTCGACGCTCGAGCCGATGCCGCTGCTCGCCCGGTCCTGGACCATCAGCCCGGACGGAAAGGAATACGTCTTCAACCTCCAGCAGGGCGTGAAATGGCACGATGGGCAGCCCTTCACCGCGGAGGACGTGGTCTTCTCCATCATGAAGTTCCACATGGAACTGGCGCCGCGCGCGCGCGCCATCTTCCAGCTCATCGAGACCTGCGAGGCGCGCGACCCGCATACGGTGCGGATCGTGCTGAAGCAGCCCTTCCAGCCTTTCCTGCTGATGTTCGATGCGACCGCGGCGGCGATGGTGCCGAAGCACCTGTTCGACGGGCGGGACTATCGCACGGCGCCCGCGGTGCAGCGGCCGGTCGGCACGGGGCCGTTCAAGTTCACGGAGTGGCAGCGCGGCAACTTCATCCGCCTGGACCGCAACGAGGAGTACTGGAAGCCGGGCCAGCCCTACCTCGACACGATCATCTACCGCATCATCCCGGACAGCCAGAGCCGCCGCCTCGCCGTCGAATCCGGCCAGGTGCTGCTGAGTCAGGCCTCCGATATCGAGCCCTTCGACATCCCGGCGCTGCGCCAGCGGCAGAATCTCGAGGTGAACACCAATGGCTGGGAGTATTTCTCGCCGCTGTCGTGGATCGAGCTGAACCATCGCGTGAAGCCGCTCGACGACGCGCGCGTCCGCCGCGCCATGTCGATGGCGATCGACCGCAACTTCATCGTCAACCGGCTTTGGTTCGGCGTCGGCAAGCCGGCGACCAACCCGGTCGCGAGCACCACGCGCTTCCATGATTCGTCCGCGCGGCTCGCTGCCTTCAACGTGGCCGAGGCGAACCGCATCCTGGACCAAGCGGGGTACCCGCGGAACGCGCAGGGCGTGCGCTTCACGCTGAAGCACATGGCGCTGCCCTACGGCGAGATCTGGACGCGGCTTTCGGAGTATCTCCGCCAGGCGATGCGCAATGTCGGCATCGCCTTCGACATGGAGAGCACCGATGCCGGATCCTGGGCGCGGCGCGTCGGGAACTGGGAATACGAGACGACCATCAACTTCGTCTACCAGTTCGGCGACCCGACACTCGGCGTCGAGCGCACCTATGTCTCGACCAATATCCAGCGCGTGACCTTCACCAACACGGGTGGCTACGCCAACCCGCAGGTGGATGCGTTGTTCCAGCGCGCGCGCGCCTCCGCCGCCGCGGCGGAGCGCCAGGCGGCCTTCAGCGAGGTGCAGAAGCTTCTCGTCGAGGAAGTGCCGCAGATCTGGCTGATGGAGCTTGCCTTCCCGACCATCCACGACAGGAGGGTCCGGAACGTGATCACCACGGGCCTCGGCGTGCACACCTCCTTCGACGACGTCTTCATCGCCGGCTGAGCGCCGGGAATGGAGCTTTCGCGTCTGCCGGGCTTCCTGCTGAGGCGCGGCGTGAAGGCGGTGGCCGTGGTGCTGGCCATCGTCGTGTGCAACTTCCTGCTCATCCACGCTGCGCCCGGCGACCCGGCGAGTGTGATCGCCGGGCAGTCCGGGGCGGCGGATGAGCGCTTCCTCGCGCAGCTGCGCGAACAGTTCGGGCTCGACAAGCCGTTCCACGTGCAGCTGTGGATCTATCTCAAGGGCGTGCTTACGCTCGACCTCGGCTTTTCGCACCGCCAGCAGCAGCCGGTCTGGAAGCTGATCTCCGAACGCCTGCCGGCGACGCTGCTGCTGACCGGCGCGGCCTTCGCCTTCGCCGTCACGGCGGGCATCACACTCGGCACGCTCGCCGCCCGGCGCGTCGGGCGCTGGGCGGACAGCATCATCACCATCCTCGCCCTGACCTTCTACGCCACGCCGCTGTTCTGGGTGGGGCTGATGCTGGTGCTGTTCTTCTCGGTCTGGCTCGAATGGCTTCCGAGCTTCGGCATGGCGTCGGTCGGCGTTGAGCTCAGCGGCCTCGAGGCGGTGCTTGATGTGGGCAAGCACCTCATCCTGCCGGCGGCGACGCTCGGGCTGTTCTACCTCGCCGTCTATGCACGGCTGACGCGTGCGACGATGCTGGAGGTGGCGGACCAGGATTTCGTCAAGACGGCGCGCGCCAAGGGCGTGCCGGAAGGGCAAGTGGTCCGGCGGCACGTGCTGCGCAACGCGCTGCTGCCGGTCATCACCTTCGCCGGCATCCAGGCGGGGCAGCTCATCGGCGGGTCGATCCTGGTCGAGACCGTCTTCGCCTGGCCGGGCATCGGCCGGCTCGCCTTCGATGCGTTGCTCGCGCGCGACTACGCGGTGCTGCTCGGGGTCTTCTTCTGCACCTCGGTCATGGTGGTGCTGTTCAACCTGGTCACGGATCTTCTCTACGCCGTGGTGGATCCGCGGGTGGAGGTGGAGGGATGAGCGACTTCTGGCGGCGCTACCGCCGCAACCGCGGCGCCGTGGTGGGTCTCGTCATCCTGGCGCTGGTCTTTGCGCTGGCGGGCCTCGCGCCGCTGCTGTTCCCCGGCAGCCCATGGGACATGGCGACCGCGCCCTTCGTGCCTCCGGGTGAGGAAGGGATGCTGCTCGGCTCGGACAGCCTCGGGCGCGACGTGGCGGCGGGGATCGCGCATGGGGCGCGCATCTCGCTGATGGTGGGCGCGGTTTCGACCGTCGCGGCGCTTTCGATCGGCGTGACGCTCGGCGCCTTCGCAGGCTATCTCGGCGGCGTCGCGGACGATGCGGTGATGCGCTTCACCGAATTCTTCCAGACCATTCCATCCTTCGTCTTCGCCATCCTGCTGGTCGCGATCTTCACGCCGACCATCTCCTCGGTCGTCTTCGCCATCGCCGTCGTCTCCTGGCCGCCGGTGGCCCGGGTGGTGCGCGCGGAGTTCCTCTCCCTGCGAAACCGGGAATTCGTCCAGGCCGCGGAGGTGCTCGGCAAGTCGCGCATCTCCATCGTGCTGACTGACATCCTGCCGAATGCGCTTTCGCCCATCGTCGTTCTGTCCTCGCTGATGGTCGCTTCCGCCATCCTGCTGGAAAGCGCGCTGTCCTTCCTCGGCCTGGGTGATCCGAATCTGATGACCTGGGGCTTCCTGATCGGCGCAGGACGAAGCGTCATCCGCCTTGCCTGGTGGATGTCGGTTTTTCCGGGCATCGCCATCTTTCTCACCGTGCTGGCGCTGAACCTGGTGGGGGAGGGGCTGTCGGACGCGCTGAACCCGCGGCTCGCCCGCCAGCGCGGGGGGGCGGCATGACCCTGCTGTCCGTCGAGGGCCTTACTGTTGCGCTTCCGCCCGGCGGCGACCGGCCGCACGCGGTGGAAGAGATCACCCTGTCGGTGAATCCGGGGGAGATCGTCTGCGTCGTCGGTGAATCCGGGTCCGGCAAGTCCATCACCGCCAATGCCGTCATGGGTCTGCTGCCAAAGGGCCTGCCGGTGAAGGCAGGGCGCATCGGCTTCGAAGGCAAGGATCTGCTCGCCCTGGGGCCCGAGGCGATGCGCCGCCTGCGCGGGCAGCGCCTGGCGATGATCTTCCAGGAACCGATGACCGCGCTGAACCCCGTCATGCGCGTGGGGGAGCAGATCGCCGAGGCGATGCGCGTGCATGGCGCGGGCGGGGATGCCGCGCGCCGTGTGCCGGAACTGCTCGCGGCGGTGAACCTGCCGGACCCCGAGGCGACCGCGCGCGCCTATCCGTTCAGGCTTTCCGGCGGGCAGCGGCAACGCGTGATGATCGCGATGGCGCTCGCACTCGAACCGTCGCTCTTGATCGCGGACGAGCCGACCACGGCGCTCGACGTGACCACGCAGATGCAGATCCTGCGCCTGATCCGGGAGATCCAGTCGCGCCGCGGCACGGGCGTCATGTTCATCACCCATGATTTCGGCGTGGTGGCGGAAATCGCGGACCGCGTCGCCGTCATGCAGCATGGCCGCATCGTGGAGCAGGGCGCGGCGGCGGAGATCCTGAACACGCCACAGCACCCCTACACCCGTGCCCTGATCGCCGCCGTGCCGCACGGCGCCGCATCCTCGGTGGCGCCGCCGAGCAGCGCGCCGCTGGTGCTCGAAGCGCGCGGGCTGGAAAAGACCTATCGGCGGTCTGGCGGCTGGTTCGGGCCGAAGCCCGTGGTGCGTGCCGTGCACGATGCGGACTTCACGCTGCGGAAGGGGGAGACACTCGGACTGGTCGGTGAATCGGGTTCGGGCAAGTCCACCCTCGCGCGCTGCGTCGTGCGCCTGGTGGAACCCGAGAAGGGCGAGATTATCTTCGAAGGCGCCGATCTCCGCCCACTCTCGCGCGGCGCCTGGAAGCCCTATCGCAAGAAGATCCAGATGGTCTTCCAGGATCCCTTCGCGTCGCTGAATCCCCGCCGGCGCGTTGGCGAGATCATCGCCGAAGGACCGATCACGCATGGTATGGAGCGTGGCGCGGCTCTGGCCCGTGCACGGGACCTCCTGCGGCTGGTGCAACTCGATCCTGGCGCGATGGACCGCTACCCGCACGAGTTCAGCGGCGGACAGCGCCAGCGCATCGGCATCGCGCGCGCGCTTGCCATGGAGCCTGAATTGCTGATCGCGGATGAGCCGGTCAGTGCGCTCGACGTCAGCGTGCAGGCGCAGGTTCTGGCACTGCTGGCCGACATCCGCGCGCGTCTCGGCCTCACCATGCTCTTCATCACGCATGACCTGCGCGTTGCGGCGCAGGTCTGTGACCGCATCGCCGTCATGCAGCGCGGCGCGATCGTGGAGCAGGGGCCGACCGTCGAGGTCTTCGGCAACCCCCGCCACCCCTATACGCAGCAATTGCTGGACAGCATCCCGGGGCGCCACTGGACGCCGCCCGTGATCGCCGCCTGAGGATCCGACATGACCGATGCGACCGACCCCGGCCTGCGCCGCGCAATCCTGGATGCGGTGGAGGCGCTGCGCGAGGACTCCGTGCGGGTGCTGGAACGGCTGGTCCGCTGCCCCTCCACGCTTGGCAACGAGCAGTCGGCGCTGAACGAGATGACGCGGATCTACGAGGCGCTGGGCCTCGCGCCGCGCCGCGTGCCGACGGACCCGGCGGCGCTCGCCGCGCATCCCGGCTTCTCGCCCCCGCTGATCTCCTATGACGGCCGCGACAATGTCGTGGCGGTCCACACGCCGCGCGAACGCAAGGGGCGGAGCCTCGCCTTGCAGGGGCATGTGGACGTCGTCCCCGAGGGCGCGGCCGACATGTGGGAAACGCCGCCCTTCGCGCCGTCCATCCGCGACGGGCGGATGTACGGGCGCGGCGCGGGGGACATGAAGGCGGGCATCGTCTCCTACGTCACGGCCTTCCGCGCGTTGCGGCTTGCCGGCGTCCAGCCTGCCGCCGAGGTGCAGATGCAGTCCGTGATCGAGGAGGAATGCACCGGCAACGGCGCGCTAGCCGCCATGCTCGCCTTGCCGCGCACCGACGCGGTTATCATCCCCGAACCCGGCCCCGGCCTGCCTGCCATGTATTCGGCCGAGGTCGGCGTGGTCTGGGCCTGGGTGACCGTCTCCGGCCGCCCGGCCCATGTGCGCGACATGCAGGCTGGCCTCAACGCCATCAAGGCAGCCAACGCCATCGCCGCGCGCTTCGAGGACTACCAGCGCGAGATGAACCGCGCCGAGCGCATCCATGCATCCTTCCGCGGCGTGAACCACCCGGTGAACGTGAATTTCGGCACCATCGAGGGCGGGGAATGGAATTCCTCCGTGCCCACGCGAGCGCGCATCGGCATGCGCGTGGGCGTGATGATGGGCTACACCGCCGCGCAGACGAAGGCGGACATCGAGCGGCTGGTCGCCGAGGCGGCGGCCGACCCGGCGCTGAAGGGCGCGACGGTGAAACTCGAATTCAAGGGCTTCATGGCCGATCCCTGCGTCTTCGACATGAACGCGCCGATCGTGACCCTGGCGAAGCGCAACTTCGCGGATGTTTCCGGCGGCTTCCTTCGGGACTATCCCGCGACCGGGCTCACGGACGGCCGTTTCTTCACGCTCTATCAGGACACGCCGGTCGCCTGCTTCGGGCCTGATGCGCAGGAGATCCATGGCATCGACGAGAGCGTCGGGCTCGATTCCATGCACGACATCACGCGCACCATTGCGCTGACCATGGCCGAATGGTGCGGGTTGGAGAAAGCGGCATGAACTTGCGTTTCGATGCCGCGAGGCTCTGGGACAGCCTCGCGCAGATGGCGCGCATCGGCGCGCGGCCCGATGGCGGCGTAAACCGCCTGGCGCTGACGCCGGAAGACGGCGCGGCGCGGGCCCTGCTGCGCGACTGGGCGCTCGCGGCGGGCTGCACGCTTTCCGTCGATCGGCTCGGATCGATGGTGCTGACCTATCCGGGCGCCGATACGTCACTGCCTGCGGTCGCGATCGGCAGCCACCTCGACAGCGTGCCGACGGGCGGCAAGTACGACGGCGCCTATGGCGTGCTGGTCGGGCTCGAGATCGTCCGCGCCCTGCACGCGGTTGGCGCAAGGACGCGGGCGCCGATCGGCATCGTCAACTGGACCAACGAGGAAGGCGCGCGCTTCGCCCCGCCCATGGCGGCGAGCGAGGTCGCGATGGGGTTCGCCAGCGAGCAACGATTGCTGGAAACGCCCGACCGCTTCGGCGAGACGACTTTCGCCGCGGCTCTTGCCGATTGCGGCTGGCAGGGCCCCGACGACCCCACCGCAGCACGGGGCTTCGGCGCGTATTTCGAGGCGCACATCGAGCAAGGCCCGGTGCTGGAGCGCGAGGGCATCCCGCTCGGCATCGTCACGCATGGCTACGGCGTCGCCTACTGCACCATCACCATCACGGGGCGCGACGGGCATATCGGCGGCGCCATGGCGGACCGGCGCGACGCGCTGCTCGGCGCGGCGGAGGTGATCCTGACGCTCGAGAGCATCGCGCTCGGCACGGCGGGACGAGGCCTCGCCTCGGCCACGCGCCTCGCCCTCTCCCCCGATGCGCGCGGCAACATCCCCTCCGAGGTGCGCCTGGTCGCGAGCCTGCGCAACATCGAGCAGGAGGGGCTCGAGGCTATGCGCGCGACGCTCGCCGCCGCCTGCGAGGAGATCGCGCGGCGGCGCCAGATGCCGATCATGATCGAGTATGTCTCCGGCTATCCCTCCGTCCGCTTCGATCCTGTCCTGCTGCAGCGGCTGAGGGACGCGGCGGCGGTGGCGGGGCTCGCGCATCGCGACCTGCCGACGCCGATCGGGCACGATGCGCTGCATGTCGGTCGCGTTGTTCCCTCGGCCATGCTCTTCATTCCCTGCCATGGCGGGCTGAGCCACAACCCGGCCGAAAGCATCACGCCGGAATGGTCGGCCGCCGGACTCGCCGCGCTCGCGCCGGCGGTGATCGAAACCGCGGGAGGTCTCGCATGAACGTTCCCCTGTCTGGACCGAGGCTCTGGGACAGCCTGATGGAGATGGCGCGGATCGGCGGCACGCCGAAGGGCGGCTGCAACCGCCAGACGCTGACCGATCTCGATTCCGAAGGCCGCCACCTGCTGCGCCGCTGGGCGGAGGCGGCGGGCTGCACCATGCGTGTCGATCGGCTCGGCAACATGATGCTCACGCGCCCGGGGCGCGATCCGTCCCGCAAGCCGGTCGCCTTCGGCAGCCACCTGGATACGCAGCCGACGGGCGGAAAGTTCGACGGACCGCTCGGCGTCCTCGCAGGGCTTGAGATTCTGCGCGCGGTGCATGAGGCGGGGATCGAGACCGCCGCACCACTCATGCTCGTCAACTGGACGAACGAGGAAGGCGCGCGCTTCTCGCCCCCCATGATGGGCAGCGGCGCCGCCATGGGCCTCTTCACAGAGGCCGAGGTGCTGGCGAAGCAGGACCCGGATGGCAAGGCGTTCGGTGCCGAACTCGCCCGCATCGGCTGGCAGGGCGAGGCCGACCCGGCGGCGCTGCAGGACGTCGAGGCCTATTTCGAACTGCATATCGAGCAGGGCGCGCTGCTGGAACGCGCTGGCCTTGATGTGGGCGTGGTTACGCATGCGCTCGGCCAGACCTGGTACGAGGTGACGGTCGAGGGCGAGGAAGCGCATGGCGGCTCCCCCATGGCCGGGCGGCGCGATGCGATGATGGCGGCCGCACCCTTGATCGCAGCGGTCGAGGAGATCGCGCTTGCCGCCGTCAGCGCGACCGGAGAGCCCGGCCGCGCGACGGTCGGCCGGCTCACGGTCTATCCCGACAGCCGCAACATCTGCCCCTCCCGCATCTGGTTCAGCATCGACACGCGCCATGGCGACCCGGCGATGCTCGCGCGCATGGGGGAGGAGATCCGCGCCCGCGCCACTGCCATCGCGGCCGCGCGCGGCGTGCGCATCGCGGTCGAGGAATTCTGGCACGCGCCGCTGACGCCCTTCGACGCGACGCTGGTCGGGCGCGTGCGCGATGCGGCGCAGCGCCTCGGAATTCCGCACATGGACATGCCGACTGGAATCGGCCACGACGCGGTCTATGTCGCGCGCCGCGTGCCGGCGGCGATGATCTTCTGCCCTTGCCATGGCGGCATCAGCCACAACGAGGCCGAGAGCATCACGCCGGAATGGGCGGAAGCTGGGCTGCGCGTCCTGGCGGATGCGGTGCTGGAGACGGCGCGTTGACCCCGGTGCTGGAAAGCGAGCGCCTGACGCTGCGCGAATTCCGCGCCGACGATCTCGAGCCCTATGCGGCGTTCTGGGCGAGCGAGGCGTCGCGCTTCGTGGGCGGGCCGTGCGGCCGTAACGACGCCTGGCGCCGTATGGCGATGTACAGCGGCCACCGTGTGCTGCGAGGTTACGGGATCTGGGCGATCGAGGAAAGCGCGAGCGGCGCCTTCATCGGCCAGGCCGGTCTCTGGTATCCCGAAGGCTGGCCCGAGCCGGAGATCCACTGGACGGTCTTTCCCGCCCATCAGGGGCGCGGCTTCGCCACCGAGGCGGCACGACGCGTGCGGCGCCATGCGCGCGACGAGCTTGGCTTCACGCGCCTCGTCAGTTGCATCGAGCCAGCCAACGGCGCTTCGGTGAAGGTGGCGTTGCGGCTCGGCGCCGAGCGCGAAGGCAGCGCCAGCGTGCCGCCGCGCATCCTCGACATCTATCGTCACGACATGGGATTCTGACGATGCGCATCGCCATCGGCGGCTTTCTCCACGAAAGCCATTCCTTCGCGCCACTTCCGACCGGCTGGGGCGAATTCGTCAAGCCCGGCGGCTTCCCACCCCTGCAGAAGTCCGCGACGCTGCTCGGCGTACTGCGCCCGACCTCCTGCCCCGCCGCTGGCGCCATCATGGTGGCAGAGCAGGAAGGCATCGCGATCGCCCCGCTCGCCTGGGGATTCGCTAATCCGGCCGGCCCCGTCACGGCGGAGGCGTTCGAGCGCATCGCGGCGCTGCTTGTGGCCGCGCTGTCGGATGCGCTGGAGGACGGCCCCCTCGATGGCGTCTATCTCGACCTGCACGGCGCGATGGTCGCGGTCGGCTTCGACGATGCGGAAGGGGAAGTGCTGCGCCGCGTGCGCGCCGTGGTGGGCCCGGATGTGCCGATCGCAGCGAGCCTCGACCCGCACGCAAACAAGACCGTGGCCATGGTGCGATACGCGGATGTGCTGGTGCCCTTCCGCACCTATCCGCACATCGACATGAAGCCCGCCGGCGCCCAGGCGACGCGCCTGCTGCTGCGCATGATCCGGGAGAAGCGGCGCCCGGCGAAGGCGTTCCGCGAACTCGATTTCTGGACCCCGCTGCCTGGCCAATGCACCATGGTGGCGCCCATGGCCGAGGTGATGGCCGAGCGCGCGCGGCTCGCGGAAGCGGCCGGCGTCTGGGAACTCGGCTTCTGCTTCGGCTTTCCCTACGCCGATTTCCCTGGCTGCGGCATGGCGATCGCATCCTTCGCGGACACAGACGAGCAGGCCGCGCAGGCGGCCGATGCGCTCGCGCGCTTCATCACCGCGAAGGAGCCGGAATTCGCCCTCGGCGTGGTGGAGGCGGCGGAAGGCGTGCGCCGCGCCATGGAAGGCGCGGGCAGCGGCCCCGTCGTGCTCGCCGACACGCAGGACAATCCCGGCGGCGGCGGGCATGGGGACACGACGGGACTGCTCGCGGAACTGATCCGCCAGGGCGCGCAGGGCGCCGTGCTCGCGCCCATGAACGACGCCGAAGCCGCCGCTGCCTGCCATGCGGCGGGGGAGGGGGCGACCATCACCCTCGACCTCGGCGGCAAGAGCGACGGCGCGCCGCTGCGCGTCACCGCCACCGTCGAACGGCTGTCGGATGGCCGTTTCACGCTGACCGGCCCGATGGGCAAGGGCAATCCCGCCGATCTCGGCCCCTCCGCGCTGATCCGCGTTGCACCCGGCGTGCGCGTCATCGTCGTGACGCGGAAGATGCAGGGGCACGACCAGGCGCTGTTCCGCTTCATCGGCGTGGAGCCCGCCGAGCAGCGCATCGTCGCGGTGAAGTCGAGCGTGCATTTCCGCGCCGACTTCCAGCCCATCGCGCAGGAGGTGATCGTGGTCGCCGCGCCCGGCCCCGTGGTGGCGGACCCGGCGGTGCTGCCTTTCACGAATGTGCGGCCTGGGCTGCGGCTGAGGCCCGGCGCGAATCGATGATGCGGGCGCGCCTAACGCTGCCGGCCTCGGCGATCAGCTATCCCTTGCCTGGCTGAGCAGGGCGCGGACCGCTGCCACGCGGGGGATGGGCGCGACGGCGCCGTAGCCCGTGGTGGAGAGAGCGGCCGCGGCATTGGCATAGCGCGCCGCCATGATGGGCTCGTCGCCGGCGAGCGTCCTGGCGAGGAAGGCGCCGGCGAATGCGTCCCCCGCACCGGTCGCGTCCACTGCTGCGACGGCATGTGGCGCGATGCGCGTCCGCCCGTCCCGCGTCGCGACGATGCACCCCGCCGCGCCGCATTTCAGCAGCACCAGCGGACAGAGGCGGAGGTAGAAATCCGCGACCCTGTCCGGGTCGGACAGGCCGGTCAGCACCGTGGCGTCGTCGAGCGAGGGAAGGGCGATGTCGGCCATGCCGATCGCGGCGTGGATCACGGCCGCCGCCCGCGCGGCGGGCCAGAGGCGCAGCCTGAGATTCGTGTCGTAGGAGACGCGCGCACCGGCATCCCTCGCGACGGCGATGGCGCGGAAGACCGCGTCGCAGGCGCTGTCCGAGATCGCCTGGCTGATGCCCGAGACGTGCAGCACGCGCGCGGCGCGGATCGCGCCCTCCGGCACCTCCTCAGGCCGGTAGCGCGCGGCGGCGCTGCCGGTGCGGTAGAAGGTGAAGTTGTGGCCGCGCGCTTCATGGGTGACGAAGTAGATGCCGGTCGGCGCATCGGCGCGGCGGATCACGGTCTCGGTGTCGATGCCTTCCCGGGCCCAGAGCGCCATGAAGGACTCTCCCGGCCCGTCCTGCCCGATGGCGGTCACGTAGCCGACTGAGGCGCCGGAGCGCGCCGCGGCGATGGCGGCGTTGGATGTGTCCCCGCCATGGCCTTCCAGGTACAGCACGCGGCCATCCGTGCCGGGCTTCTGCTGGTTGAACTCCAGCATCGGTTCGCCCATGCAGAGAAGGTCGGGCATCTCAGGCCCGCATGATGCCGAGCGCGTCCTCGGCCGCGCGGGTGATGGCGGCGCGGTCGCCGGCCGCGATAAGGGCTTCGTCCACGAGTTTCCCGCCGATGCCGACGAAGGCGGCGCCGGCGGCAAGGTAGTCCGGCGCGTTGCGTGCATCGACGCCGCCGGTCGGGCAGAAGGCAATGTCGGGGAACACCGCGCGCAGCGCCTTGATGTGCGCGGGTCCGCCGGCGGAACTTGCCGGGAAGATCTTCACCACATCCGCCCCTGCTGCGAGCGCGGCTCGCACCTCGGTCGGCGTCAGCGCGCCGAGCATGAGGCAGGCGCCGGCGTCGCGGCAGGGTTCGGCGAGCGAGGCATCCACCCAGGGCGCGACGATGAAGCGTGCGCCGGCCTCGAGGCAGGCCTCCGCTGTCCGCGCATCCGGCACGGTGCCGGCGCCGACCAGCAGGTCGGGGTCGGCGGCCAGCGCGCGGATCAGCGCCGGCGCTTCGGGAACGGTCATGGTGATTTCGAAGATACGAAGCCCGGCTTCCTGCAACCAGGCGACCGCGGTCGCGGCGCGGGCGGCGGTGCTTGCGCGCACCACGGGAATGATGCGGGCCTGGCGCAGGCGGGGAATCAGGTCATGCATGGCGCGTCCTCGGATGCGCGCCATGTTTCGGCCGGCGGGGGCCGCCGGCAAGCGGGAAGGTGCTAGACAACCATCCGGTCGGCCGTCGCCTGCAGGCGACGGGCGGAGGCGAGCGCCTTCTCGATCTCGATGGCGGTGGTGTCGAGCGCGTTGCGGTAGCCGTTCACGCTCTGGCCAAGCTTGGCCATGGTGCGGGAGAGGTCGCCGATGGCGCTGCGCAGCCCGGCGGTGGCCTGGGACTGCTCGCCGATCGCCTCGTCCAGGCGGCGCAGCGCGAGGCGGAGGCGGTCCTCCGGGCGCTGCGGGAACATCGAGATCGCCGCCTGGGGCGTTGAGGGAAGGGCGGTGTCGGTAGCGGACATGGGACCTCGCTCAGGGCGTTAATGGACCATTAACCCACTTTCGCGACCGAGGCGAGTGTAAATTGTCTCTTAATCCGTAGATTGTCGCGAAATTCCGCGAATCGATCCCCGGGCCAGTTACGCGTTGCCGCGCGGGGTAACGCATAAGGCGCGGAGCAAGTATCGCGCCCCCCCCGTCCGTGCCGCAAGCCGCGTCGCGGCTTCGTTTGCGCCCCGGCCTCGTCTACAAGCCGCCGCGGAGGTTCCACGCATCATGGGCATCGCCCTCGAGATCGGCTTCATCATCCTGCTCGTCCTGCTCAACGGCGTCTTCGCAATGAGCGAACTGGCCATCGTCTCGGCGCGGCGGTCGCGCCTGCTCGCTCTCCAGCGGCGCGGCAGCCTGGGCGCGGAGGCCGCGATCGCGCTGGCCGAGGACCCGCAGCGCTTCCTGCCGACGGTGCAGGTCGGCATTACCATGGTCGGCATCTTCGCCGGCGCCTATGGCGGCGCGACGCTCGCGACGACCCTGGGCGCGGTCTTCGATGCGATCCCCGGCGTCGCCCCCTATGGCGACGAGATCGCCTTCGCGATCGTGGTCGTTCTGATCACCTATCTCAGCCTCATCCTGGGCGAACTGGTTCCGAAGCAGGTGGCGCTGCGCAACCCCGAACGCGTCGCCATCCTCGTCTCCCGCCCGCTCGCCGCGCTCGCGCGCTACTCCGCCCCGGTCGTCTGGGTGCTCGGAAAATCCTCTGCGCTCGTGCTGGGCCTGTTCGGCCCGCCGCCGCCGCCCGAGCAGTCGGTGACGGAAGAGGAGGTGAAGGCGGTCGTCGCCGAGGGCGCCCAGGCCGGCGCGCTCGAGACCGAGGAACGGCACATGATCGAGCGCGTGCTGCGCCTGGCCGACAAGCCCGTGCGCGCGCTGATGACGCCACGCAACGATCTCGCCTGGCTCGACCGTTCCGACACGGCGGAGGAGATCGCGAAGGCCCTGCGCGGCAGCGAAATGACGCGTTTCATCGTTGCCGACGGCCGCGTCGACAATGTGGTCGGCGTGGTCGTGGCCAAGGACCTGCTCGACCAGATGCTGGCCGGCGAGCCCATGTCGCTTGCCAGCGCGACGCGCCAGCCCTTGGTGCTGCCGGACACGCTCTCCGCGCTCGATGCGCTGGAGAGGCTCCGCGGCGACCGTCTCGGCATGGCGCTGGTGATGGACGAGTACGGGTCCTTCGAAGGTGTGGTCACGGCCTCGGATTTGCTGGAGGCGATCGTCGGGGAACTCGGCGTGGCCGAGCACATGGAGGCCGGCGTTGCGGTCGAGCGGCACGACGGATCCCTGCTGCTCGATGGCTCCATGCCGTCGGATGAGCTGCGCGCGCGGCTTGAACTGCCGGAACTGCCCGCCGCGGGCACCTACCACACGGTCGCGGGGCTGATGCTCGCCCTGCTGCAGCGCGTGCCGAAGGAGGGCGACCGCATCGTCTGGGCCGGCTGGCGCTTCGAGATCGTCGACATGGATGGGCGCCGCGTCGACAAGGTGATGGCCAGCCGGGAGGAAGCGGCCTCCTGACCTACTTGCCGGCGCTTTTCACGATGGGTGCGACGAATTGCGGCTCCGTGTCCCAGGGGAACAGGATCCAGGTGTCCTGGGACACTTCCGTGATGAAGGTGTCCACGGTCGGCTTGCCCGCGGGCTTGGCGTAGACCGTTGCGAAATGCGCCTTCGGCAGCAGGGCGCGGATGACACGCGCCGTGGTGCCCGTGTCCACCAGGTCGTCCAGGATCAGCCAGCCCTCGCCGTCGCCCGCCGCGACCGGGGGCTTGGCGACGCGTGGCGCGCCGCGCTTCTCCTCGTCATAGGTGACGATGGAAACACTCTCGATCAGCCGGCAGTCGAGTTCCCGCGCGATGATGGCGGCGGGAATGAGCCCGCCACGGGTGATCGCGACGATGCCGCGATAGGGGCCCTTTTCCAGCAGCCGCCAGGCGAGCGCCTTGCTGTCCCGGTGCAACTGGTCCCAGCTGACCGTGTAGTATCTCTGCGCCATCAGAACATCTTCCCCCCGTCGGGCACCCTGAGGTCGGGCTTCAGTAGCACCACCGCCCCGTTCTCGTCCGGCACGCCGAGGACGAGCACCTCGCTCTCGAAGCCGGCGATCTTCCGCGGCGGGAAGTTCACCACCGCCATCACCTGCCGCCCGATCAGCCGGTCCGGTGCGTAATGCGCCGTGATCTGGGCGGAGGAGCGCTTCACGCCGAGGCTGCCGCCGAAATCGATCCAGAGGCGGATCGATGGCTTGCGGGCCTCTGGGAAGGGCTGGGCATCGACGATGGTGCCGGCCCGGATGTCGATCCGGTCGAAATCCTCGATGGTCGCGGTGCCGCTCATGGCGCCCCCCTTAGACCGGGTCGCTTCCGATGCGAAGGGCTGACCCGCGCCAAGCGGGGCTTTCCCTGCCGGGCGTCCCGATGCATGAGGTGCGCAATTCCCAGGAAACGGACTCATTCAAGATGCGTGACTTCCACCTGCCCGGCCGCAGCCCCGCCTATGGCACGAATGGCATGGCCGCCACCTCCATGCCTCAGGCGACGCTCGCCGCGCTCGACATCCTGCGCGCCGGGGGCAATGCGCTGGACGCCGCCATCGCGGCCTGCGCCGTGCAATGCGTGATCGAGCCGCACAGCACCGGCATCGGCGGCGACTGTTTTTGTCTGTACGTCCCGGCAGGATCCTCGCAGGTGATCGCGCTGAACGGCTCGGGCCGCGCGCCCGCCGGTGCGACGCCCGAGGCGCTGCGCGCCGCGGGGCTGACGGCGATGGTCAACACCTCCGCGCATTCGGTCACCGTGCCGGGGGCCATCAGCGCCTGGGAACTGCTCAACCGCACCCATGGGCGGCTCGGCCTCGACGCGATCCTCCAGCCCGCGATCCGCTATGCCGAGGAAGGCTTCGCCGTCTCCCCGCGCGTGGCGACTGACTGGCAGGGCTCGGTCGGCAAGCTGATGAAGCACGAGGCCTCGGCCCGGCGCTTCCTCAAGGGTGGCGAGGCGCCGACGCTCGGCAGCCGCTTCGTGCAGCCGGAACTGGCCCGCACGCTGCGGGCCATCGCCGCGCGTGGCAAGAAGGCCTTCTATGAGGGCGAGGTCGCGGCCGACATCGTCGCGACGCTGCGCGCCGCCGGCGGCACGCATACCGAGGAGGACTTCGCCCGCGGCGCCGATGTCGCGGAGTTCGTCGAGCCGATCTCGATCGACTGGCGCGGCATGCAGGTCTTCCAGTGCCCGCCGAACGGCGTCGGCATGCATGTGCTCCAGATCCTCGGCATCCTCGGCAAGAAGGCGACGCCGGAGCAGGGGCCCTGGAGCGCCGAGCGCTACCATCGCCACATCGAGGCCGCGCGCCTCGTCTACCGCGACCGCGACGCCTTCCTCGCCGACCCCTCCATGGTTGACGTGCCGGTCGCGAAGCTGCTGTCGGACGAGTATCTCGGCCGGCTCGCCGGGATCATCCGCGACGAGGCCGCGATGGCCGAACTGCCGCCGGCCGGCGAGAGCGACTTCGCCCGGCACAAGGACACGGTCTACCTGTGTGTCGTGGACAAGGACGGCAATGCCTGTTCCTTCATCAACTCGCTGTTCGAGGGCTTCGGCTCCGGCATCCTCGCCGAGAAGGCCGGGGTGATGCTGCAGAACCGCGGCTTCGGTTTCCGCCTGCAGGAAGGTCATCCGAACTGCATCGCGCCGAATAAGCGGCCGCTGCACACCATCATCCCCGGCATGGTGATGAAGGACGGCCAGGCCATCATGCCCTATGGCGTCATGGGCGGGCGCTTCCAGCCGACCGGCCAGACCCTGTTCCTGACCAACCATTTCGAGTTCGGCCTCGACGTGCAGCAGGCGATCGACCATCCGCGCCTGATGCCGCAGGACGGCAAGGTGCAGGTGGAACGCGGCATTCCCGGCAGCGTGGTCGATCGCCTGAACCGGCTCGGCCATACCTGCGAACTGATCGACAAGCCGCATGGCGGCGGCCAGGCCATCTTCATCGACCGGGAGAAGGGCTGCCTCGTCGGCGGTTCCGACCCGCGCAAGGATGGCTGCGCCCTCGGCTACTGAGGCACCGGGCATGGCGCTGCGCGCCATCGTCGTCGACATTACGACGCTCGATGTCGACGCGATCGTGAACGCGGCGAATGAACGCCTGGCGATGGGCGGCGGCGTCTGCGGCGCGATCTTCCGCGCCGCGGGGGCGGACCGGCTGATCGAGGCCTGCCGGCCGCTCGCGCCCTGCCCGACGGGGGAGGCCCGGATCACCCCGGGCTTCGCGCTCAAGGCGCGGCACGTCATCCACGCCGTCGGGCCGGTGTGGCGCGGCGGTGGGGCGGGTGAGCCGGCGCTCCTGGCCGCGTGCTATCGGAACAGCCTCGCGCTGCTCCGCGCGGCGGGCGACCGGTCCATCGCCTTCCCCGCCATCTCCACAGGCACCTTCGGCTACCCCTTGCAGGACGCGACCCGGATTGCGGTCGCGACGATGCGGGGGGAAACTTCGGACGACGGCGACCTCGACGTCACCTTCGCCTGCTTCGACCAGCGCACGCGCGATGCTTACGAAAAGGAACTCGGCGCATGACCGAACCCTGCGACCTCTCGGCCGTCGAGGCCCGCCGCCTGATCGGGCGCCGTGCCCTCTCGCCGGTGGAGCTGCTCGACTCCTGCCTGAAGCGGATCGGCGAGGTGAACCACGCCGTCAACGCCATGGTCGCGCTGGACGAGGCGGCGGCCCGCGCGGGCGCCAAGGCGGCGGAAGCGGCCGTAATGAAGGGCGAGGCGCTCGGCGCCCTGCACGGCCTTCCGGTCGGCATCAAGGACCTGGAGGAGACGAAGGCCCTCGTCACCACCTATGGCAGCCCGATCTACAAGGACTTTGTCCCGGAAGCCGATTGCGGGATGGTCGCGAACCTTCGCCGCGCAGGCGCGATCGTGATGGGCAAGACGAACACGCCGGAATTCGGCGCCGGCGCGAACACGCGCAACGCCGTCTATGGCGTGACGGGCAATCCCTTCGACCCGACCAAGTCCGCGGCCGGGTCTTCCGGCGGGTCGGGCGTTGCGCTTGCCTGCGGCATGGCGCCGATCTGCTCCGGCTCCGACACGGGCGGCTCCCTCCGTAACCCGGCGGCCTTCAACGGCATCGTGGGCTACCGGCCCTCGCCGGGCGTGGTGCCCTCGGAAAAGCGCGGCCATGGGTGGTCCGGCCTGCCGGTGCTGGGACCGATGGCGCGCAGCGTGCCTGACACCGCGCTGCTGTTCTCGGCCATGGCGTCGGATGATGCGATGGACCCGCTTGCCTACACGCTGCCCGGTGAAGCGGTGCGCGGCGTGCCCGATCGCTACCATCCGCTGAAGCCGATCGACCTCGCCTCGCTGCGGCTCGCGGTCAGCGCCGATTTCGGCCAGGCGCCGGTCGAAAAGCATATCCGGGAGGTCTTCGCAGGCCGCGCCCAGGCGGTGGCGAAGCTGTTCGGCGTGGCGGAGGAGGCGGACCCCGATTGCCGCGGCGGCGACGAGGCCTTCGAGGTGCTGCGCGCCATGGGCTTCCTCTCCGCGCATCTGGAGAAGGTCCGCACCCGCCCGCAGGATGTAGGCCCGAATGTCCGCGCCAATGTCGAGGAAGGGCTGCGCTACACGCTCGAGGACGCGGCGCACGCGACCCAGGCGCAGACGCGCATGTACCGTGCGTGGCAGCATTTCTTCGCCCGGCACGACGTGCTGATCACGCCCGCGATCACAATTTCCCCACGGCCGTGGAAGGAACTCTACCCGGCCGAGATCGACGGCAAGCCGACGCGGACCTACTTCCACTGGCTCGCCTGCGCCTATTACCCGACGCTCTGCGGCCATCCGGCAATTTCGCTGCCGATGGGGCTGGACCGGCTCGGCATGCCCTTCGGGCTGCAGATCGTGGGACCGCGCGGAGGCGATGCGCTGGTTCTGCGCGTCGCGGCGGCGATCGAGGAGGCCTTCGCTCACGACCCGGTGCTGCGCCGGCCGGCGCCGGACCTCGCCGCGCTGCGTGCCGCGCCGGCCATCAAGGAGATGCCCGGCGCGGTCGGCTGGGACTGAAACTTGAAGGCCGAAGGTTGCACCTTCGGCCCCTCAAGCGCCGGCGCTGCGCTTGGCTTCGCCGCACTTGCGGCGGCGCCCATTCGGGCGCTCGGCCGGCTGCGCCGGCCGCGCCGGCCGCAGGTCTGTTCTTCAGTCGGCGAGGGTGACGCCTACCAGTAGGATCGCTGGTAGCCGCGGTCCCGGTAGTAGCCGGCGTGCCGCCGCTGCTGGTGGTAATAGCCACCCTGGCTGCGGTAGTCGCGGCGGTAGCGCCGGTCGTCGCTGTTGTTGGCGGCGAGCAGCGCGACGCCGGTCAGCGCCGCGACGCCGCCGCCGAGAGCGAGCGTGCTGCCCCAGTCGGTCGAACCGTCCGGATTGGTGCAGGCGCCGAGCGCGAGGCTGGCGGAGAGAGCAAGGGCAGGGATGAGACGCATGGCAGGGAACCTCCCGACGCCTGCATTCTTCGCCTGCGCCATGTCGGGCGCGGGGCCTTGCCCTGGCGAAGCCGCGGCGCCTTCGTGGCGCCGCGCCACAATCAGCCCCGCGGCCCCGAGAAGGCGTTGAAGGTCTGCAGCGTGTAGGTGTCCTTCACGCCGGGCACGGTCTGGATCTTCTCGACCACGAACAGGCCGATGTCGCGGTCGGCCTCCAGGTAGAACTTCCCGAGCAGGTCGTATTGGCCGGAGATGGAATGCATCTCGGACAGCTCCTCGATCCCGTCGGCCATGTCGCGGGCGACGCGGTAGGCTTGGCCCATGTCGCACTTGATCATGACGAAGATCGCCCGCATCGGCCTGCCTCCAACCCGTCCGGTTCCCTCCTAGCACGGGCGGCGGCAACGCGGCATGCTGGCGCGGGAATGGGCGAAACGCCCGAGGCTTGGGCAGGCATACCGGTGGCCATGGAGTCGCCGGGGCGGGAGGTCGCGGCACGATGGTTGCTAGTCCGGAGGACATGACACAGCTCACCCAGGCGCCCGATCGCGGCGGCCCCGCCCAGCCGCTGCTCGAAGTCCGTGGCCTCGTGAAGCATTTCCCCATCCGTGGCGGCCTGTTCGGCCGGCAGGTGGCGGTGGTCCGCGCCGTGGACGGGGTGGACCTGACCATCCGCAAGGGGGAAACGCTTGGAATCGTCGGCGAGTCCGGCTGCGGCAAGTCCACCACCGCTCGCCTGCTCATGCGCCTTCTCGACCCGGATGCCGGGGAGATGGTCTTCGATGGCGAATCCGTGGGCGGAAACGACCAGGCGGGCGGCATCGCGCTGCGCGACTATCGCCGCCAGGTGCAGATGGTGTTCCAGGATTCCTATGCCTCGCTCAATCCGCGCCTGACGATCGAGGAGACGATCGCCTTCGCCCCGAAGGTGCATGGCGTCTCCCCGACCGAGGCGCGGGAACGCTCGCACGACCTGCTCGCGGCCGTCGGCCTCGCGCCTGCGCAATTCGCCCGCCGTTATCCGCACGAGCTCTCCGGCGGCCAGCGCCAGCGCATCAACATCGCCCGTGCGCTCGCTTTGCAGCCGCGCCTCGTGATCCTGGACGAGCCGGTCTCGGCGCTGGACAAGTCTGTCGAGGCGCAGGTGTTGAACCTGCTGATGGACCTCAAGGAGAAGTTCGGCCTCACCTACGCCTTCATCAGCCACGACCTGAACGTGGTGCAGTACATCAGCGACCGGGTGCTGGTGATGTATCTCGGCAAGGTGGCCGAGACCGGGCCGGTGGAGGAGATCTACGACCGCCCCGCGCATCCCTACACGCGCGCGCTGCTCGCCTCCCGGCCGTCGATGGATCCGTCGAAGCGGCGGACCGAGCCGCCATTGACGGGCGACCCGCCGAACCCGGTCAACCCGCCCTCCGGCTGCCGCTTCCGCACGCGCTGCCCGATGGCCGAGGCGGTCTGCGCCGAGCGCGAGCCGCCTTCCGCCCACCTGACCGCGGGCCACGAGGCCGCCTGCCACGCCGTCATGCCCGGCAGCGGCCATGGCGCCGCACCGAGGATCGCCGCATGAGCGCCGCCCTGAAGATGGACCCCGCGGCCCCTCTGGTCCGCGCGCGGGACCTGAGCGTGCGCTTCGTCAACCGCGACACGACGGTCCACGCGGTCAACGGCGTCGACCTCGACCTCGCGCAGGGGGAGGTGCTGTGCCTGCTGGGCGAGTCCGGCTCCGGCAAGTCGGTCACGCTGCGCGCCCTGATGAAGCTGCTGCCGAAGCAGGCCAAGGTCGGCGGCAGCATCGAGGTCGCCGGCCGCGACGTGCAGGCGATGAGCGAGCGTCAACTCGCCGATTTCCGCGGCGGCGACGTCGCGATGATCTTCCAGGAGCCGATGACGGCGCTCGATCCGGTCTTCACCATCGGGCGACAGATTGCCGAGGCCGTGCAGCGCCACGAAGGGGCGTCGCGCAGCGCGGCGGATGCGCGGGCGCTGGAATTGCTCGAACTTGTGCAGATCCCCTCGGCGAAGCGACGACTCGCGGCCTACCCGCATGAGTTGTCCGGCGGCTTGCGGCAGCGCGCGATGATTGCGGTCGCGCTTGCCTGCAAGCCGAAGCTGCTGCTGGCGGACGAGCCCACCACGGCGCTCGATGCCACGGTGCAGATCCAGGTGCTGCTTCTGCTGCGCGAGTTGCAGGAGAAGCTCGGCATGGGTGTCATTTTCGTAACCCATGACCTGGGCGTGGCGGGCGAGATCGCCGACCGCGTGGCCGTCATGTACGCCGGACGCGTCGTCGAGGAAGGCCCGGTCGGCCCTTTCATGGCTGGGCCGCTGCATCCCTATCCGCAGGGGCTGCTCGGCGCCACGGTCCATGGCGGCATGCGCGGCAAGCGCCTGACGACGATCCCGGGCGCGCCGCCGAGCCTCGAGAAACTGCCCGAGGCATGTTCCTTCGCGCCGCGCTGCCCGATCGCCGAACCGGCCTGCCAGCAGGGGGTGCCGGAGGCGCGGCCCATGGGGCCCGGGCGGATGGCGCGCTGCATCCGGGCCGTCGCGCCGTGAGCCCTGGAGACCCGTAGGCTTGCCGAATTCCTCCGCAGGCATCAGATAGCCTTAGGTAACTCGGCGGGCTGACGATGCGCACGATCACCCAGGTCGCGATACTGGCGCTGCTCGGCGGTGCCGGGGCCGGATGGCATTTCTACGCGGACAAGCTTGGCGTTCCAGCGCCGGCGCAGCTGCTCGGGCTGCAGCCGGCGCAGCAGCAGGCGAGGGGTGGCGGGCCGGTCGGGCCGGTCGGCGTGATCGTGCAGCCAGTGCGCGTCGCGCCCGTTGTGGAACGCGTCGAAAGCGTCGGCACGGTCCGCGCCCGGGAAGCCGTGACCATCACGAGCAAGGTGGCCGGCATCGTGGAGACGATCCGCTTCACCGAGGGACAGCTCGTACCCGCGGGCGAGACGCTGGTGCAACTCGACGCGGCGGCGCTGCGCGCCGAGCTCGATCAGGCGCGCGCGCTGCTCGACGACGCGCGCAACCAGCTGGTTCGCGCACGCCAGTTGCAGGCGGGCCAGACGATCGCGGCGCAGCGGCTGGAAACACTGGAGGCACTGTCACGGCAGGCCGAGGGGCGCGTCCGTCAGGCCGAGGCGCGGCTCGAGGAACTGCGCGTCATCGCGCCCTTCGCCGGTCGCGTCGGCCTGCGCGCGGTCAGCCCGGGCGCGCTGATCCAGCCGGGCACGGCGATTACCACGCTCGACGACACCGCGCGCGTGCGCGTCGAGTTCGCGGTACCGGAAGTGCACCTGGCGCGCATCCGCGTCGGCAGCGGCGTCACGGCACGCAGCAATGCCTATGGGAGCCGGCGGTTCCTGGGCACGGTCGCGGTAATCGATACGCGCATCGACCCGGCCACGCGCTCGGTGCGCGTGATCAGCGAGTTCGACAATTCGGACGAGGCGCTGCGCCCCGGCCTGTTCCTCACCGTCGAACTTGTCCTGGAACAGCGCGAGCAGGCGCTTCTGATCGCCGAGGAAGCGATCGACCCGGTCGGCGACCGTGCCTTCGTCTTCGTGGTGCGGGACGGGCGGGCGCGGCGGCAGGAAGTCCGGCTCGGCCTGCGCCTGCCGGGCGAGGTCGAGGTGCGCGAAGGCCTGAATGCCGGCGAGCCTGTCGTGGTGCGCGGCATCCAGCGGCTGCGCAACGACCTGCCCGTACGCGTCACAGAAACGCTCACGCGGCCGACGAGCTGACAGGGAGGGCGGCGGGCGATGGTCCTCTCCGACGTCTCGATCAAGCGGCCGGTCTTCGCGACCGTCATCTCCCTGATGCTCACGGTCCTCGGCATCTTCGCGCTCCTGCGGATGCCGATCCGCGAGTATCCGGCGATCGACCCGCCGATCATCCAGATCACGACCACCTATCGCGGTGCTTCGGCCCCGGTGGTCGACAGCCAGATCACCGAGATCCTCGAAGCCGCGGTGGCCGGGATCGAGGGCGTCAAGTCCATGTCGTCCCAGTCACGGGACGAGCGTAGCCAGATTACCCTGGAATTCCGCCTCACGCGCGATGTCGACAGCGCGGCGAACGATGTGCGCGACCGCGTCGCCCGTGCCCTTGCGCGCCTGCCGGAGCAGGCAGACACGCCGGTCGTCGCGAAGGTGGACGGCGACAGCCGGCCGATCCTCTGGATCGCGCTCGCCTCGGACAGGCTGACGCCGCTCGACCTGACCGATATCGCGCGGCGGCGCATAGTCGACCGGCTTGCGATCGTCGAAGGCGTAGCGCAGATCATCATCTCCGGCGAGCGGCGCTTCGCCATGCGCGTCTGGCTCGACCGCCAAGCGCTTGCGGCGCGCAACCTGACGGTCCAGGACATCGAGGACGCGATCCGGCGCGAGAATGTCGAACTGCCTGGCGGGCGGATCGAGAGCCAGCAGCGTGAACTGACGGTCCGAACAGACAGCCGCATGAGCCGGCCCGAGCAGTTCCGCGAAATCGTCGTCACCCGCGGCACGAGCGGCGCGCAGGTTCTGCTCGGCGAGGTCGCGCGGATCGAGGTCGCGGCGGAGGACACGCGCGGCGCGTACCGCATCAACGGCCGCCCGGCGATCGGGCTTGGCATCCTCCGCCAGTCCACAGCCAACACGCTGTCGGTCGCGAATGGCGTGAAAGCGGAGATGGAGTTGATCCGTCCCTCCCTGCCCGAGGGCGTGGACGTGGTCACGGGCTACGACGAGAGCCTCTTCATCAGCCAATCGATCTACGAGGTCGAGCACGCGCTGATGATCGCGCTGCTGCTCGTGGTCGGCGTCATCTTCCTGTTCCTGCGCAGCGTGCGCGCAACGATCATACCGGCGGTCGCGATCCCGGTCTCCATCATCGCCTCCTTCATCGCGACTGCGGCGCTCGGCTTCTCGGTCAACGTGCTGACGCTGCTCGGCCTGGTGCTGGCGATCGGCCTTGTCGTGGACGACGCGATCGTCGTGCTGGAGAACATCCATCGCCGGATCGAGGAAGGGGAGGATCCGCTGCTCGCCTCCCTGCTCGGCGCGCGGGAGATCGCCTTCGCGGTCATCGCGACGACTCTCGTGCTCGTGGCGGTCTTCGTGCCGTTGTCCTTCATGGGCGGCAATACGGGGCGACTGTTCACCGAATTCGGATTGGCCCTCGCGGCATCGGTGGTCTTCTCGGGGCTGATCGCGCTGACCCTGACGCCGATGATGTGCTCGAAGCTCCTCAAGCCGCATGAGGGCGAGACCTGGCTCGTGCGCGTGACCGAGCCCTTCTTCCTCGGCATGAACGGGGCGCTGCGCTGGACGCTCGACCGGGCGCTGCGGGCGCCGGTGCTGGTGCTTGGCGCCTCCGGAGCGGTCTGTGCCTTCGCCGCGCTGCTCTACCAGGCGCTGCCGAAGGAATTCGCGCCGACCGAGGATCGTGGCGTCGTCATCATCCCGACGACGGGGCCGGAGGGCGCTTCCTTCGGCTACACGATGGAACACGTGATGCAGATCGAACGCCTGCTCCAGCGCTATGTCGACAGCGGGGAAGCGGTGGCGGTCTTCGCGACCGTCGGCGGCTTCCAGCGCCCGGCCGTTGGCAATGTCGCGAACGTCTTCATCCGCCTGGCACCCTGGGCGGAGCGCGAGCGCAAGCAGCAGGAGATCGCCGCCGAGGTCTTCCCGCGCATCGCCCAGATCCCTGGCGTGCGCGGCTTCGCGCTCAACCCGCCCTCGCTCGGCCAGCGGGGCTTCCAGCCGCCCGTGCAGTTCGTGATCGGCGGGCCCGACTACGACACATTGGTTCAGTGGCGCGACGTCTTCCTCGAACGGGCGAGGACGAATCCGCGCCTTCTCAACCTGGATCACAACTTCAAGGAAACGAAGCCGGAGGTCCGCGTCGAGATCGACCGGCGGAAGGCCGCGGATCTCGGCATCTCCATTGCCGCCGTCGGCCGGACCATCGAGACCATGATGGGCTCGCGCGAAGTCACGACCTACGTCGTCGGCGGCCAGGAGTACAAGGTACTGCTCCAGGCGCCGGACGAACTCCGCCTGTCGCCCTACGACCTACAGAACGTCTTTGTTCGTACCGCCTCCGGCGGCCTTGTGCCGCTATCGAACGTGGTGACGCTGTCCGAGCGTGCGCGCGCGCAGACCCTTTCGCGCGAGGACCGCGTGCGCGCCATCACCATCACCGCCTCCCTAGCGCCGGGCTACTCGCTCGGTGATGCGCTTGCCTTCCTCGACGGCGTCGCGCGGGAGGTGCTGCCGGGCGAGGCGCGAATCTCCTACCGCGGGCAGTCGCTGGAATTCCGGGAGTCGTCGGGCGCGCTCTATGTCACCTTCGCCATGGCGCTGCTCGTCGTGTTCCTCGTGCTGGCGGCGCAGTTTGAGAGCTTCGTCCACCCCCTGATCATCCTGCTTTCGACACCGCTCGCCATCACTGGCGGGCTGCTCGGCCTCTGGTGGACGGGACAGTCGCTCAACGTCTTCAGCCAGATCGGCATGATCCTGCTGATCGGCCTGATGGCGAAGAACGGCATCCTGGTGGTGGAGTTCGCCAACCAGTTGCGCGACCGTGGCATGTCGGTGCGCGATGCGGTACTGGAAGCCTCGGTCGTGCGGCTGCGGCCGATCCTCATGACCTCGATCGCGACGGTGCTTGGCGCCGTGCCTCTCGCCATGGCGACGGGCGCGGGGGCGGAAAGCCGACAGGCGCTCGGCGTGGTCATCGTCTGGGGCATCAGCTTCTCGACCTTCGTCACGCTCTACGCGGTGCCGGCGCTCTACCTGCTGCTCGCGCCCTACACCAAGCCGATCGGCGCCATCGCGGCGAAGCTCGCCGCGCTCGAGAGCCGGCCGCGCGCCGGGCACGGGCCCCAGCCGGCAGAGTGACGCGCAGGGCGAGAGGCGTTAGCCTCCAGGCCACGATGACGGTGATTCGGGAAGGACGGCCGGATGGTTGAGGCGCGGCGCGCCCCTCAGGGGCGCACGGGAGGAAAGCTGCTGGCGGATGCGCTGGTGGCACAGGGGGTGACGCATGCCTTCTGTGTGCCGGGCGAGTCCTATCTCGACCTGCTCGATGGCCTCTATTCAGTGCGGAACCGGCTGCAGTTGGTGACCTGCCGCTTCGAGGCGGGCGCCGTTCACATGGCGGAAGCCTACGGCAAGCTGACCGGCAAGCCGGGTGTGGCCATCGTCACGCGCGGGCCGGGCGCATGCCATGCCGCGATCGGGGTGCATGTCGCCTTCCAGGATTCGACGCCGCTCGTGCTGCTGGTCGGCCAGATCCCGGTCGAGGAGACGGATCGCGAGTCGTTCCAGGAAGTCGACTACCGCCGGATGTTCGGCCCGCTCGCCAAGTGGGTGACGCAGATCGACGATGAGAAGCGCATCCCGGAGCTGATGGCGCACGCCTTCGACGTCGCGACCTCCGGACGGCCCGGCCCCGTCGTGGTCGCGATCAGCGAGGAGATGCAGAAGCGTCTCGCCTCGGCGCCTGACATCTGCCCGGCGGATGTGCTGCCGCCCAATCCCGCGCCGCAGGCGCTGCCGCGGCTGATGGAGATGCTCGGGCGCGCGAAGAAGCCGCTCGCGGTGCTCGGCGGGTCGCGCTGGACCGCGCAGGGGAAGGCCGACATCCGCGACTGGCTGCTCGCCAACGACCTGCCGGTCTCGGTCGCCTTCCGACGCATGGGGCTGTTCGATGGGACCTCGCCCAACTATGTCGGCGACCTCGGCGTCGGCGCCGATGCCGGGCTCGTCGCCAAGGCGAAGGAAAGCGACCTGATCATTGCCATCGGCACCCGTATCGGGGAGCCGGTGAGCCAGGGCTACACCCTGCTCGACATGGCCGGCGCGACGCCGATCGTCCACGTCTATCCCGACCAGGCGGAGATTGGGCGCGTCTATCGACCCGCGCTCGGCATCGTCTCCGAGGTCAATGCCTTCGCCGCCGCGGCCAAGGCGGCCGGCGCCGTGAAGAAGCCCGGCTGGGGCGCCTGGACGAAGGAACTGCGCGCGCTGCGCGTGGCCCAGGCCGTGCCGCCGGACTACGAGGGCCCGCTGAACCTCGCCTCTGCGCTGCAGGCGCTGGAGAAGGAACTGCCCAAGGACACGATCTTCACGACCGATGCGGGCAACTTCGCGACCTGGCCCAACCGCTTCATGCATTTCGGCGAGAAGCAGGATTTCCTCGGGCCCACGAACGGCGCCATGGGCTACGCCGTGCCCGCCGCGATCGGCGCCAAGATCACCCATCCCGAGCGTGCGGTGATCGGCTTCGTCGGCGATGGCGGCTTCCTGATGACGGGGCAGGAGATCGCGACCGCCTTCCACCATTCGGTCAATCCCGTGATCCTGGTCTTCAACAACCAGATGTACGGCACGATCCGGATGTACCAGGAACGGACCTATCCGCACCGCGTGTCCGGCACCGCGCTGACCAACCCGGACTTCGCCAAGTTCATCGAGGCCTTCGGCGGCCATGGCGAGATCGTCGAGCGGACCGAGGAACTGGTGCCCGCGGTCAAGCGCGCGCTGGCGTCCGGCAAGCCTGCGCTGGTCGAGGTCCGCACCAACCCCGAGCAGGTGACCAACCGCGCCACCATTGCCGACCTCCGCGCCCAGGCTGCGAAGGCAGCGGGCGGCGCCGCGACGCCCGAGACGGCGAAGGCGAGCCGTACGCCCGCCCCGCGCCGCACCGGGCCGCGCGCGCGCTGATCAGGCGCGTCCCTGCTCCTTCAGCACCTCCTCCGCCGTCCGCATCGCGGCGATGGCGGCGGGGAAGCCAGCATAGGCGCAGGAATGGGTGATGACCTCGGCGATCTCCTCCGGAGTGCAGCCATTGTTCAGCGCGCCGACGAGATGTCCGCGGAGCTCGTGGTGCTGGCTCATCGCGACCAGCATGCCGATGGTGATCATGCTGCGCTCCCGGCGCGTCAGCGTGTCGCGGGTCCAGAGGCTGGCGTAGGGGAATTCCTCAGACAGGTGCCGCAGCGCCTGGTTCAGCGGCGTGGTGCTGGCGTCGCGGCGGGCCATGTAGCCTTCGCCCAGCACTTCCCTCATCGCTTGGCGGCCGGTGCTGCGCAGCGCGCTATGCGCGGTCTCGTCGGTCATGCTGTTCGCTCCCCTATGTTCGCGCAGCGAGTGTAGGCGCGGGGGCGGCCATGACGAAGACGCTGCTGATCGTCTTCCATTCCATGACCGGGGGTACGTGCCAGATGGCCGAGGCCGCCGCGGCCGCCGCGGCCGGGCAGGGCGTGGTCGTGCGCCTGCTGCATGCGGCGCAGGCGCAGGTGGACGACGTGCTGGCGGCGGATGGCTACATTTTCGGGACGCCGGAAAACCTCGCCGCCATCTCCGGCCTGATGAAGGACTTCTTTGATCGCAGCTACTACGCCGCGCTCGGCCGCATCGAGGGCCGGCCCCATGCGCTGATGGTCTGCGCGGGCAGCGACGGGACGAACGCCGTGCGGCAGATGTCGCGCATCACGACGGGCTGGCGGCTGCGGCTGGTGGCGGAGCCGCTGATCGTCTGCACCCATGCGCAGACGCCGGAGGCCATCCTCGCGCCCAAGACGATCCCGCCGGAGGATGTGGCTCGTTGCGAGGAGCTCGGCGCGGCGCTCGGCGCCGGCCTTGCCATGGGCATCTTCTAGGCCGGCGGCGCCCAGCCGATCCAGTCGCAGACCGCGCCGCCCATCACGCGTTCCATCTGCGGGCCGCGCAGCCAGGGCAGTTCCTCGGTGAAGAGCGTGATACACTGGCGCCAGGAACAGGGCATGCGCGTGATGTCCGTGCCCCAGAAGAAGCGATCCGGGCCAAAGGCGTCATACAGGCGCTGCAGCCCGTCATGGATGTCGCGGAAGGGATAGGGATCGAGCGAATAGCCGGGCGCACCCGTTGCCTTCAGCGCGACATTCGGAAAACGGGCCAGCGCGCAGACGGCGGTGAGGTTCTCGAAGGCTGCGGTGCCCTTCGCGTGGCGGATCAGCCCGCAATGGTCAATGATCAGCCGCAGGCTCGGATGCCGTTCGGCGATGCGCGCGAATTCCGGCAGGAAGCGCCAGGCCATGGTGGCGATCGGCAGGCCTTCCTCCTCCGCCGCCGGCCAGAGCCAATCCATCGTGCCGTCGAAGGGCCAGCGTTCCTGGTCGGCACGCACCAGCGGATAGCGCAGGCCGCACTGGCCGGGTCGGTTGCGCCAGCCGCGCAGCGCGGCGCGGCTCGCCTCCGGCTGGTCGAGCGGTACCTGGCCCAGCACCGCGAAGCGCTTCGGGTAGCGTGCGGCGGCGTCCTCCGAGATCGCATTCGCGCCAGGGTCCCAGGAGACGGGCGGGTGCAGCACGGCGGCGTCCACGCCGGCAACATTCATCTCCGCGAGCAATTCCTCCGCCGTGAAGACCGAGACCTGGCGATGGTCACCGCTCGGTGTCCCGCTGCCCCAGATATGCACCTGCGCGTCGATGATCCGCATGGTCAGGCTCCCGGAAGACGCATGGAGGAAAAGCGCGTGTCGAGATGTTCGATCTCGAGGAAGCCCATATCGGTCCCGAACGCCTTGTAGATCGGGAAGATCTTGAGCGGCCCGAGCGTCGCGGCGCTTTCGAGCGGCCCGATGAAGCCGCAATCGGCATCGGCGAAATGCGGCTGGCGCATCCAATGGGCGAGCTGCAGCGCGGTGAGCGCATGGAAGCCGCTGTGCGGGTTCAGCGCGCGGCGGAATTCGGTGCGGCCGAGCCGCAGGAAGGGCTCGTCCGGCAGTGCATCCCGCCAGCGCGCGATCACCCCGGGGCGGAGATCCCCGTCGATCCAGGTCTTGAGCGTCGGCCCGCCCGCGTTCCACTCGAAGCGGTTCGGCATGAGCATTCGGCGCGGACCGAATGCGTCCTGGAACGCCATGATCTTGGCGACGAAGCCGGGATCCGCGACGCGCAGGTCATCCTCGGAAAAGCAGAACAGGTCGTAGGCGTTGCGCGCTTCGGCGAAGAGTCGGCGCGTGGCGAAGCCGAGCATGCGCGGGTTGTCCACCTGCACGCGCACATGGCGCACGCCGCGGGCCTTCGCATGCTCCTCGTCCAGCAGATGGTCGGTCCCGTTGGTCAGCACGCAGATGTCGAGCCCGTCGACGCTGCCACGCAGCCTTTCGAAGCGCTTGTGCTCGATGTTGATCGCCGTCGTCGCGCCGAAGATGCCGCGCCAGGAATCGATCACCTGCCGCAGCACCGCCGCGCGCTGGTCGCGCCGATGCGCATCCGTGGAGGAATGGGTCGACCCCTCCTCCGCCCTGTAGAAGTGGACGATGGCGAGCAGGACGCGCATCAGCGACCTACCGCGTAGCCCTGCATGCCGCGCGGATTGGCGCCGGCGCGGATGGTGCCGTCGGGCTCGATCCGCGCGCCGGTCAGCCGCCCTTCCGACCATTCGCCGCCCATCTCCGCGACATGGCCGCGGGCGAGGAGCGCGTCCAGCACCTCCGGCGCGTAGCGGCCCTCGATCACTACCTTCCCGGGCTTCGCGCCGCGCGGCCAGAAGCTGCTGATCCAGTGCTCGGAATGGAAGGAGGGCAGGTCGATCGCCTGCTGGATGTTCATCCCGTGATGAATCATGCGCAGCAGCATGATGGGCTGCCACTGGTCCTGCTGCTCGCCCCCCGGCGTGCCGAAGCTCAGCCACGGCTTGCCGTTCCGCAGTACCATCGAGGGCGAGAGCGTCGTGCGCGGCCGCTTGCCCGGCGCAAGACCGTTCGGCAGCGACCCGTCCAGCCAGAACATCTGGCAGCGGCTGCCCAGGCAGAAGCCGAGCTCCGGAATGGCCGGGGAGGATTGCAGCCAGCCGGCGGACGGCGTCGCGCTCACCATGTTCCCGTGCCGGTCGATGACATCGACATGGCAGGTGTCGCCGCCCGAGGCGCCGAGGCGCGAGACGGTCGGCTCGCCGGACCCCGCCGCCGCGGCGAGCTCCTGCGCCCGGCGGATCGCCGCGGCATAGTCGGTGCGCGGCGTGCGGCCGTCCGGCGAACCGGGGCGGAAATCCATCGAGGCGCGCTCGCTGATCAGCCCGCGTCGAGCCTCGGTGTAGGCCGGCGAGAGCAGCGTCGCCATCGGCACGTCCACGAAGTCCGGGTCGCCGTAGAAGGCTTCCCGGTCCGCGAAGGCCAGCTTCTGCGCTTCCACCACATGGTGGACGAAGTCGGCGCCGACCGGGTCCATCGCGCCGATATCGAAGCCGGCCAGCAGCGCCAGCGTCTGCAGCATCGCCGGTCCCTGGCTCCAGGCGCCGCACTTCAGCACCGTGTGGCCGCGATAGTCGAAGGCGAGCGGCGCCTCGACGGGCGCGGACCAGCGCGCCATATCATCGGCCGTGATCACGCCGCGATGGCGTCGGCCTGAGGTGTCCATCGCCTCGGTCGCGGCGGCGAAGCGGCCGATTGCCTCGGCGACGAAGCCGCGATACCAGGCGTCCCGCGCCGCATCGACCTGCCGTTCGCGGCTGCCGCCGGCGGCCTCGGCTTCCCGCACCACGCGTTCGTAGGTGTCGGCCAGCGTCGGGTTGGCATAGAGCCCGTTCGGCTCCGGCCCGCCATTGCGCAGCCACAGCGCCGCCGATGTTGCCCATTCGCTCTCGAACAGCGGCCGGACGCTCTCGATCGTCGCGCGGATGCGCGGGACCATCGGCGCGCCGTGCCGGGCATAGCCGATGGCATAGGCCAGCACGTCGCGCACCGACCAGGTGCCATGGTCGCGCAGCATCAGCATCCAGGCGTCGAAGGCGCCTGGCACCGGCGTCGCGAGCAGCCCCGTGCCCGGCATGATCTCATGGCCGTGGGCGCCCATATGCTCGACCGTCAGCCCGGCCGGGGCCGGCCCCTGGCCGCAGATCACCTGCTGCGCGCCGCTGCACGCGCTGTGCAGGATGATGGGGCAGTCGCCGCCCGGCCCGTTCAGGTGCGGCTCGACGATCTGCAGCGTGAAGCCGGCCGCCGCCGCCGCGTCGAAGGCGTTGCCGCCGCGTTCCAGCACCGCCATGCCGACCTGGCTCGCGAGCCAGTGGGTGGAGGCGACGGCGCCGAAGGTGCCGATGATCTCGGGGCGGGTGGTGAACATGCTGGGCGGTTCCTTGGCGGGAAAGCCGATCATTTCCGGCGAGACGGCGGACATCTCAGCGCTTCCTCGGTCTTGCGCGGATGTTCGTCGCGCAGCAAACCGGGGCCGTCAATCCTGCGGGGGCGAAGGGCATGCTGGTGGCGGTGGTCGGGCCATCCGGCGCGGGCAAGGACACGCTGATGGGCCTCGCACGTGCACGCCTGGAAGGCGATCCGCGCTTCCGCTTCGTCCGGCGCGCCATCACGCGCCCCGCCGAGGCGGGCGGGGAGACACACCATGCGCTGAGCGTGCACGAGTTCGAGGCGGCACGGGAGGCCGGCGCCTTCGCGCTCTGGTGGAACGTCCATGGCCTGCTCTACGGCATCCCGCGCGACATCGAGGCGGATGTGGCGGCGCGGCGGGTCGTGGTGGCGAACCTTTCGCGCGGCGTGCTGGCGGAGGCCGCGTCCCGCTACCGGATGCGCGTGTTGGTGATCACCGCGCCGACCCCTGTACTAGCCGCGCGGCTCGCGGCGCGCGGGCGGGAGACGACGGAGGACATCACCGCGCGCCTCGCCCGGGAGATGTCGCTCGCCCCTGGCCTCGACATCGCGACGGTGATGAACGACGCGACGCCGGAGGAAGGGGCCGCGCGCGTGCTGGCGACGCTCACCCGCGCAGCGGAAGACGCTCTGCGATCGTGAAGGGCGTGCCGGGGGCGGGCTGGACGAAAAGGCTGATTGCGGTGACACGCCGCGCATGGCCGGGCGCCCCGCCCAGGGCCTCGGTCACCGCCGGCAGCACCACGGCCTTCTCGGCCGCGGCAAGGCGGCGCGAGAGCGTCACGTGGAAGCGCCATTCCTCGAACACGTAAGGGTAGCCCCAGCGCATCAGATGCGCGCGCTGCGTCGCGGACAGGCGCTCGGGGCGGCGGCGTGCGATCTCGGCGTCCGTCGCCGGGGCGCGGTGCTCGTCCAGCGCTTCCACGCAGGCATCGGCGAAGGCATGCAGGGCGGGGCAGGGGGCGGTCTCGCGCAGCGCGAGGAAGCCGTCCAGGTCGAAGACCGCGAGCGGCGGCAGGTCGAAGGGCACGATGCGCGCGGCAATGGCCGCGGTCGCGTCGCGCGCGGCGGCGTAGCCGGACGCCAGCCGGAAGGGCGGCTTCAGCGTCGCGTGCAGCCCGTAGCCGCGCGGATCGGCGGTGAGCTCCGCGATGTCGAGGCCGGGCAGGACGGGCTGGCCCAGAGTGTCACCGGTCGCCGCGTCCCGGCCGAGCCAGGCGCTGCCCCGCGCGTGCAGCGGGTCGTCCTCCTCCGGCGCCCAGTAGAGCGCGATGCGCCAGGGCGTCATGCGACGCGACGGCCCTCGCGCCAGACGCGGCGCACCACCGGGATGCCGTGCGCGGCGCCGACCTGGGCGAGGTCCGCCCGAAGCCCCGGTGCGAGCCGGCCGCGATCCTCGAGCCCGCACATGCGCGCCGGGCGGTCCGTGATCATGGCCACGGCGGCGGGCAGCGTGATGCCGGTCTCCTCCACCGTGCGCCAGGCGGCCTCGATCATGGAGGCCGGCACATAGTCGGAGGCGAAGGCATCCGCCGCCCCTGCGCGCACCAGGTCGGCGGCGGCGACATTGCCCGAATGGCTGCCGCCGCGGACGATGTTGGGCGCGCCGGCGATCACCTCGACCCCGGCATCGCGCGCGGCCTCGGCGGCCACCATGGTGACCGGGAATTCGCTGATGCGGATGCCGTCGGCGAGGTTGCGACGCACCTCCTCCGCCGTCTCGTCGTCGTGCGAGGCGATCGGCAGGTCGCGATGGCGGATGCGGTCGAGCAGCCAGGCGCGCTGCGGCTCCCGCAGCCGTGCGCGCTGGTCAAGCAGGAAGGCGATGCGGGCTTCCACCTGCTCCACCGTCATCTGCGTCTGCTTGCGGCGCATCGCGACATAGCGCGGGATGTCGCGGTACTGGCCGACCCCTGGCGAATGATCCATCAGGCTCACCATCCGCACGCGCGGATGGTCGGAGACGGGCTCCATGGCGGGTTTCATGTCGGCCGCCGGCAATTCGCAGCGCAGATGGAGGAAATGCTCGCTGCGCAGCAGGCCGGTGTCGGCCAGCGCATCGAGGTCCGCCACGCCGTCGAGGAAGGTCTGGCCCCGGCCCTGGTCGAAGCCGAGGTCGCCGAGGCAGAGCGCGTCCAGCACCGTCGTCACGCCCGCCGCCGCGCATTGCGCGTCATGCGCGATCATCGCCGAGCGCGACGGCCAGCGCGCATTCTGGCGCGGCTGGACCTGGCGCTCGAGATTGTCCGTGTGCACGTCCACCACGCCGGGGATCAGGTGATCGCCTTCGAGGTCGCGCGCGGAGGCGACATGGCTGCGGCCGGGCTGCACCTCGGCGATGCGCCCCTCGCGGATCACGATCGTCCCGTGCAGCACCTCCCCGGGCAGGACGAGGAGGGCGTTGGTCAGGATGGTCTCGGCGGTCATGCGGCGTCCTGCTGGGGGAGCACGTCGAAGAGGCGGTCGGCCACGGCCTCGCGCACCTCGGCATCGTGGAAGATGCCGACGATGGCGGCGCCGGCCTGCTTGGCCTCGTTGATCATGGCGATGACGATGGCGCGGTTGGCGCCATCGAGGCTGGCGGTGGGTTCGTCGAGGAGCAACACCGGATAGCCCGGCGCGAAGCCGCGCGCCAGGTTCACCCGCTGCTGCTCCCCGCCCGAGAATGTGGCGGGCGGCAGCCCGTGCAGCCGTTCGGGCAGGTTCAGCCGATGCAGCAGCGCCGAGGCGCGCGCGGCCGCTTCGGCCTTCGGCACGCCGCGGGCGATCATCGGCTCGGCGACGATGTCGCGCGTCGCCACGCGCGGGATCACGCGCAGGAACTGGGAGACATAGCCGATCGTCTCCCGCCGCGCCGCGATGACGCTGCGGGGGTCGGCGGTGGCGAGGTCGATCTCCGCCCCGCCATGGCGCAGCAGGATGCGCCCCGCACCCGCGCCGTAATTGCCATAGAGGCAGCGCATCAGCGTGGATTTTCCCGCGCCCGACGGCCCCCAGAGTGCCACGCACTCCCCCGGATGGACGGCAAGGTCGACGCCGCCAAGGACTGGGATGCGCGTGCCGCCCTGGAGGTGCAGCGTGAAGGCCTTCGCGAGGCCCTCGGTGCGGAGCAGCGGGCTCATGCCGCGAGCACCGAGGAGACGAGCAACTGCGTGTAGGGATGCTGCGGATCGTCCAGCACGCGATCGGTCAGCCCCTGTTCGACGACGCGCCCGCGGCGCATCACGAGGATGCGGTCGGCGAGCAGCCGGGCGGCGGCGATGTCGTGCGTGACGATCAGCACCGACAGCCCCAGTTCGCGCGACAGGCCGCGGATCAGGTCGAGCAGGCGCGCCTGCACCGAGACGTCGAGCCCGCCCGTGGGTTCGTCCATGAACACCAGGCGCGGGCGCGTCACCAGCGTGCGCGCGATCTGCAGCCGCTGCTGCATGCCGCCCGAGAAGGTGCGTGGCAGGTCGTCGATCCGCGCCGCGTCCACCTCCACCTTGGCCAGCCACTCCAGTGCCTGGGCGCGGATATTGCCGTAGTGGCGCGCGCCCACGGCCATCAGCCGCTCGCCGACATTGCCGCCGGCCGAGACGTTGAGACGCAGCCCATCGCGCGGGTTCTGGTGGACGAAGCCCCAATCGGTGCGCATCAGGCGGCGGCGCGCGGCCTCGCCCATCGCGTGGACATCCTGGCCGAGCCAACGCACCGTCCCGGCATCGGGGGCCATCTGGCCCGACAGCACGCGCAGCAGCGTGGTCTTTCCCGACCCGCTCTCGCCGACGATGGCGACGACCTCGCCCTCGGCGACGCCGATCGCGACATCCACCAGGGCGGGGATGGCGCCGAAATGAAGGTCCAGCCCCTCGGCCGTAAGCAGCGCGCCCGTCATGCCACCCCCTTCTGCGCGGCAACGCGCGTGCCGCAGTAATCGGTGTCCGAGCAGACGAAGACCCGCCCGCCGCGATCGTCGGTGATCACCTCGTCCAGGTAGCTTTCGCGCGAGCCGCACAGCGCGCAGGCCTGCGGCGCGCGGATCGGGCGGAAGGGATGGTCCTCGAAGTCGAGGCTGCGGACCTCCGTGTAGGGCGGGATCGCGTAGATGCGCTTCTCCCGCCCCGCGCCGAACAACTGCAGCGCGGCCATGCGGTGCATCTTCGGATTGTCGAAGGCCGGGATGGGGGAGGGGGACATGAGGTAGCGCCCGTTCACCATCACCGGATAGTCGTAGGCCTTGGCGATGTGGCCGAGCCGCGCAATGTCCTCATAGAGCCGCACATGCATTAGCCCGTAATCGGCCAGCGCATGCAGGCGCTTGGTCTCGGCGCGGCGTGGCTCGAGCTTCGAAAGCGGCTCGGGCTGCGGCACCTGGTAGACAAGTATCTGGTCCTCCCGCAGCGCCGCTTCGGGGATGCGGTGGCGCGTCTGGATGATCGTCGCCTCCTCCGTCCGCTCCGTCGTCGCCACGCCGGCGACGCGGGTGAAGAAGCGACGGATGGAGATGGCGTTGGTCGTGTCGTCCGCGCCCTGGTCGATGACCTTCAGCGTGTCCGCAGGGCCGAGGATCGCCGCCGTCACCTGGATCCCGCCGGTGCCCCAGCCATAGGGCAGCGGCATCTCCCGCGCGCCGAAGGGGATCTGGTGGCCCGGGACGGCGACGGCCTTGAGGATGGTGCGGCGGAGCATGCGCTTCGTCGCCTCGTCCAGATAGGCGAAGTTGTATCCTGCCAGGGGGGCGTTCATTCGGCGGCCTCGGCCATGCTGTCGCGGGCGAGCGCGGCGCGGATGGTGCGCAGATTCTCGAGCTCCGACTGGAAATCGACATAGTGCGGCAGCTTCAGGTGCTCGACGAAGCCGGTCGCCTCGATGTTGTCGGAGTGATACAGCACGAATTCCTGGTCCTGCGCCGGCGCAGTCACGTCCTCCCCCAGTTCGGCGGAGCGCAGCGCGCGGTCGACCAGCGCCATCGACATGGCGCGCCGCTCCCCATGCCCGAACACCAGCCCGTAGCCGCGGGTGAATTGCGGCGGCTCCGTCCGGCTGCCCTTGAACTGGTTGACCATCTGGCATTCGGTGATGCCGATCTCGCCGATCTCGATCGGGAAGCCGAGCTCGGGCGGCGTGAATTCCACCGTGACGTGGCCGACGCGGATCTCGCCGACGAAGGGATGGTTGCCGCCATAGCCGCGCTGCGTCGAATAGCCGAGGGCGAGCACAAAGCCCTCATCCCCGCGCGCGAGATTCTGCAGCCGCACGTCGCGCGGGGCCGGGAAGGTGAGGGGCTGGCGCGTCAGGTCGCCAGGCTCGCCGGGTTCCGCCGCCTCGCGCTGCATCAGCCCCTCGCGCGCCAGGAGTTCGGTCACGCGCGGCGTGGGCGCGACCGGCGCCGCGGCTTCCGGGGCGGCTGGCGGCGGCGCGCCCTCCGCGGCCAGCGCGAAATCGAGCAGCCGGTGCGTGTAGTCGAAGGTCGGCCCCAGCACCTGGCCGCCGGGGAGGTCCTTGTAGGTGGCGCTGATCCGCCGGCGCAGCCGCATCGCGCCCGTGTCCAGCGGTTCGCTCGCGCCGAAGCGCGGCAGCGTGGTGCGGTAGGCGCGGAGCAGGAAGGCGGCCTCGATCAGATCCCCCTTCGCCTGCTTGATCGCGAGCGCAGCGAGGAACCGGTCATGGCACGATCCTTCCGCCATCACGCGATCCACCGCGAGACCCATCTGCTGCTCGATCTGCGCGACGGTGAGTTCCGGCACGGCCGGGTCGCCGCGCCGCGTCTCGTCGAGCCAGGCATGGGCGGCGGAGATCGCGCGCTCGCCCCCCTTCACCGCGACATACATGGATCAGCCCTCCGCGATCGCGACGGTACGCGGCAGGGCGGCGAGCCGGTCCCACGCGCACAGGATGACATCGACGCCGCGAGGAAACAGCGCGCGGTTTGCCGCCCAGGCCGCGACGAAGCCATCCGGCAGGCCACGCACCAGCAGGCGGTGCTCATGCTCGATCCCCGGGCCCGTCAGGCGCAGGCCGGTTCCTTCTTCGATGGCCTCGACCTGGATCAGCAGCGTCGCACCGCGCTCGGGTTCTTCCTCCGTTCCCGCATCCAGCGCGGCAAGCGTGGGCGGCGCGCCCGTGGCCAGCACGAAGGCAGCGTCGCGTGGCGTCGTCGCGACTGGCGCGCCGGCATGAAAGCGCAGCCAGGCATCCGCATCGGCGCCGGCGTCGTGCCACACCGGCGTTGCGGCATCGGCGAGGCTCAGCAGCACGGCCGCTGATGCCCGCATCAGCGGCGCAGGGGGTGCGAGGCCCGGGCCCGCAAGCTGCACGCGGCCCGGGCGGCTCATCGCGTCCAGCACGGCGCGGAAGGCTGCCTGAGCGTGGAGGACCGGATCGGCGAAACCTGGCGTCAGCATCGTTATCGCGTCGTCTGCATGGCGAGGAACTCCACTTTCGTCGCCGCCGCGCGGCGCGCTTCCGCATCCCGTCGTGCCGCTTGGCCCGCGGCGAGGGGGACGACCACACCGCCCATCAGCGCGTCATGCCAGGCGGGGTCCTGCAACGCCGCGTCGAGTAGCGCGGCGAGTTCCGCCTGGCGCTTGTCACGCCCGGCGACATAGGCATGGCCGACCCGCTCGCCGAGGCGCACGGCGCAGCGGGTGACGGTCATCTCGCCGAGGTTGAAGGCCGCGCCGTCGCCCCCGGCGCGCCCGCGGACCATGACAAGGCCGGTCTCGGCCGGGCGCAGGGGTGTGTGCGGGGGCAGCGGCGGCAGCGTCGCGAGACGTCCCGCGATGTCCTCGCCGGAGGCGCGGGCGAGCACGGCCATCCAATGGCGGCGCTGTTCGGTGTGGGCGGTGTCCATGGTGCTCATCTGACTTATCTAGACAAATAGACATCCGCCCGGCACAAAGTCCACACGGATATCCCACGGACCTGACCGCCCATGGTTGAAGTTTCGATGACAGGCACGCCGCTCGCCCGCGGCCAGGGCGTCGCGCTGTGGCGCCAGATCGCGGCGGCACTGGAAGGCGAGATTGCCGGCGGCGGCAAGGGTGCGGGCGAGCGCCTGCCCACCGAAGCCGCGCTGACCGCGCGCTTCGCCGTGAACCGCCACACGGTGCGCCGCGCGCTCGAGGATCTGGAGGCGCGCGGCCTGATCCGCGTCGAGCAGGGGCGCGGCGCCTTCGTCGCGGAGGATGTGGTGGACTACCGTCTCGGCCCGCGCACGCGCTTTTCGGAACTCATTCGTCGGCAGAACCGTGAACCGGCCGGGCGTGTCCTGCGGATCGCGGAGGTCGCGGCGGAAACGCAGGTTGCCGAGGCGCTCGGCATCCGCCGCGGGCGGCTTGTGCTGCGTGTCGACCGGCTCGGGCTTTCGAACGGACGGCCGGTCGTGCTCGGCCAGCATCATTTCCCGCTGCCGCGCTGCACCGCCGCGGCCGAGGCGCTGGGGCAGAACGGCTCGATCACGGCGGCCCTCGCGGCCTGCGGCGTCGCGGACTACCGGCGCCGTTCGTCCCGCATCACGGCGCGGCTGCCGACGCCGGAGGAAGCGGATCTTCTCCAGCAGTCGCGCTCCCGCCCCGTGCTGATGGCCGAATCGGTGAATGTCGACCCGGCGGGCGAGCCCGTGGACTTTACGCTCGCGGTCTATGCGGCCGGGCGGGTGCAATTGGTTGTGGAGCCCTGATCCGATGGCGTGGACATTGAATGGTGGCACCGTCCTGCGGGACGGGGCGATGGCGGAGGGCGCGCTGGCGCTGGCAGGCGGCCAGGTGGCGGAGGCGCCGGTTGCCGGCGCGCGCCCCTTCGACGCATCCGGGCTGCTCGTGCTGCCGGGGCTGGTCGACATCCATGGCGACGCGCATGAGCGGCAGATGCAGCCGCGCCCCGGGGTCGACCTGCCGATCGGCCTCGCTCTGCGCGATTCGGCAGCGCAACTCATCGCCTGCGGCATCACCACGGCCTTTCTCGGCGTGACGCTGTCCTGGGAGCCGGGACTGCGGTCGCTGGACTCCTGGCGCGCGCTGAAGGCGGCGTTGCCGGCGGCGCGTGCGGCATCCGCGACCGATCTGCGCGTGCATCTGCGCTTCGAGGCGGACAACCTCGACGCGCTCGAGGATGCGCTGGAGGGCATTGGCGACGGGTCGGTGCATCTGCTCGGCTTCAACGACCATACGCCGGCGATCGCACGGCGGCTCGATGATGCGACCCACATTGCGAAGTATGCGGGCCGCGCGGGGATGAAGGCGGATGCGTTCCGGGCGCTTGCCGAATCGGTCGTCGCGCGGCGCGGCGAGATTCCGGCAGCGCGCGCCCGGCTGGCCGAGGCCGCGCGCCGGGCCGGCATCCCCGTGCTGAGCCATGACGACGCGACGCTGGACGATCGCGCGCATTACCGCGCGCATGGCGCGACGATCTGCGAGTTCCCGATGGCCGAGGAGGTCGCGGTCGCGGCGCGCGGGGCGGGCGAGCATGTGGTGATGGGCGCGCCAAACGTGGTGCGCGGGGGCAGCCATCTCGGCTGGGCCTCCGCCGCGCCGCTGGCCGAGCGCGGGATCGTGACCGTGCTCGCCTCCGACTACGTCTGGCCGGCGATGCTGGAAGCCGCCTTCGCCATGGTCCGGCGCGGCGCGATGGACCTGCCGCGCGCCTGGGCGCTCGTCTCCGGGAACCCGGCGGAGGCTTGCGGGCTTGCGGACCGCGGGCGGCTGGCGCCCGGGCTGCGCGCGGATGTGGTGGTGGTGGACCCGGCCGGGCCCGCGCCGGTCGCGGTCTTCGCGCGCGGCGAACTGGCCTGGCTGGCGCCGGGGGCCGCGTCGCGCCTGGGATGAGGAGGAAAGGTGGCTGCCCGCGTCGGTGTCGTTCCCGAGCCGTTTCGGCATGCATCACATAACCAAAACGTAACCTCAGCCTCACCATCATGAGTGATCGCCTAAGGGACCACGAGGATCCTCATGATCAAGACCATCGCCACCGCCTCGATCGGCCGCGTGGCGACCGTGCTCGCCTCCCTGCTGGCGGCGATCGCCCTCATGCTGGCGGTGAAGCTCGTTCTCGACCGTGTCCAGGAATGGCGCGACGCGGATCGCCAGCGGGTCGTCGCCGTGGCCGGAAGCGTCCTGACCGACGCGCTCATCGAACTCTCGACCGAGCGCTCCGTGGTCCAGCTGAGCCTTGGTCAAACCCATCCGATCCTGCCGACCTACCGGGAGATGGTCGAGACGCAGCGCCGGCGTGCCGCCGAAGGCTTCGCCGCGGCGCGCGGCCTGCTCGAATCCCTCGGCACGCGGGAAGCCCGCGACGTGATCGACCAGCTCGACCGCCGTCTCGCCGCGCTTGCCGCGCTGCGCGCGGCCGCCGACGCCCAGCTTGCTCGCTCAGAGGCCGAGCGTGACCCGAACATGTTGCCGCGCTGGTCGAACGAAGTGCCCGCGCTGATCTCGAGCATCGGCAACCGACGCGCGGCGATCCGGGGACCGGACGACCTGCTGCCGGCCCGCGTCGGCCTGTTGGAGGAAATCCAGCTCGCAGGCTGGGCGCTTCGCGAATACAGCGGCCGCGACCGCACCCTGCTCGCATCGGCGCTCGCCCGCGGCGTCCCGCTCTCGCCGGCCGCGATTGCCGCCATGCAGGGCTTCGAGGGCGCGGTCGCCCGTCGGCTCGAGATGATCGAGGCGCTGGCCGAGCGTCCCGGCGTCACGCCCGACATGGGCGCCCGCATCCGCGAGACGCTGGAGCGCTATCGTGGGGATCATGCCTCGATGCGACGGACGCTCATCGAGGCGGCGACCGCGCGCGCGCCCTATCCGGTGACCTTCGATGCTTATTTCGCGGCGACGAACCAGACGCTCGACATGGCGACCGCGCTCGCGCGCGCGGCAGGCGACATGAACCGCAGCTACTGGGATGCGACGGGGCAGCAGACGCTGCGCGCCGCGGTCTTCGCCGCCGCGGTGGCGACGCTCGCTCTGCTGGGCGCCGCCTGTCTCGTATGGTTTGTACGCCGCCGGGTGTCGGCGCCCGCCGAAGCCCTGGCGAATGTGGTCGAGGAAATCGCGCGCGGACGGCTCGACGCGCCGGCGCCCGAGGGAACCCTGCCGGCCGAGATGGCGCGCCTGGCCGGCGCCGTGGAAGTGCTGCGCGGCGCGCTCGCCGCCGCCCGCGAGACGGAGGCCGAGGCCGCGCGCGAGCGTGAGCAGAAACTCCGCCGCCAGCAGGACACGGAGCGCTTCACTACCGATTTCGCGACCGTCATCGGGGCCGTACTGGATGATTTCGGCGCGGCCGCCGATCGGATGCGCCATTCCGCGCAGTCCATGGCCGGCCTGTCCCGCGTCACGCGGGAGGAGGCGGGTGCCGTCCATGTCGCGAGCGAGGAGGGCGCCGAGGGCCTCGCGCGCGCGGCCGAGGCGGCCGAGCACCTTGAGGAGAGCACCAGGGAAGTCGCGGCCGGCATGCGCCGCACGACAGAGGATGTCGCGGCCGCGGTCGCGGCGATGGCGGGGAGCGAGCGGCTTGTCGCCGACCTGTCCAACGCGACCGAGGAGATCGGGCGCGTCGTGGAGACGATCCGGGCCATCGCCGACCAGACCAACCTGCTCGCACTCAACGCGACGATCGAGGCGGCGCGCGCGGGGGAGGCCGGCAAGGGCTTCGCGGTCGTGGCGAGCGAGGTGAAGGCGCTGGCCGCGCAGACCGCGCGCGCGACTGAGGATGTCGGCCAGCGGATCATGACGGTGCAGGCCACCGCGGCCGAGACCGCGGCATCGATCGCCCGCATCGCCGGATCCATCAGCGCGGTGCGCGAGGCGGCCGAGGTCATCGGCGCCGCGATGCGCCCGCAATCAGAGGCGATCGGCCTGATCGCCGAGCGGATCGGCCGCACCGCGGAAGGCACGCGCCACGTCCTCGGCCGCGTTGGGCGCCTGAACGGCAAGGCCGACGAAGGCAGCGCCGCGGCGGAAACCGTGCTGGCCGCCGCGGGCGACCTCGGCAGCCGTGCCGCCACGTTGCGGGGCGAGGTGCAGCAGTTCCTGGTTGCGCTCGAACACGCCGGGGAACGGCGCCGCTTCGATCGCCACCCGGTCGATTGCCCGGTGAAGGTGACCTGGCGCGGTCAGGAGATGGCGGGCCGGGCGCGGGACGTGTCGGGCGGCGGCGCCGGCCTCGACATCACCCTGCCGGCGCCACCCGGGACGGAAGTGGCCATCGCATTCGATGGCGGCCGCGCACACCCGGCGCGCGTCGCGCGCCACAGTCCGGCTGGCAGCGCGTTGTTCTTCACCGATGCAGAAGCGGCGGCGCCGGATTTGGAGCGCATCCTTGGCGCCACGCGCAAGGCGGCGGCCTGAGGCGAGGGGCGGCGGCTGGCGGAAGGAGTCGGATCCGAATCGTGAGTACGTCGTGGCCGTCCGGCGCCGACGGGCGTGCTCCCCGTCATTGGCCCTTGCTGACGCGCGGCTGTCAGAGGCCGACGACCAGATGACGCCCCTGCAAGCCGGGTTCTGCCGGAACCTCTCGGCATGGGCCGGCGCAGTCTCGCCGCGTCAGGTGGAGGTCTTGGCCGAGATCGAGAGGAAAGTCGGCCGCCGCTCGGCGTGACGGCACGCCGCATGGCGGCATCCCCGCTGATGGGGACACGTTGATGGGGTCTATTTTCAGAAAGCCGCAGAAAATCGACGCTTCTTGGGAAAGGTGGCTCCCCGAGTTGGATCATAGCGCCCGTCCCGCTTGATCCCGTGATGTGCCATCGCATCCCACAATTACCTTGATAACCGCCGGGTGTGGCGCTTACTGGCGGCCCCATTCATTCCAGCCCATCCCAAGCCATCCCGGCGCGGCGAATGGGGCCGAATGGGGCCGCTGAGAAGGAGAACCTCGCCCCCCATGCTTACCGAAGCCCAGGTCCGAGCCGCCAAGCCGGGCCGCTATTCCGATGGCCGAGGCGACGGCCTGATGCTGTTCGTCAGCCCGACCGGCGCCCGGAAATGGGTCCAGCGCGTCCGGATCGGCACCCGCTATCGCGAAGTCGGCCACGGCGGCTATCCGGAGGTCGGTCTGGCCGAAGCCCGGCGCCGTGCCGCCGAGGCAAAGTTGCAAATCGCCGCCGGCGTCGATCCCATCGAGGCGCGCCGCGCGGCGAAGGCGACCGAGATCGCGCACCTGGGCCGGACGCTGCGCGATGCGGTCGAAGGCTACATCGGCGCGCATGGCGCCGCGTGGCGATCGGAGAAGACCGCGACGCTGTTCCGCCGCAGCCTGGAACAGCACGCGGCCGGCCTGCTGGCCCGCGATCCGGTCGGCATCGGCCTCGATGATGTGCGCGCTGTCCTGGCGCCGATCTGGACCACGAAGCCGGTCCTCGCGCAGAAGGTCCGCTCCCGGCTTGAGCATGCGCTCGAATGGGCGGCGGCGGCGGGATGGCGGCCCCATGGTCAGAACCCGGCGGCGTGGCGCGGCGCGCTGCGGACGCTGCTGGCGAAGCCTGGGAAGGTGACGCGCAATCGGCATCACCCGGCGCTGCCATGGGCGCAGATGCCCGCCTTCGTCGCCGCGCTGCGGGACGAGAATGGCAATGCCGCCCGCTGCCTGGAATTCGTGGTCCTGACGGCCTGCCGATCGGGCGAGGCGCGCGGCGCGTGCTGGTCGGAAGTGGACCTCGATGCCGCGACATGGACGATCCCGCCCGGTCGGATGAAGTCGGGCAAAATGCACCGCGTCCCATTGCCGGGGGCGGCGTTGGCGCTGCTGCGCGCGATGCTGCCGGCGGGCGGGAAGAAGCCGCCGGGCCTGATCTTCCCCAACAGCAGGACGGGCGAGGAATTCTCCGACGCGGCGCTGCTGGCGCTGGTGCGGCGGATGGATGAAGCCGCGACCAGGGCGGGCGGCGCCGGCTGGCGGGACGAGCATGGCGAGCGCGCCACGCCCCATGGGATGCGATCGGCCTTCCGCGACTGGTGCGGCGACAGCGGCCAGCCGCGCGAAGTCGCCGAGGCTGCGCTGGCGCATGCGATGGGCAGCGCGACCGAGCGGGCTTATGCGAGATCCGATCTGTTCGATCGGCGGCGCGCGTTGATGGAGGCGTGGGCTGGGCTCTGCGCTGGCGATGCGCGGCCGGGCGCGAATGTCGTGCCGATGCGGGGGGCGGTGGCATGACCGACGCCGCGCTCCTGACCGCATGTGAAGCGATGTGGGCATTGGCCGACGAGGCGGATCGTGCCGCCTGGGCCGCCGCCGATCGGCTGGTGCCTTCGGATGCTGACCCGCTGCCGATGATCGGCGCCCGCCTGGGCATCGAGGCCTCGCTTCACCGCCGGCTGCATGCTGCGCTGTCGGCAGGCGCGATGCTCGCGCAGGGGTGGCCCGATGATGGCGGCCCGCGCTGCATGATCCCGCCGCCGGCCTGGGCGGGCCTGGGCCTGGATGTGGCGCGCGCCAGGGCCGAAGGCGGGGGGCGGGCCTGGGCTGGGCTGCGCTTCTGGCCCGCGCCGGCCCCGGCGGCGCCCACAGCGCCCCCTTCGGCGCCTTCCGGGGCTGCCC
>NZ_JACADQ010000040.1 GCF_016106015.1 Neoroseomonas rubea
CCGGGAAGCATCGCGCGCCGCCCCTGAGGCGGACCGCCGCCGGCGGCCCGGGGTGCGGTTCAGTCCCCAGCGGCACCCGCGGCCGCGGGGTTCGCGGCGCGCGGCCGGCCTCGGCGGAGCACGGCGAGCAGGGCGATCGCGAGCGCCGGGATCAGCGTCAGGTTCAGCAGCGCCCAGCCTGCGCTCGCATGCACCGCGCCTGACGCGAAGGCGGTACAGGCGACGGTGCCGAAGACCAGCACATCGTTCGCCGCCTGCGCACGGACCCGTTCCTCCGGCGCATGCGCCGTCGACAACAGCTGCGTCGCGCCCACGAACATGAAGTTCCAGCCGATGCCGAGCAGGATCAGCGCGACGGCGAAGTGCACGAAATCCCGGCCCAGGACGGCGACGACCGCGCAGCCCCCCGTCAGCACAGCCCCCGCGACGATCACCGGCAGCAGCCCGAACCGCGCGATGAGCCGGCCGGTGAAGAAGCCCGGCGCGAACATCGCGACCGCATGCATCTGGATGACGGTCGCGCTCGCGCCCACGCCGAAGCCGCAGAGCATCATCTCGAGCGGCGTCGAGGTCATCACCAGGTTCATCGTGCCGTAGGCCACCATCCCCGCCACGGCAGCTGAGATGAAGGCCGGGCGGCGCATGATTTCCAGCAGCGGCGTCGCCACCGCCGGGCGCGGCGGCGCCGGCGGCAGATCGACGATCGCCAGAAGCAGGATGCAGATCGGCGGCAGCAGCGCGAGCAGCAGGTACGTGCCGAGGAACAGGAAGGGCAGGATCATGTCCTGCGTGTGCTTCACGAGTTCCGGCCCGATCACCGCCGAGACGATCCCGCCCGCCATCACCAGCGCGATGGCGCGCGGGCGGTAGTCGGGGGAAGCGACCTCGGCCGCCGCGAACCGGTAGTGCTGCGAGATGCCGAAGCCGATGCCGCCCGGGATGGCGCCCAGGCAGTAGATCAGGAAGTCGCCCTTCCAGACGCCCGCCGCGAAGATCAGGGAGCCCGCCAGCGCGGCAAGCGCGCCGACGACGAAGCCCGTCTTCCGGCCGAGCCGGGCGAAGATGATGCCCGCCGGGATGGAGGCCGCCATGGTCGCCAGCATCTGCAGCGCCATGGGCAGGGTCGCGAGCGACTTGTCCTCGGCCAGCGAATGGCCGATCAGCGCGCTCATCGCGACCTGGCCGATCATGCTCGCGCCCATCAGCGCCTGGCAGAAGAACAGCAGCCAGACATTGCGCTTCATGCGCGCTTCGCTTGCCGACATGGTCAGAAGTGGCTCCATCCCCCCCGCGGCAGCGCGAGTGGCGTGCCGTCCGGAGCCAGCACGCTAACCTCCGCCGGCCCGGCAATGAAACGGCCGATGCGCGCGACAGCCATGCCGCTGGCGGCGGCCCGGGCCATCACCTCCGCCCGGTCGGCCGGATCGGCGGCGAGCAGCAGCTCGTAGTCGTCCCCGCCCGTCAGCAGCAGCGGCAGCAGCCCGGCATCGGCGGCCAGCAGCGTGCGCGCCGCGTCCGACAGCGGCACCGCCCCGGCATCGAGCACCGCCCCGCAGCCGCCCGCGCGACAGAGATGGCCGAGGTCCTGGACGAGCCCGTCCGACACATCCATCCCCGCCCGCACCAGCCCTGCCAGCGCCTGGCCAAGCGCAAGCCGCGGTTCCGGCAGCCGGTAGCGCCGCGCGAGGTGTCCCGCCGCATCGGCGGGCAGCGCGCCCTGAAGCACCTTCAGGCCGAGGGCGCCGTCGCCGATGGTGCCCGAGACCCAGAGGTCGTCGCCCGGCCGTGCGCCCGCCCGCGTGACGACCTTCCCGGGTTCGACCGTGCCGAGGATGGTCAGCGAGAGGGAGGTCGGCCCCGGCGTCGCCGTGGTGTCGCCACCGAGCAGCGTGAGGCCGAAGAGGCGCTGGTCCTCGGCAAGCCCGGCGACGAAGTCCGCGAGCCAGCCATCGGGCGTCCCGCGCGCCAGGCTGGTTGTCATGAGGTAGCCCAGCGGCACCGCGCCCATGGCCGCGAGATCCGAGAGGTTCACCCGCAGCAGCTTGCGCCCGACCGTCCCGGGCGGATCGCCCGGCAGGTAGTGCACGCCTTCCACCATCGCATCGGCCGCGATCACCAGCCGCCGGCCGGCGGGGATCTCGAGAACCGCGGCGTCGTCCGCGAGGTCGAGTGCGCCTGGCCCGGCGAGCGGACGGAAATGGCGCGCGATCAGCGCGAATTCGGGCGGCAGGCTCACCGCGCGCGCCCGAACTCCGCCGGGCGCAGCGCATGGGCCATGGCATCGAGCACGCCATTGGCGAAGCGGCTCGTCTCCTCGTCGAGGAAGCCGCGGACGATGTCGAGATACTCGTTGATCACGACGCGCGCCGGCGGCTCGGCGCCGGCGAGCAGTTCTGCGGCCGCTGCGCGCAGCACGGCGCGCAGCACCGGGTCCAGGCGCTCCAGCGTCCAATCCTTCGAGAGATGCGCGCGGATCTCCGCATCGGCCGCCTCCCCCTGCGTCGCGGCGGCGCGGAGGATCGCCTCGAACAACGGGATGTTGGCGAGCGGAACCCGGCCATCCTCGAAGGCATCCTGGTCGGCCGCCTCGCCCGCGCCGATGCGATGGCGGATGAATTGCTGCGCGACCGTCTCGGCGCTCTCGCCGGTATGTTCCGACTGGAACAGCGCCTGCACGGCGGCGACGCGCGCACCGGTGCGCGGCCGTCCGGTCGGCTTGGGCCGGTCCTTCATCCCGCGAGGCCCCAGCGCCGCGCGAGGGCGACCTGGCCGATCACCGCATGGGCGGCTTCCGCCCCCTTGTTCATGCGGTCGTCGCGCGAACGCGCCAGCGCCTGATCAAGGCTGTCAACCGTCAACAGCCCGAAGCCGATCGCCGCCGCGTGGCGGGTCGAGAGGTCCATCACGCCGTGGCAGATCGCGTCGCAGATGAAGGTGTAGTGGTCGGTCTCCCCGCGCACGACGCAGCCGAGCAGCAGCAAACCGTCCCAGCGGCGCGGCGATGCCAGCGCCATGGCAAGCGCCGCCGGCAGTTCGTAGCCGCCCGCGACCTCGGCGACCTCGACCGCGGCGTTCACGTCGGCGAAGACGCGCCGCGCGCCGGCGAGCATGCCGTCCACCACCTCCCGATAGTAGGGGGCGACGATGGCGAGGATGCGCGGCGCGGGGCCGGCGAGAAGGGCGGCGCCGCGCTCGGGGGAATCGAGGGTGCTCAAGTGGCGATGTCCGTGGATATGGGCCGGGTCTCGACATCCTCGATCCCGTAGCCCTCGAGGCCGACGATCGGCCGCGGGTGGTTGGAAAGCCGCACCATGCGCGTCACGCCCAGGTCGGCGAGGATCTGCGCGCCGATGCCGTAATCGCGGAGTTCGGGCGGGACCGCGCGGCCGCGGCCGCGGCGAATCTGGTCCGACAGCCCGTCCGTCCGCCAATCCCGCAGCAGCACGACGACGCCGCGACCTTCCTGCGCGATGACGCGCATCGCGCCGTGGAGCTCGCCAAGCGTGCGGCCGGCGACCAGGTCGTTCAGCAGGGATGCGGCGTGCATGCGGACCAGCACGGGGTCCTCCCCCGAGATGTCGCCCTTGACCAGCGCCAGATGCTCCCCCGGGGAGACGGTGCTGGCGTAGACCACGGCGCGCCAGTCGCCGCCGATCGCCTGCGGCAGAACGCTGTCCTCGACGCGGCGGACCAAGCGTTCCGTCCGCCGGCGATGGGCGATCAGGTCGGCGATGGTGCCGAGCTTGAGGCCGTGATGCTGCGCGAAGGCGACAAGGTCCGGCATGCGCGCCATGGTCCCGTCGTCGTTCATGATCTCGCAGATCACGCCGGCCGGGTTCAGCCCGGCAAGGCGCGCGAAATCGACCGCCGCTTCCGTGTGCCCGGCGCGGACCAGCGTGCCGCCTTCCCGCGCGACCAGAGGGAAGACATGGCCCGGCGTGACGATGTGCTCCCGCCCCAGTTCGGGGTTGATCGCGACGGTGACGGTGCGCGCGCGGTCGGCGGCGGAAATGCCGGTCGTCACGCCGTCCTTCGCCTCGATCGAGACCGTGAAGGCGGTCTGGTGCCGAGTGCCGTTCGACTGCGCCATCAGCGGCAGGCCCAGCTGCTCGACGCGCTGCTGCGTCATGGCAAGGCAGATCAGCCCGCGTGCGTGCTTGGCCATGAAGTTGATCGCGTCCGGCGTCGCGAACTGGGCGGGGATGACGAGGTCGCCCTCGTTCTCCCGGTCCTCGTCATCCACCAGGATGAACATGCGACCGCGGCGCGCTTCCTCGAGCAATTCCTCGGTCGGCGCGATGACGTCGTGGAATTCCGTGCGGACCGGCCCGCCTGCCGTGCTGGCGCTCATCGCGCATACTCCCGGAGCCGCGCGACGTAGCGCGCCATCATGTCGGCCTCGATGTTCACGCGGTCGCCGGGCTGCAGCGTGCCGAAGGTGGTGACCGAGGCGGTATGGGGGATGATGTTGACCCCGAACACTTCCCCGTCAACCTCGTTCACCGTCAGGGACACGCCGTCGATCGCGACCGAGCCCTTCGGCGCGATGTAGGGAGCGATCGACGCGGGGACGCGGAAGCGCCAGCGGACCGAGGCGTTCTCGGGCGTGGCCGAGACCACCTCCCCCACCCCGTCGACATGGCCGGCGACCAGGTGCCCGCCCAGCTCGTCGCCGACGCGCAGCGCCCGTTCCAGGTTCACGCGCACCCCGGCCTTCCATGTGCCGAGCGTGGTCTTCGCCACCGTCTCGGCCGAGCAATCGACCGAGAAGGCATCCGCGGCCAGGTGCACGACCGTGAGGCAGACGCCCGAGCAGGCGATGGAGGCGCCGATCACCGCCGGCGTCGGCCCGGCGAGAAAACCCGGCGCGGTGCCGATGACAAGGCGCAGGTCATGCCCGCCACCGATCGGCTGCACCTCCCGCACCGTGCCGAGGGCGGTCACGATCCCGGTGAACATCAGGGGGCCTCCAGCCGTTCGAATTCGGTGAGCACATCGGCGCCAAGGGGCCTGACGGCAACCCGGCGGAAGCGGGGCATGGCGGCAAGTGCTTCGAGGCGCAAGCCCTCGGCGGCCGGAAGGCCTTCCGCGCCCATCACGCCCGGGGCATGGAACCAGGCCAGGCGGTCCACCAGCCCTGCGCGGAGCAGCCCGGCGGCAAGGCCCGCGCCGCCCTCGGCCAGCACGCGCGTAACGCCGCGCCGCGCCAGGGCCGCAAGCAGCGTGCGGAGATCGAGCCCGCCCCCTTCCGTCCCCGGCACGGTCAGCACCGCGACGCCGGCGGCGATGAAGGGCGCGAGAGCCGCCGGCGGATGGCCCGGCGCCGTGACGATGCAGGACGGCGCCGTTCCGGCGGTCGCTACGAGCCGCGCGGCGGGCGGCGTGCGCAACCGCGCATCCGCCACCACGCGCAGCATGGGCACGCGCTCGATGCCCGGGATGCGGCAGGTCAGGTCCGGATCATCCGCGATAACGGTGCCTGAGCCGACCAGCACCGCATCGTGCCGCGCACGCATCGCATGCACCGCGCGCCGCGCCTCGGGCCCGGTGATCCAGCGGCTTTCGCCACTGGCCGTCGCGATGCGGCCGTCGAGCGTGGTGGCGAGCTTCAGCGTGACGATGGGCAGCCCGGCCTCGATGCGGCGGAAGAAGCCGGCGTTGAGCGCGCGGGCCTCGGCCTCGCAGAGCCCTTCCTCGACCGGGATGGCGGCGGCGCGGAGCCGGTCGAGCCCCCGCCCGTTCACCCGCGGGTCCGGGTCCCGCATCGCCACGACCACGCGGGCGATGCCGGCGGCTTCCAGCGCGTCGCAGCAGGGCGGCGTGCGGCCGTGGTGGGAGCACGGTTCGAGGGTGACGTAGGCGGTCGCGCCGCGCGCCTTGGACCCCGCGCGGCGGATCGCCTCGGTTTCGGCATGCGGGCGGCCGCCGGGCTGGGTCCAGCCGCGGCCGACCACCTGGCCGTGGCGCACCAGCACGCAGCCCACCGCGGGGTTGGGCCAGGCATTGCCGAGGCCGCGGCGGGCGAGCGCCAGGGCGGCGCGCATATGGTGGAGGTCTTCGGACATGGGGCGCGGTGCGCTTGTCCCGCACCCGCCGGGTGGCGGCAAGCGCCGCTACCGCACGACACGCGCCAGTTGCAGCACCGAGAGCATGGCCGAGGCCAGGTAGGTCAACGCCGCCGCCCTCAGCACGGAGCGCGCGGCCCCGACATCCGTGCCGGCGAGATACCCGCCCCGGTCGATCGCCGGCAGTGCCCGGGCGAAAGAGGCATCGAACTCCAGCGGCAGGGTGACCATCTGGACGAGGATCGAGAGGCCGAACACGGCGACGGCCAGCAGGATGGAGGGCAGCACGAGATGCCCCGCCCCGGCCATGGCCCCGCCGAAGGGCAGCACCGTCATCAGCGCGATGGCGACCGCGCGCAGCGGGACCACGACGCGCATCAGCGCCAGGCGCAGCGCGAACAGGCGGGCCCCGTCGCGATGCTGGACCGCGTGCGCGACCTCATGCGCCGCGACCGCGACCGCCGTGACGGAGCGCCCATCGAGATGTTCCGGGGAAAGCCGAACCGCCGGCGCGGAGGGGTCGTAATGGTCGCCCTGGTCGGTCGGCTCGACCGCCACGTGGTGCAGCCCGGCCTCGTCCAGAAGGTGGCGGGCCAGTTCGCCACCAGTGCCGGGCAGGTCGGGCCGGTCGGCGCCGTGCCGCGCCATGACCCAGCGGACATAGGCCATGGGGCCGAAGACCAGGGCGAGCAGCAGCAGGACCGCCGCCGGGACCATAGGCGACGGCTACTCCTTGCCCCCGAGCTCGCCCAGGAAGGCCTGGAAGTCCTTCGCCTCGCCGAAATTCCGGTAGACGCTGGCGAAGCGGACATAGGCCACCTGATCCAGCGCTTTGAGGCTTTCCATCACGATCTCGCCGATCTTGCGGGACGGGATCTCGGTCTCGCCTTCCGTCTCCAGCCGGCGCTGGATGGAGTTCACCAGCCGCTCGATCCGGTCCTCATCCACCGGGCGCTTGCGAAGGGCCACACGGATCGACCGGGCGAGCTTCTCGCGATCGAAGGGCACGCGGCGGCCATCGGTCTTGAGGACCGTGATCTCGCGCAGCTGCGTCCGCTCGAAGGTGGTGAAGCGCGCCCCGCACGACGCACAGGCACGCCGGCGACGGATCGCTGCCCCGTCCTCGGCCGGGCGGCTGTCCTTCACCTGCGTGTCCTCGGCGCCGCAGAAGGGGCACTTCATCGGGTGGTGAGCCTCAGCCCGGGTAGACGGGGAAGCGGCGGCAGAGTTCCAGCACCTTGGCCTTCACCGCCGTCTCCACCGCGGTGTTCACGCCATCGGCGTTCGACGCGGCCGCACCGTCCAGCACTTCCCCGATCAGGCGGCCGACGGTCCGGAATTCCTCGGTGCCGAAGCCACGAGTGGTGCCCGCCGGCGTGCCGAGCCGGACGCCGGAGGTGACCATCGGCTTTTCGGGATCGAAGGGGATGGCGTTCTTGTTGCAGGTCAGGTGCGCGCGGTTGAGTGCGGCTTCCGCGATCTTGCCGTTCAGCTTCTTGGGCCGAAGGTCGACCAGCAGCAGGTGGTTGTCGGTGCCGCCGGTCACGAGATCGAGACCCTGTGCCTTCAGTTCCTCGGCCAGCGCCTTTGCGTTGGCGACGATCTGCGCGGCATAGGCGCGGAATTCGGGGCGCAGCGCCTCCCCGAACGCCACGGCCTTCGCGGCGATCACATGCATCAGCGGCCCGCCCTGCAGGCCGGGGAACACGGCGCTGTTGAACTTCTTCGCGAGCGCCTCGTCATTCGTGAGGATCATGCCCCCGCGCGGGCCGCGCAGCGTCTTGTGCGTGGTGGTGGTCACCACATGCGCATGCGGGAAGGGCGAGGCATGCGCGCCGCCGGCGACCAGCCCGGCGAAATGCGCCATGTCCACCATGAACCAGGCGCCGACCTCGTCCGCGATGGCGCGGAAGCCGGCGAAGTCCCAGGCGCGGGCATAGGCGGACCCGCCGGCGATGATCAGCTTCGGCTTCGATTCGAGGGCGATACGGCGGACCTCCGCCATGTCGATCCGCTGGTCCTCCCGCCGCACCGTGTAAGGCACGGGCTTGAACCACTTGCCGGACTGGTTGGCGGGCGAGCCGTGCGTCAGGTGCCCACCCGCGGCGAGATCGAGGCCCATGAAGGTGTCGCCCGGCTGTAGCAAGGCCAGGAAAACAGCCTGGTTCGCCTGCGCGCCCGAATGGGGCTGCACATTGGCGAAGCCGCAGCCGAACAGCTTCGTCGCGCGCTCGATGGCGAGGCGCTCGGCGATGTCCACGGCCTCGCAGCCGCCATAGTAGCGGCGGCCGGGATAGCCCTCGGCGTACTTGTTCGTCAGCACGCTGCCCTGGGCCTCGAGCACGGCGCGGGAGACGATGTTCTCGCTCGCGATCAGCTCGATGCCGTCCTGCTGGCGTTCCAGTTCCTGCGCCACCGCGGCGGCGAGGTCCGGGTCCGCCTCGGCGAGGGAGGCGGTGAAGAAGGAGGCGGCGGGCGCGACGCCGGCGGAGGGTCCGTCAGGCGCGCGGAGAGGTGCGGGGGCGGGGCGGATCATGCGGGCGGTTGTGCGCCGGGCGGGTTCAGCTTGGCAAGGCGCCGGTCGTGCCTGCCGCCCTCATAGGGGGTGGCGAGGAAGGTGCGGATGGCGTCGAGCGCCGTTTCGACGCCGATCGTGCGGGCGCCGAAGCAGGCCACGTTCGCATTGTTGTGAGCGCGCGTGAGGCGCGCCTCGGTCGAATCGTGCAGCACCGCAGCGCGGATTGCCGGGTGGCGGTTGGCGGCGATGGCCATGCCGATGCCGGTGCCGCAGACCAGAACACCCAATTGTGTGGGATTTGTTGCGACTTCGACACAGACGCGGTAGGCGAAGTCGGGATAATCGACCGATTGCGCATCGTGGGTGCCGAGGTCCAGGACGTCATGACCCTCGGCTTCGAGCGCGGTCCTGAGCGCCTGCTTCAGCGGGAGCCCTGCGTGGTCGCAAGCGAGTACGAGGCTGAACGGCATGTCGCCAGTCACTTCCGTGGATGAGATCCGCGGGTTTGTGTGCGGATCGGGGAGAGACTTCAAGCACCCTGCCCGCGTTGCCTGTCCCCGGAACGATAGCGGGGCCGCCGCCCCGTGACCTCCTACATGATCTGCACGACGGCGCGCTCAGGCAGCAACCTGCTGTGCGACTACCTTGCCCATACCGGCGTGCTCGGCCGCCCGACCGAGCACTTCAACCCCGACATCATCCGCCGGGGCGCCTTCGGCCGCCGATTCGCCTTCGAGGAGCCGCTGCCCTGCGGCGACTACATCGCCTGGCTGCGCGGCCAGCACAGCACCCCGAACGGCGTGTTCGGCACAAAGGTGCTCTACGAGGACCTCGCGAGCTATTTCAGGTTCCCGCGCTTCGTCGAACTCATGCACGGGTCCCGCTGCATCCTGCTCCGCCGTCGCGACAAGGCGCGGCAGGCCGTCTCCTACTATTTCGCGGCCGAGACCGGCCAATGGGTCCATACGGACACGCCGCGGCGCGACCCTGAGTCCCTTCCCTACGACCTTGCGACCCTGCGCGCCCATCTGCGCCGCCTGGTCGAGCAGGAGACGATGTGGCTCGGGCTCCTCGCGAGCCTCGGCATCGCGCATCGTGAGATCTTCTTCGAGGATTTCGTGCGCGACCCGCGTCATCACATCGAGGCGATCGCGCAGGACCTCGGGCTTCCGACCGACGACATCCCCTGCCGCGCCTCGCTGCGCGAACAAGGCACCGCGCGCAGCCGGAGCTTCAGCGAGAGGCTCAAGGACGACCTCCTGCGGGAGATCGCGGAACCGCCCTTGCCCGCCGAATACAAGGGGCTGAGGCTCGTCGGGTGATGGAGCGCGCGCCCGACGGACCGGCGCCGCCGCCCCGCCCGCATTTCCGCACCGCGGAACTCGCGCTGTTCGACCGCTTCGCGGTGCGCGGCGCGGGGCACTACCTCGAATACGGCCTCGGCGGCTCCACGCTGCGGGCCCTGGCAAGGGGCGCAGGCCGCCTCGTCGCGGTGGACAGCGACCCTGCCTGGGTCGACCGCATCCGGGCGGAACCGGCCGTCGCGCCGCGGATCGCGGATGGCAGCCTCGTGCTGCGCCACGCGGATATCGGGCCGCTGCGCGACTGGGGCTTTCCCGCCGACAGATCCGCGTCCGCGCGATGGGCGGGCTACGTCACGGCGGGCTGGGAGCCCTGGCGCGGCTGGGGGGCCGCGCCCGACACGATCCTCGTCGATGGGCGCTTCCGCGTCGCCTGCCTGCTCTACAGCGCGCTCATGCTGGACTTCGCCGGACGGGCCGAGGACGCGATCCTCATGCTGCACGACCGCTCACCGGACCGGCCGCATTACGAGGCCGCGCTCGCGCATTTCTCGATCCTCGAGGAAGCGGCGACGATGGTGGTCCTGCGCATGGCGAGGCCGGTACGGCGCGCCGCGATGCTCGAGACGCTCGCGGCGCATCTCGCGGATCCAAGATGACCGGCACGGCGGCGCGGCTCGCAGGGCCGCAGGCCGAGGCGCGACTGTCCGGCCGCCCTGTCGGGCTCGACGAGATCGGCATGCGGAGCGTGGCCGGGGACGGCCTGTCCTTCGACATCGCCGCGTGGTTCGCCGCGAATCCCGCCCCGGCCGCGGGCTTCCTCCCGGTGAGTGACGCCGGCTTCGCAGCGCTCCGCCTGTCGCGGCTGGTCGATGGCGCGGAGCCCGGGCGCCCGGCCTTCGAGCGGGAACTGATGAACGCCCAGGGGCATGGCTGGACCGAGGCCGGCATCGTCCTGCTGCATCGCCCCTGCCTCGTCGACGGCGCGCGCGGATCGGTCCTGGTGCGTGGCGAGGACGGGCTCTTCCGCCCGCTTCGCGAAGGCGTGCGCCCGCCGGACGGCGGCTTCGACGTGGCGGCGGGCCTGCCGGCCTGGCTCGACATCGACGCGGCCGAGGGGGAGGCGATCCACGCCGTGGACGTGACGGGAGCCTCTCCCGGCATCCTCGCCCCGCTGAACTGCTACTTCTCCAACAACTACTTCCACATCCTCACGGAAACGCTGAGCGCGCTGCACATGCTCGCGCGCCTCGACCGGCGCGGGGATGTCGCCTTCCTGCATGGCGGCACGACCTGGCGCCCGAAGCGCTTCGCGCCGGAGATGCTGGCGCTCGCCGGCCGGCGGGGCGTGGTCGCAGGGACGCGCTTCGTGCTGGCCGACCGGGTGGTGCTTGCCACCGGACTCGTCCGCTACGCCCGCTTCGACCGGCCGTTCCTGGATGCGGCGCACTGGCTCCGCCGCCGCCTGGCTTGCCCCGATGCCGCGGAACCGCCCCGCGCCATCTGGTGGACACCCGCCGAGCAGCGGCGCGGCTCACGCCGGCTCTATGTCTCGCGTATCGCCGCGGCGGCGCGGCGCATGACCAACGAGGCAGCGCTGATCGACCTCGTCGCCGGCTTCGGCTTCGAGATCGTCGACCCGGCGACGCTCGACCTTCGGGGCCAGGTCGAGACCTTCGCCGATGCCGCCTGCATCCTCGGGCCGCATGGGGCGGGCCTGGTCAACGCCGCCTTCGCGCCCCCGGATGCGGACCTGATCGAGTTGCGCCCGCTGCACCGGCCCGAGCAATCCCCGATGGTGAACGAGAGCTTCCGCCGTCTCGCGGCGCTGATGGGCCTGCCCTATGGCGCGCTGGTGTTCGAGAACGCGCCGGGCGCCGATGCCTGGTCCATCGACATCGCCCGCGTGCGGCGGCTCCTGCAACGCCTGCCGCCACGGTGACCGGCAAGGCTATGCCGAGAGCAACTCCCGCAGCACGGGCGTGAGCGCCTCCGCCACATCGACATGCGCCTCCGGCGACGGGTAGCCGTTGTTGGTGCGCACCCCCTGGTGATCCAGCCGGTTGACCGCCGTCCATTCGCCGGTGAAGCGGTCGTGCAGGCGCTGCGGCAGGCCGCGGCGCGTCACCACCTCCACATAGCGGTCGGCGAGCGGGCGGATGCCCGCCATCAGCGTCTCGTCGACCAGGTGCGGGAAGGGTCCGAGCGCATGCTGCCAGCTTTCCATGGTGAAGGCGTGGCTCGGCGTGCGGGTCGAGATCCAGAGCAGGATCTTCGGCACCGTGATCGTGGAGAGCAGCTGCGTCATCGAGGCCAGCCAGTTCGCCCGCGAATCCGCGAGAAGCCCCTCGATCTCGGCATGGGGCAGCGTCCGGAAAATCTCCTCCCACACCCCTTCCGCCCAGCGCCAGGGCCCCTTCGGATCGGCCCTGAGCCGGAGCGAGGAGGTGCCGTCGAGATTTTCGTAGAGCCGGTTCGGCGTCGAGCGCCCCGACATGACCTGCACCACCGCAACGCGTCCGCCGTTGATCACCTCGAGCAGCCGCGCATCCCGCAGGAACCGGTCGGGACCGGCGCCGCCGATGCCCAGATTCGCCGCGGCCCCGCCCACCCGCTCGGTGACCAGGTCCGGGAAGGGATGACGGCAGAAGGTGCCGAAGGTCTGCGCCGCCCCGACATAGGAGACGTATCGCCCGGGGGAGAGCACCATGGCCGGCCCGCGGAAGTATTCGGCCGACCCTTCGAGGCGCCAGAGCCCGTAATCGACGATGTGCGACGCCTCGGACTGGTAGTAGAGCCCCCCCATCTTTCTCCCCTGGAATGGCGGTTGGCCGTGGCCGGCACATCCGGGCGGCACCCGTTCCGTTGCGCACGCGGCACGCTAGCCGGGCGGTGCGGTTTTCGTCCATAAGCGGAATGAACGGCCTGCCATGCCCCGCCGCGACGCGCAGGATGCGCGCAGCGGGGCGCCCCGGCCGCGATGGACATGACCATGCCGAACGATTCCGACCTCGCCCCCCTCCGCGCCGAACTCGAGGTGCTCCGCGCCCGACTCGACACGATCGAGCGCATCCTCCAGCTCCGCGACGCCGCCTTCCCGCCCCCCCTGCAGGAGGAGACGCCCGCCGCCCTCCCTGCCACCTACGAGATCGGCGCCGACCAGCTCCTGCCCGCCCAGGATGGCTTCCACCAGCTGGAATGGGGCCCGGAAGGCGCCTTCCGCTGGACCGGCGCCGAAGGCGAGCTTCGCTTCGAGGCCTGGCTCGACCGCACCGTGCCGCTCGTCGCCACGCTCCGACTGTTCCACCTCGGCACGCCCGCCAATGCGCGGGACATGACGATCGAGGCGGACGGCGCGAGCCTCCCCCTGCACCGAGACGGCACCAGCAAGGTGTTCCACTCGGACCCGATCCCTCCACGGCCCGGCGCCGGCCCGACCATCCTCGTCGTGCGCGTTCCGCACCTGCATTGCCCGGCCGACCAGGGAATGTCCGACCGGCGCACGCTTGGCGTGGCGTTCCAGGCCCTGCGGCTCGACCCCGCCTGACCATGCCTCCGCCCTCACGCCGCATCACCGCGGCCATCTGCACCTACCAGCGCTACGACCTGCTGCCCGGCGCGATCCGCTCCGCGCTCGACCAGACGCTGCCCGGCGATGCTTTCGAGGTCATCGTCATCGACAATTCGCCGGATGCGGAGCGGTCGGCGCAGGAAGCCGAGGCCTTCGGCGCGCACCCGAATCTTGTCTGGCGGCACGAGGCGCGCCCGGGCCTGTCCAACGCGCGCAACGTCGCGGCGAGCCTGGCCGCCGCGCCGCTCATCGCCTTCCTGGACGACGATGCGCGCGCCGAGCGCGGCTGGCTCGCCGCCATCGCCGACTGCTTCGACGCGATGGACGAGGAGGTCCAGGTCGTGGGCGGCCGCATCCGCCCCTGGTGGGGCGCGCCGCGGCCGGACTGGCTGCCGGATTCCATGCTCGGCGACCTCACCGTCGTCGATCTCGGCGAGGAGCGCCGCCTGCTGCGGGAGGGCGAATGGGTCGCCGGCGCCAACATCGCCTTCCGCGTCGCGGCACTCCAGGCGGCGGGCGGCTTCGACACCTCCCTGGGCCGCAACGGCGGCGGCGCGAGCCTGCTCTCGGCCGAGGAAACCGCGGTGACGGACCGGCTGCGCGCGCAGGGCGGGCTCGTCGCCTATGCGCCCGGCGCCGCGGTCGAGCACTGGGTCGACCCCGAACGCCTGACCCAGGCCTGGTTCCGTCGCCGCGCCGCCTGGCAAGCGGTCTCGGACTATCTTCGCGATCCCAAGGGACGCCTCGAGCGGCGCGACGAGGCCTGGGCGGCGGCGAAGCGCTACCTGCTCAGCCGCAACCCGGCCGACCGGACGCTGCGGGGCCTCGCGCTGGAACAGCAGGATCCCGGGGATTTCCGCTGGCAGGTCTCCGCACTCTACAACGCCGTCACCGCGCTGCTCGCGGGGCTCGATGAACGCGATGACGCCTGAGGCGGCCGGCGCCTGGGCGGGGCTGCGTGTCCTCGTCCTCTCGCCGGTGCCGACCTGGCCGGTCACCTTCGGCAACCGGAACCGCATCGTGCAGGTGAACCGCGCGCTGCAGCGCGCGGGCGCGCATGTCGCACTGCTGCACTACCCGTCGGACGAGGAATGGCGCACGCGCCTGCCGCGCACCGCAATGGCCGAGATGGCGCAGCAATGGGAGGAGGTCTTCCACTGCCCCGTCACCCGCCCGCTGCACGCGCGCCCGTCGGATGGCGACGATCACCGCATCGACGAATGGTGGGACCCGGCGATCGGGCAGATGCTCGACTGGCTCTTCAGGCTCGGCCGCTACGACGCGCTGCTGGTGAACTACACTTGGCTGTCCAGGGCGCTCGAGCACGCGCCGCGCGGCGTGCTCCGGATCCTCGACACGCATGACCGCTTCTCCGGCCGGCGGGACCTGCTCGCGGCCAACGGCCTCGCTCCGGAATACTTCCACACGACGGAGGGAGAGGAAGCCCGCGCCCTCGATCGCGCCGACCTGGTCTGGGCGATCAAGCCGCAGGAGGAAGCGTTCTTCCGCACCATCACGCGCCGCCCCGTCGCGACGCTGCCGCACATGGAGCCGCCGGAGCCGCCCTCCCCCGTTCCCGCCCAGGACGGCGTGCTGCGCTTCGGCATCGTGGGCGGGCGCAACAACATCAACGCCACCAACATCCGCCGCTTCGTGGAGGCGGCCGAGCGCTACCTCGCGCGCACGCTGCTGCCGGTCGAGATCGTGATCGCCGGATCGGTCTGCGACCTGATCTCGGATCTCCGCCAGCCCTGGCTGCGCCAGCTCGGCCGCGTGGAGCGGATGGACGAGCTCTACGACCAGGTCGACGCCGTGCTCGCGCCGCTCGCCTTCTCGACAGGCCTCAAGATCAAGGTCGGGGAGGCGCTGGCCCGCGGCAAGCCGCTGATCAGCCATGCCCATGCCTTCGAAGGCTATGTGCCGACCCACGACGTGCACGCATGCGAGGATTTCGAGGCGATGCTGCGTGCGATGCACCGCATCGCGCGCGACCCGGGCCTTCTCGGGGTGCTTGCTGCCGCCTCCGCCCGCTCCGTCGCGGCGGCCGAGGCCACGATCGCCGCGACGCTCGCCGACGCGGCGGAGCGGGCACGGGCGCTGCCGCCCTCGGTCGTGTTCTTCCTCCGCTTCGACCAGCTGCACCGCGACAGCCTCTTCTTCGACCACCTGCTGGACGCCACGCGCTACGCCGGCTTCCGCGCCGCGGTCGCGATCCACCTGACCGGCCGGCCCGAGGAGGCGGAGGCGGAGGCGCTCGGGATGCTCGCCGGCCGCGGCCGCATCCTGGTCGAGCCGGAGGCGCTGACCGTCGCCGCCGGCCACCCCGCCCTGCTGGCGGCGGAGGCGACGCCGCGCGCTCAGACGATCGCGGCGCTGCTCGCCGCGCCGCACCTTATGGCCTGGTTCGCCCATGCCCCCGCGCTGCCGGCGGCGACGGACATCGGGACACGCATCGGCATCGCGCATCTCGACGCGCTGGCCCTTGCGGGCCATGCCGACGACGCAGGCCGCCTCGCCGCCGCCTTTCCGCGCTTCCTGCTCCTCAGCGGCGCGCCGTCCCGCACGGCGGCCGTGATCGCAGCGGCGACGGGGGCGGAACAGATCGCCGTGCCGCTCCTCTGGCGCGGCGAGGAGAGCCACCTGCTCGCTGCGCTGCGGTCGCGCCGGCGTGGCCCGGTCGCGCTGCTCGCGGCCCGGGCGGATGCCCCTGCCCTGCTGCCGCTGCTCGCCTTCCTGACCGCGACCGAGGGGCGGGAGGTGCGGCTGTTCCATGCCGGCGGACCGGTGCCGGACTGGCCTCGCCACGGCGCGCTCGCGATGCGGGCGGACGCCATCTCCGACGCCCCGCTGGCCACCTTCTTCCGGCCCGAAACCTGGGCCGATGGAGCGCCGGCCTGCGTTGTCGAACATGGCAGGCCGGGCGGCTGCGCGGCGCGGGAGGCAGCGCTGCGCGCGGGCGTGCCCTACCTGTCCTACGGGGATCCGGCCGCGCCGCCCACCGTGGAACAACCCGGCGCAGCCTGCGCCCGGGCGAGGGGCTTCGCGGCAGCCGCGCTGCATCTCGCGGCGCTCGGCCGGGCGGGCCCACGATCCGCGCCCGATCCGGCCGTCGCGCGTGAACTCGGCCAGGATGCGGGATGGGCGCGGCTGTGGCGCGAAATCGGTGATCTCGCCGCAGGCTGAGGAAAACCGATGCTCCGCTGCCGCCCCCCGGCGAAAACGTGTGGCGCGCCCGGGTCCGGCGGCGCAATCGCATGCATTTCCCTTCCGCCCCGCCCCATCCCGTGGCACTTGAAGCGCAGGAAAACGCAGAACACGGGAGCGCGCCGATGTCCGCACCGACTTTCACCAACCCCGAGACCATCGCGCTGCATGCCGGCTGGCGCGCGGACCCGACCACCGGCTCGGTCGCCGTCCCGATCCACCAGACGACCTCCTTCCAGTTCCAGGACACGGGCCATGCCGCGCGGCTGTTTGCGCTGGCGGAGCTGGGCAACATCTACACGCGCATCATGAACCCGACCGTCGATGTGCTGGAAAAGCGCGTCGCGGCGCTCGAAGGGGGCGTGGCGGGCCTCGCGGTCGGCTCGGGCCAGGCGGCGACGACCTTCTGCGTGATGAATCTCTGCGAGGCCGGGGACAACATCGTCAGCAGCACCGACCTGTACGGCGGAACCTGGAACCTGTTCGCCAACACGCTGAAGCAGTTCGGCATCGAGGTCCGCTTCGTCGACCCGGCCGACCCGGAGAACTTCGCCCGCGCGACCGATGCCCGCACCCGCTGCTGGTACGCGGAGACGCTGCCCAACCCGAAGCTGCACGTCTTCCCGATCGGCGAGGTCGCGGCGCTGGGCCGCAAGCTCGGCGTGCCGCTGATCATGGACAACACGGCCGCGCCCGTGATCTGCCGCCCGCTCCAGCACGGCGCGGCGGTCGTGATGCACTCCACCACCAAGTGGATCGGCGGTCATGGCACCAGCATCGGCGGCCTCGTTGTCGATGGCGGCAACTTCGACTGGGAAGCGCATGGGGACCGCTTCCCCACGCTCAACAAGCCCGACCCGTCCTATCACGGCGCGGTCTGGACGCAGGCGGTCAAGCCGCTCGGGCCCATCGCCTACATCATCCGCATGCGCACCTGCCTGCTGCGCGACATCGGCGCGCCCATGGCGCCGATGAACGCCTTCCTGTTCCTGCAGGGGCTCGAGACGCTGCCTCTGCGCATCGAGCGCCACTGCGCCAACGCGCTGAAGGTCGCCGCCCACCTCGCGCAGCACCCGGCGGTCGCCAAGGTGATCCATCCCTCCCTGATGGAAGGCGAATGGAAGCGCCGCGCGGATGCGTACCTGAAGGGCGGCTACGGCAGCCTAATGGGCATCGAGCTCAAGGGCGGCAAGGACGCCGGGCAGAAGTTCATCGAGGCGCTGAAGATGTTCTACCACGTGGCCAATATCGGCGACGCCCGCAGCCTCGCCATCCATCCGGCGACGACGACGCACAGCCAGCTGACCGAGGCCGAGCAGGCGGCGTCGGGCGTCACGCCGGGCTATGTGCGCCTGTCGATCGGTATCGAGCATGTGGACGACATCATCGCCGATCTCGACCAGGCGCTGGACGCCGCGACCGGCCCTGCCATGAAGGCTGCCGCGGAATGAACGCCGATCGTCGCCAGGGCGCGCCCTTCCCCGTCGAGGCGCCGGAGGTTCTGGGCGCCTATCCCACGCTGCGGCCGCGGCGCAACCGCCGCGACGCCTGGACGCGGCGGCTCGTCGCCGAGAACAGCCTTTCCACCGATGACCTGATCTGGCCGATCTTCGTCATCGAGGGCACGAAGGAGGAACGCCCCGTCGCCTCCATGCCGGGCCAGGTGCGCGTGACCGTCGACCTCGTCGCGAAGCATGTTGAGAGGGCCGCGCGGCTTGGCGTGCCGGCGATCGCCATCTTCCCCGCGACGCCGCCCGAGGCGAAGGACGCGGAAGGCACCGAGGCGCTGAATCCCAACAACCTGATCTGCCGCGCGGCGCGCGAATTGAAGAAGCACTTCCCCGAGGTGGGCCTCGTCGGCGACGTCGCGCTCGACCCCTACACCGACCACGGGCATGACGGCGTGATCCGGGAAACGCGCACGGGCGACTACGTCCACAACGACGATTCCGTGTCGATCCTGGTGCGCCAGTCGGTGAACCAGGCGGAGGCGGGGATCGACGTCATCGCGCCGTCGGACATGATGGACGGGCGCATCGGCGCGATCCGCGCGGCACTCGACGCGCAGGGCTTCATCGACACGCGCATAATGTCCTATGCCGCGAAGTACGCGAGCGCCTTCTATGGCCCGTTCCGTGACGCACTGGGCTCGGGCAAGGCGCTGCGTGGGGACAAGAAGACCTACCAGATGGACCCGGCCAATTCGGATGAGGCGCTGCGCGAGGTCGCGCTCGACCTCGCCGAGGGTGCCGACATGGTCATGGTCAAGCCGGGCATGCCTTACCTGGATATCGTCCGCCGGGTAAAGGACCGCTTCGCCGTGCCTACCTTCGCCTACCAGGTGTCGGGCGAGTACGCGATGATCATGGCCGCGGTGCAGAATGGCTGGATCGAGCATGAGCGCGCGATGCTGGAAAGCCTGATGGGCTTCAAGCGCGCCGGCGCGAACGGCGTGCTCACCTATTTCGCGGTGGAGGCGGCGGAGGTCCTGCGTCGTGGCTGACACGCCGCTGCCGGACGAGGCACTGCGACGCCCGTGGCACGGCGCCTCCGACCGTGCCGAGGATCCGGCGGTTGCCGCGCTGCGCCTGCACCGCGCCGAGGTGGAGGCGCTGCTGGCCTATCGCCGCATGGCCGAGGCCAGCGATGAACAGGCCCGCGCGTGGCGCCGGCTGGCCACCTTGAGGGAGAAGCGCGTGGCGCTGATGCCGGCCGCCGCGGCGAAGCGGCTGCCGCCCCTTCCCGCGCCCCCGGCCGGGACACTGTCGACCTGGCAGAAGCTGCGGCGACGCCTTGGACTGATGCGCGGACCGCGCTGACGAGGCGGATCGCGGCCGATCGGGCCGCCGGCCCAACGTCTGCGACAAATCACGACGACATAATTCATATCTACGACGTAATCATTAATGTGACGTTGACGCGCTGCCGCGAGTATCCGGCCGCGCTCGCTGGGGAGCGCCTGAACTCAACGGGATTTCCGATGCTCCAACTGCTCCGTTCCGGCGGGATGGGCCGTCGTCTCATCCTCGGCTTCGCGGCCGTGCTCGGGTTGATGGTCGTTCTCGCCGCCATTGCCGTGCAGCGCGTGAACGACATCAGCCACAGCCTGGCGATCGTCAACGACGTCAACAGCGTGAAGCAGCGCTTCGCGATCAACTTCCGCGGCAGCGTCCATGACCGCGCCATCAGCCTGCGCGACGTCGTGCTGCTGGGCTCGGAAGAAGCCCTGCGGAATGAGCTGCGCGAAATCGACCGCCTCGCCGCCTTCTACGCCGACAGCGCCGTGCGCCTCGACCGGATGATGGGCGAAGGGCGGGAGGTGACGGCCGATGAGACGCGCATCCTCGCCTCGATCAAGGAGACCGAGGCACGGACGATGCCCATCCTGCGTGCCGTCATCGCCGCCCGGCAGGCAGGCGACCGCGATCGCGCCCATGCGATGCTGATGGAGCAGGCGCGGCCGGCCTTCGTCGAATGGCTTGCGCGCATCAACCAGTTCATCGACCTGCAGGAGGAGAAGAACCGCATCGTGGCCGCGCGCACGCGCGCCGTGGCGGAAGGCTTCCAGGCGCTGATCGCCGGCCTGCTCGCGGCGGGGCTGCTGCTCGGCGGCGGCATCGCCTTCTGGGCCACGTCCTCCATCAAGCCGCTGCGTGCGCTGGCAGGCACGATGCGGCGGATGGCCGATGGCGACCTCGAGGGCGACATCCCGGGTTCGGGGCGCCGCGACGAGGTGGGCCGCATGGCGGAAGCCGTGGGCGTGCTGCGCAGCGGCAGCCTCGAGGCGGTGCGCCTGCGCGCGACGCAGGAAGCCGAGCGCGCGGCGGCGCATGAGGCACAGGTCGCCGCGCTGCGCACCATGGCCGACAGGGTGGAGAACGAGACGCTCGGCGCCATGCAGAGGATCGCCGACAAGGCGCGCACCCTGGCCGAGGACGCCTCGGCCATGGCCGCGGCCGCGGGCCGGGCCGACCGCAACGCGGGTGCCGCCGGCGCCTCCTCCGGCACGTCGCTCGAGATGACCGAGAGCGTCGCGGCCGCCGCGGAGCAGCTGACCGATGCGATCCGCGCCATCACCGCCGAGGTGCGCGAAGCCGCGACCGTGAGCCGCGAGACGGCGGCCGACAGCGCCGAGACGGAGACGGCGATCGTCGCCCTCTCCTCCGCCGTCGGCCAGATCGGGGACGTCACGCGCCTGATCAGCGAAATCGCCGGCAAGACGAACCTGTTGGCGCTGAACGCGACGATCGAGGCGGCGCGCGCGGGCGATGCCGGCAAGGGCTTCGCCGTCGTGGCCGGCGAGGTGAAGGAACTTGCCAGCCAGACCGCCAAGGCGACGGAGGAGATCCGCCAGCACATCGAATCGGTCATCACCCGGACCGATGCCGCGGTCGAGACCGTGCGCCGGATCGCCCAGGCGGTCGCACGGATCGACCGGCTCGCGGCCAATCTCGCCGACGGCGTGGACCGCCAGGACAGCGCGACGCGCGAGATCGCCCGCAGCATCGGCGAGGCGGCGCGCGCCACGCGCGAAGCCGCGCAGAACATCACGCATGTCAGCGCCGACGCGCGCGACGCCGGCGGACGGGCTGCGCGGACCGAGGCGGAGACGGCGCGCCTGGCCGCCGATGCGGAGGCGTTGACGCACCAGGTCGTCAGCATCGTCCGCACGGCGGTGCCCGAGGTGGATCGTCGCACCGAGCCACGCCGGCCGACCCAGGGTTCCGCCTCGCTCAGCATCGGCGCGACCACGCTCGCGGTCGACGTGATCGACGCCAGCGCAGGCGGCGTCGGCGTGCGAACCGAGGCAGCCGCAACGCTGCGCGGCGGCCAGCGTGGCACGCTCCGCGTGGCGGGGCAGGAGGCGCGGCAGGTCGAGGTGCGGCACGTCGCGGACGATCGCGTCGGCCTCGCCTATCTGGCCGAGGCGCGCAACCCGGCCCGGGCGGCCTGAGGCGACACGGCCGGCCGCGCTTGCGTCGTGACTTCCGCCGCGCGTGAATGGGCGGCGGGAGGAAACGCCATGAAGCTGGACTGGCTTGGGCTCACCGGCCGCGTCGCCATCGTCACCGGCGCGGCCGGCGGCATCGGCGGCGCCATCGCCACCGAACTGGCCGGCGCCGGGGCCGCGGTCGCGCTGCTCGACAGGGACGGGGCGGGCGCCAGGGCACGCGCGGAAGCCCTGCGCGG
>NZ_JACADQ010000400.1 GCF_016106015.1 Neoroseomonas rubea
GAGCCCGCCCCCGCGCCGGTCGCCGAGGCGCCGCTCGCCCCGGTGCCCGCCCCCGCGCCCGCTCCGGTGGTGGATGTTGCGCCGCCCGCGCCCGTCGTTGCCGATGGCGCGCAGCAGGATGCCTCCGCGCCCCAGACCATCCGCGTCTCCGTCGATGTGCTCGAAGATTTGATGACGCTGGTGAGCGAGCTGGTGCTGACCCGCAACCAGCTGTTGCAGCTGGCGCGCGCGAGCCAGGCCGGCGCCTTCACCGTGCCGCTGCAGCGCCTGTCGCACATCACCTCCGACCTGCAGGAAGGGGTGATGAAGACGCGCATGCAGCCGATCGGCAATGCCTGGGCAAAGCTGCCGCGGCTGGTGCGCGACCTCGCGCACGAACTCGGCAAGAAGATTGAGCTCGAGATGCGTGGCGCGCAGACCGAGCTCGACCGCCAGGTTCTGGAACTGATCCGCGACCCGCTGACGCACATGGTGCGCAACTCGGGCGACCATGGCCTTGAGAAGCCGGCGGAGCGCCGCGCCGCGGGCAAGCCCGAGACCGGGCGCATCCTGCTCAACGCCTATCATGAAGGCGGGCACATCATCATCGAGATCGGCGACGACGGGCGCGGCCTGCCGGTCGACAAGATCCGCGCCAAGGCGATCGCCAACGGCCTCGCGACGGAAGCCGAGATCGCGCAGATGCATGAGCGCGACATCCTGCGCTTCATCTTCGCCCCCGGCTTCTCCACCGCCCAGCAGGTGACCTCGGTCTCGGGCCGCGGCGTCGGCATGGACGTGGTCAAGACCAACATCGAGAAGATCGGCGGCACGGTCGAGCTCGTCTCCCGCGAGGGTCGCGGCACGACCTTCACCATCAAGATCCCGCTGACGCTCGCGATCGCCTCCGCCCTGATCGTCGAGTCGGGCGGGGAGCGCTTCGCCCTGCCGCAGATCGGCGTGGTCGAGCTGGTGCGGGTCGGCGGCACGCAGGAAGGCGCGCCGCGGATCGAGCGCATCAAGGAAAGCGCCGTACTACGCCTGCGCGACCGCCTGCTGCCGCTCGTCTCGCTCGCCGGCCTGCTGCGCCTGCGGCACGAGGAGACGGATGAGGGCTTCGTCGCGGTGATGCAGGTGGGCGGCCAGGCCTTCGGCATCATCCTCGACCGGGTGTTCGACACCGAGGAGATCGTGGTCAAGCCGGTCGCACCCATCCTGCGCCACGTGACGATGTTCAGCGGCAACACTATCCTCGGCGACGGCAGCGTCATCATGATCCTCGACCCGAACGGGATCGCGCGCGCGGCGGGCGTCGGCTCCGACACCACGGCTGAGGAGACGCAGCGCGGCGCCGCCGCCGTGGTCGGCCAGCGCTCGAACATGAGCAGTTCCCTGCTGCTGTTCCGCGCCGGCGACCAGACCCCGAAGGCGGTCCCCCTCGGCCTTGTCGCGCGGCTCGAGGACATTCCCGGCGAGCGCATCGAGATGTCCGGCGCCGTGCCGGTCGTGCAGTACCGCGGCGCGCTGATGCCGCTGATCCCGATCTCGGCCGGCTGGATGCCGCCCGAAGGGGAGTCCCGCCAGCCGGTTCTCGTCTTCACCGAGAACAACCGCGCCATGGGCCTCGTGGTGGACGAGATCCTCGACGTGCTCGAGGCGAAGCTCGAGATCCAGGCCGGCTCCGGCAGGCCGGGCTTCATCGGCAGCGCGGTGATCGCCGGCAAGGTGACGGAGGTGATCGACACCGCCTTCTGGCTCGCCCAGGCCGGAGAGGACTGGTTCCGCCCTACCCGCCCCACCAGCGCGGGCGGCCCGCGCGCCCGCCTGCTTCTGGTCGAGGACAGCACCTTTTTCCGCCACCTGGTGGTCCCCGCGCTCTCGGCCGAGGGCTACGAGGTGACGGCGGTCGATGGCGCCGCCGCCGCGCTGAAGCTGCGCGACGAGGGCGTGCCCTTCGACGCCATCATCTCCGACATCGAGATGCCCGGGATGGACGGGCTCGCCTTCGCCCGGACGCTGCGGGCGGGCGGTGCCTGGTCCGAGGCGCCGGTGATCGCGCTTTCGGCGCGCGCCGAGCCCGCGGACGTCGCGCGCGGCCGAGATGCCGGCTTCACCGACTATGTCGCCAAGTACGACCGGGACGCGCTGCTGCAGTCGCTGCGCGACTGCCTGTCCGCCCCGCTCGCCGCCTGAGGAACGCCAGCCATGCAGACCATTGCCGCGACCCCGAACGGCGCCCCGCGTGCCGCCATGCAGGGTGCCGCCCTGCGCGAGGACGACGTCTTCCTCACCCTGACCGTGGCGGGCCAGTCCTGCGCGGTGCCCGTGCTCGCCGTGCGCGACGTGCTCGGCCCTCACGCCATCACGCGCATCCCGATGGCGCCGCGCGAAGTGGCGGGCAGCCTGAACCTGCGCGGGCGCATCGTGACCGCGCTCGACCTGCGGCTCCGGCTCGGCCTGCCCTCGCGTGCCGCGGAGGCGCAGCCGATGAGCGTCGTCGTCGAGCAGTCGAACGAACTCTACGCCCTGCTCGTCGACCAGGTGGGCGAGGTCATCCCGCTCGTCGCGGCCGATTGCGCGCCCAACCCGCCGACGCTCGACCCGCTGTGGCGCGATGTCTCACGCGGCGTCTACCGGCAGGAAGGCCGGCTGCTGATCGTGCTTGATGTCGGCCGCGTGCTGGCGATCGGCTGAGGAGCAACCCATGTCGCAGCGTACCTGCCTCGTCGTCGATGACAGCACCGTGGTCCGCAAGGCCGCGCGCCGCATCATCGAGGGCTTCGGCTTCAACGTCTCGGAGGCCAAGGACGGGCAGGAGGCGCTGGACGCCTGCCGTTCCGGGTTGCCCGAGGCCGTCCTTCTCGACTGGAACATGCCGGTCATGGACGGAATCACCTTCCTGCGCGCCGTGCGCGCGGAGTTCGGGCCGGACCAGCCGCGCATCGTGCTGTGCACGACGGAAGCGGAGCTGTCCAAGATCCTGGAGGCGCTGTCGGCCGGCGCGCAGGAATACGTCATGAAGCCCTTCGACGCCGACATCCTGCGGGACAAGTTCACCCAGGCGGGGCTGCTGGAGGAAGCGGCGTGACACTTCCCCTTCCGGCGGCCGAGCCGGAGGTGCGCGTGATGCTGTGCGACGACAGCGCTACGACGCGCGCCATCCTCGGCCGACTGCTCGAATCGGAGCCGGGCATCCGCGTGGTTCATCGCGCGGGCGACGGGCGCGCGGCGCTTGCGGCGCTGTCCGAGGCGAAGCCCGACGTGGTCCTGCTCGACCTCGAGATGCCGGTGATGGACGGCATGACGGCGCTGCCGCTGATCCTGAAGGCGGCGCCGGGCACGGCCGTCATCGTCGCGAGCGCGCTGACCCAGCGCGGCGCCAAGGCGGCGATCGCGGCACTCGCCGCGGGTGCCTCGGACTACGTGCCGAAGCCGCAGGGTTCGGCCGGCGGCGCGGCATCGCCGGAATTCAAGGCGGAACTCGTCGCCAAGGTGCGTGGCTGGGCGCGGATGAAGCGCCGCGAAAGGGCCAAGCCCGCGCGGCTGGCGCCCGTGCCGCTGCGCGCCGCCGTGCCGCCACCGGCGGC
>NZ_JACADQ010000401.1 GCF_016106015.1 Neoroseomonas rubea
TTCGGCGCGCGCCGGCGGCGGCGGCACCGGCACGCCAAGCCGCGGTTCCGTCGATGCGGCGCGCCCTGGCGTGCGGGCAGGCGGGGCGACCCAGTCCTCCTCGACCAGCGGGCGCGCGGGCGGCGGCTGGCGGACGAGGGCGCGGATCTCGCTGCGCAGGTCGGCGAGTTCCGCCTCCACCGCCTCCAGCCGCGACTTCACGCCGAAGACGGCATAGGGCATGGCCAGGAAGGCGAGCAGCGACACACCGATCGCGACCAGAAGCACCAGCCCCACCCATTCGGGCAGGCCGGGGATGGTCAGGCGCGCGGTCAGCGCCTGGAGGGTCTCAGCCACCTGTCATGCTCATGTGGCGGGCCACGGCCGGGCGGTTGCGACGGCGGTCGATCACGAAGTCATGCCCCTTCGGCTTGCGCGCGATGGCGTCGCGGATCGCCTGCGCCAGCGCCTCCTCGTTCACCGAGGGGTCGCGCAGCAGGTCGCGGAATTCGGCGGCATCGTCCTGGCCGAGGCACATGTACAGCGTGCCGGTGCAGGTCAGCCGCACGCGGTTGCAGCTCTCGCAGAAGTTGTGGGTCATCGGCGTGATGAAGCCGATGCGCCGGCCGGTTTCCTTCACCGTCACGTAGCGGGCGGGGCCGCCGGTGCGGTAGTCGCTGTCCTCCAGCGTCCAGGATTGCCGCAGGCGGGAGCGGACGAGGGAAAGCGGCAGGTACTGGTCCGTGCGGTCGCCGCCGATGTCGCCGAGCGGCATGGTCTCGATCAGGCAGAGGTCGAAGCCGTGTTCCCCGCACCAGGCGACCATGCCGTCGAAGGCGTCCTCGTTCACGCCCTTCAGCGCCACGGCGTTGATCTTGATGGCGAGCCCGGCCGCCTTGGCGGCGAAGATGCCGTCCAGCGTCTGCTCGATCTTCCCCCAGCGCGTCACCGCGGCGAAGGTCGCGGGGTCGAGCGTGTCGAGCGAGACGTTGATCCGCCGCACCCCGGCGGCGACCAAGTCCTCGGACATCTTTGCGAGCTGCGTGCCGTTGGTGGTCAGCGTCAGTTCGCGCAGGCCGCCCGCGCCGATCCGCGCGCCGAGGCTGCGCACCAGCGTCATCACGCCCTTGCGCACCAGCGGCTCGCCCCCCGTCAGGCGGATCTTGTCCGTGCCGAGCGCGACGAAGGCGCCGCAGAGCCGGTCCAGTTCCTCGAGCGTCAGGATCTCCCGCTTCGGCAGGAATGTCATGTCCTCCGCCATGCAGTACACGCAGCGGAGGTCGCAGCGGTCTGTCACCGAGACCCGGAGATAGGAGACGGCGCGGCCGAAGGGGTCGACCAGCCCGGCCGGGGAGGGGTCAAGTGCCTGCATGGGCGGGATTTGGGGCCGATGGGCCCCACCCCGCAAGCCCCTATCCAAACAGGGCGAGCCCGCCGGCGCCGAGCAGCACCGCCATGGCGAAGGGGCGGTAGAGCCGGTCCGGGATTACGTGGAACAGCCGCGCCCCGATCGGCACCGAGATCGCCATGATCGGCAGCAGGACGGCCAGCCGCAGCAGCACCGGCAGGTCGATCAGCCCGCCGAGCAAGGGCGGGACGACCGAGACGACGGCGATGGTCGCGAAGAACAGGATGAGGTTGGCCCGGTGGCGCTTCGCTTCCTCGAGCCCCGCGAGGAGATAGAGGATGACGGGCGGCCCGCTCATGCCGGTCGAGCCCTTGAGCAGCCCGGCCAGCGTGCCGACGAAGAGGTTGAGCGGCAGCGGGCGGGACCCGCGGTAACGCCAGCCCGACATCAGCAGCAGGCCGAACACCAGAACGAAGCCGCCGATGAAGCGGCGCAGCGATTCGCCATCCGCGGTGAACAGGATCCAGGCGCCGAGCGGCGTCGCGAGCGCCGCCGCACCGCCCAGCGGCAGCACGACCCGGCGGTCGGCGTCCTTGAGCGCCCCGGGCAGCAACTGGACGGAAACGAGCAGTTCCATCAGCAGCATGATCGGCACGCCGGCCCGCGGCCCCCACAGCAGGGAATAGACCGGGGCGAGGATCACGGCCGTGCCGAAGCCGGAATAACCCCGCATCACCCCGGCCACGATGGTGGCCACAATGGCGCCCGCCAGCCGCCAGTCGGCGAGCACCGGCCACGCCGCGTCGATCAGGGCCGTCACCGTGCCGGCCCGTCCTCGATCTCGAGCGCCACGACGGCGGCATTGATCAGCACCTTGCCGGCATGCTCGAAATTGACGGTGATCCGGTCGCCGACGACCGACTGGACCTGCCCGGTGCCCCAGTCGGGCTGCGCGGGGTGCCGGACGCGCATGCCGGGTTCGATGATTTCGGTCACGGGATGGGGCGGTAAGGTCCTGTCAGGAGACGAGAGGATACCGTCCGGCGCGATGATGCAAGGGATGCCCCGGGCGATGCCCCAAGAAACCTCCATGCCGGACCTGCGCCTCGTGCGCCTCGTTGGATTGCGCCTCTGCCACGACATCGGCGGCGTCGCCGGCACGATCGGCAATGCGCTCGAAATGCTCGATTCGGTCGGGTCGGAGGCGGCGACGCTCGCCAACGACGCGTCCGACGTGCTGCGCCGGCGCCTGACGCTCTGGCGCGCGCTGCTCGGCGGGCAGGGCGACATGACGCTCGATGCGCTGCTCGGCCTGCTCGGCGGGCAATTGTCCGGCGGGCGCGCGCAGGCCGATGCCGGCACGCTCGACCCCGCGACGCGCATCGAGGAGGAGATGGTCCCCGTGCTGCTCTCGGCCATGCTGCTCGGCGGGGAGGCGCTGCCGCGCGGTGGCCATGTGCGCCTGGCCGGCGAGCCGGGCCGGGAATGGGCGATCTGGCCGGAAGGCCCGCGGGCCGCCTGGCCGGCCGCGCTGCTGCGGGCGATCACCGGCGGGGCGCTGCCCGAGGACCCGTCCGGGCGCGATGTCCTCGTCGTCTGGCTGGCGGCGCTGGCGGGCGCGGCGGGGCTCAGGCTCGCCCTCGCCGTGCCGCCCAACGAGGGCGCGGGTCCGCTGCTGCTCTCCGCGTCGCGCTGACGCCGCGCGGACTGCCGATCCGCGCCTTTACGAAATATTCGGCCCGGGCCGTCCATGCTCCGCCCACCAAATGAGTGGGGATGTCATGGACGACCTTCTGGCAGACTTCCTGACCGAGACGCATGAGGGACTCGAGGCGCTCGATTCGGCCCTCGTGCGTCTGGAGCGCTCGCCCGACGACCAGCCGACGCTCTCGGAAGTCTTCCGGCTCGTGCACACCATCAAGGGCACCTGCGGCTTCCTCGGCCTTTCGCGCCTCGAAGCCGTGGCGCATGCCGGCGAGAACGTGCTCGGCCGCTACCGCGACGGCACGCTCGCGGTCACGGCCGAAGGCATCACGCTCATCCTCTCCGCGCTGGACCGGATCAAGGCGATTGTTGCCAGCCTCGAGGCGACGGGCGCCGAGCCTCCGGGCGACGACGCCGCGCTGATCGAGGCGCTCGATGCCGCCTATGAAGGCCGCGAGGTGGCGCCCGCCGCCGCGCCGCCGGAGATCGGAAGAGCGGT
>NZ_JACADQ010000402.1 GCF_016106015.1 Neoroseomonas rubea
CCCTGCCGGCCACGCGCTAGCCCGCCGCGCGGCCGCGCCGGATCGCCGGCGCCGGTCGCCAGCTGCCTGCGCCGGGCGCCGTGGCGGTTGCTGCCACGGCTAGCGGGTCGACTGGAACCGGTCGTTGGGCAGGGTCCGCTCGACCGGCTGCGGCGGCACGGCCGGCGGGAAGGCGCCGATGACCAGCAGCCCGACGACGACCGCGCCCAGCACCAGCAGGAACAACAGCGCGAACGGGCTGCGGGACATGGGCTTGCGGCGGCTCCCTCACGAATGCCTTGAACCGTGCTAGCCTCCGCCCCCGTGCAACGCAACTCCGCCCTCGATCTTCCCGACGAAGACCCGCCCCCGCCCGCCCACCCGGCCCGGCAGGGCGCGCGGGCCATCGTCCTCGTCGGCATGCCCGGCGCGGGCAAGACCGCGATCGGCCGGCGGCTCGCCGCACGGCTCGGCCTGCCCTTCCGTGACGCGGATGCCGAGATCGAGCAGGCCGCCGGCATGCCGATCACGGAAATCTTCGCCCGCTACGGCGAACCGCATTTCCGGGACGGGGAACGGCGCGTCATCACCCGGCTGCTGGCCGGCCCGCCCCTGGTGCTCGCGACCGGCGGCGGCGCCTTCGCCGACGCGCAGACCCGCGCCGCGATCCAGGCGAGCGGCGCCGCGACCGTCTGGCTGCGATGCGACCTGACCACCCTGCTCCGCCGCGTCGCGGGGCGGGAACACCGGCCGATGTTCCTCAACGCCGACCCGGTGCAGGTGCTGCAGCGGCTGATGACGGCGCGCCACCCCTTCTACGCCGAGGCCGAAGTGACCGTGACCTGCACCGACGAAAGCCCCGAGACCACGACACGCCGGGTGCAGGACGCGCTGGACGCCTCGGTCCCGCCGCGCCGCCTGCCCGTGGGCCTCGGGGAGCGCAGCTACGAGGTGCTGGTCGGCCCCGGGCTGCTCGCCCGCGCGGGGGGCCTCATCGCCCCCGTGCTGCCCGCCCGCCGCGTCGTCATCGTGACGGACGAGGCCGTCGGGCCGCTTCACCTGCCCGCGCTGCGCGCCGGCCTGGCCGCGGCCGATGTCACGGTGGTGGCCGAGATCGCCGTCGCGCCGGGCGAGGCCTCGAAGGACTTCGCCCGCCTGCACGGCGTGCTCGAGACGATGCTCGCCGCCGGGGTGGACCGGCGCACGGCGGTGGTCGCGCTGGGCGGCGGCGTGGTCGGCGACCTCGCCGGCTTCGCCGCGGCGGTGGCGCTGCGCGGCCTGCCCTTCGTGCAGCTGCCGACCACCCTGCTCGCCCAGGTGGACAGCAGCGTCGGCGGCAAGACGGGCGTGAACCTCAAGGCCGGCAAGAACCTCGCCGGCGCCTTCCACCAGCCGCGCATCGTGCTGGCCGATACCGATACGCTGGCGACGCTGCCGGCCCGCGAACTGCGCGCGGGCTACGCGGAAGTGGCCAAGCACGGGCTGCTGCAGGGCGCGCTATGGGACTGGTGCGAGGCGCATGGCGCCCGTGCCGTGGCGGGGGAGACCGATGCGCTGACCCAGGCGGTGCTCGAATCCTGCCGCCTGAAGGCCGCCGTCGTCGCGGCGGATGAGCGGGAAGAGAGTGCCGAGGGCGGCCGCGCGCTGCTCAACCTCGGCCACACATTTGGCCATGCGATCGAGGCCGAGGCCCGCTTCGACGGCTCCGTCTTGCACGGGGAGGCGATCGCGGTCGGGCTCGGCCTCGCCGCCGCGCTCTCGGCGCGGCTGGGGCATTGCAGCCAGGAATGGCCGTCCCGCGTCATCGCGCATCTGGCGGCCTGCGGGCTACCGGCGCGCATGGCGGACCTGCCGCGCGGCTTCGCGGTCGATGCGCTGCTCGGGCGCATGGCGAAGGACAAGAAGAACCGCGACGGGCGGATGCGCTTCGTGCTGATGCGCGCGCCGGGGGATTGCTTCACCAGTTCCGACGTCCCGGCCGAGGAGGTGGCGCGGCTCCTGCGGGACGAAGGCGCGACCTGACCGGGCGTTCGAGAGGGGCTTCGCCCCCCTCGCGCTCCCCCCACCAAGGGCCGAAAGGCCCTTGGAACCCATCACGAAACGGGCTGCATCTGGCGTTGCGTTCGCGCCTGCGATACGCGGGGCCATGCCGCTCTCCGCCCCCGCCGACCGCCAGCCCATGCACCGCCGCGTCATCGACATGCAGGGCTATGCCCGCGCCGATGGCCTGTTCGACATCGAGGCGTCGCTGCTCGACACCAAGTCCTACGGCTTCGAAAACGAGGAGAAGGGCTGGCTCGCCCCCGGCACACCGCTGCACGGGATGTGGATCCGCCTGACGGTCGACGACGACCTGCTGATCCACGCCTGCGAGGCATCTTCGGACCACACGCCCTATGCCATCTGCCCGCAGGCGGCGCCGAATTTCGCGCGGCTGGCGGGCCTGCGCATCGGGCCGGGCTTCAACAAGGCGGTGCAGGAACGCGTCGGCGGCACGCTCGGCTGCACGCATCTGCGGGAGATGCTCGCCCAGATGGCGACCGTCGCCTACCAGACGCTCTATCCCGTGCGGCGGCAGAAGGAACTGGAACGGGAAGCGGCGACCGGGGTGCGGGAGAAGCCGAAGATCATCGGCACCTGCCTCGCCTACCATCCCGACAGCCCGGTGGTCGCGATGCGCTGGCCCTGGCTGGTCGAGGGCCAGACGGCCGCCGAATAGCCGTCCTCAGGACGGCGCGCGCGCCATCGTCGCGTGCCAGCGCAGCAGCCGCAGCCGCCCCTGTTCCAGCAGGCGCAGGCGCAGCAGCCAGGCCTCGGCTTCCGCGACCATGGCGCGCGCGGCGGCCGGGGTCGGGCGCGTGGCCTCGGCGCGCAGCGCGTCGGTCAACGCGGCCCAGGCCTCCATCACGGCGCGACGGTGGCGCGGGCCGGCATCTTCCACCACGTTCACCTGGAAGCCGGCGGCGGCCAGCGCACGGGGAATCTCGGGCTCGGGCGGCGGCGCGCGGCGGGCCTCGGCCTCGAGCCACCGTCCCCCGGCGGGCGCGTCCCGCGCCACCAGATCAAGCAGCACCAATTGCCCGCCGGAGCGCAGCGCGGCCGCCGTCGCCGCCAGCAGCGCGGCGGGGGACCCACCGCCGCGGAAGGGTTCCAGCAGCATCGCATGGTTATGGTAGCGCGCGCGGAAGGTGGGCGCGGCGGGGTCGAACGGCGCGCCCGTCACCTTCCGGCCCGGCTTGGGCGGGCCGGCGGGCGGGTCCGCCAGAGGGTCATGGGCCGAGACGAAGCAGCCCCGCGCGCCGGAGACGATGCCCCCAGCGGCGCGCGCGCCCCCCCCGGCCAGCAGCAGGGTCGCATCGGGTGTGAGCGGCAGGAGCGCGGACAGGCGCAGCAATTCCGCGGCGCCGCCGGGCAGGCAGAGCCCCTCCCCCCAGAGCCGGTCGGCCCAGGCGCGGCGCTCGGCTGGGTCGGGCCCGGCGGGGGCAACGATCAGGACGGGTGGCGCCTCCGGCGCGGCGGAGGGCTGCACCTGCGGCGCCGCGTCC
>NZ_JACADQ010000403.1 GCF_016106015.1 Neoroseomonas rubea
CAGCGCCTCCGGTCCGTGCATCGGCGCGCAGAGGCCGGGGGCGCGGGCGGGGCAGGCGGCGCAGCGCAGCCCGGCCGGGGAGGGGTCGCTGGCCATCGGCGCAGCATGGCACGGGCGGGGCCCCTGGGGCGCGCGGCGTGTCGCGATTATCCTGCCGCGATGCCGCACGACTCCGCCCCCGGCCTTGCCGCCCTGGAAGCCCGCCTCGCGCAGGGGCTGGAATGGTTGCAGGAACCGGCCGCGGATTGGGTGCCGCCGACCACGGCGCCGGATGGCTCGGTCGCGCTCGATGTCGCGATCCTCGGCGCCGGCATGGCAGGGCTCGCGGCCGGCTTCGCGCTGAAGCGGGACGGGGTCCGGCGCGCAGCACTGTTCGATCCGGCGCCCGAGGGCGCGGAAGGCCCCTGGGCGACCTATGCGCGCATGCCGACGCTGCGCAGCCCGAAGCAGCTGGCCGGCCCGGCGCTCGGCCTGCCGGACCTGACCTTCCGTGCCTGGTTCTGCGCGCTGAACGGCGCCGCGGCGTGGGAGGCGCTCGGAAAGATTCCGACCGGAACGTGGATGGAGTATCTGCGCTGGTTCCGGCGCGTCGTGGGTCTCGACATCCGCAACGGCACCGCGGTCGCGCGCATCGAGCCGGCCGGTGGGCTGTTCCGGCTGGTGCTGGCCGATGGCGGCGCCACCTTCGCCCGCCATGTCGTGCTGGCGACGGGGCGGGACGGGCTCGGCGGGCCGCGGCTGCTGCCGGGCTTCCTGCCGGAATGGCGCGGGCGGTGCTGGGCGCATTCGGCCGATGCGATCGATTTCGCGGCGCTGGCCGGCAGGCATGTCGTGGTGATCGGCGCCGGCGCCTCGGCCTTCGACAATGCGGGCACGGCGCTGGAGGTGGGCTGTGCGCGCCTGACCATGCTGCTGCGGCGGGACCGGCTGCCGCGCGTCAATTCCTCCAAGGCGCTCGACAGCCGCGGCATCTGGCATGGCTGGTACGGGCTGCCCGCGGCTTGGCGCTGGCGGCTGATGCTATCGGTCGAACGCCGCCAGACGCCGCCGCCGGCCGAGAGCGTGCGCCGCGTCGCCGCGCATCCGAACGCCACGCTGTTGACCGGGGCGGGGGTCGAGGCTGTGGCGCGGGACGGCGAAGGGCTGCGGCTGACGACGCCGCGCGGCGCGGTGGCGGCGGATTTCGTCATCCTCGGCACCGGCTTCCTGCAGGATGCGGCGCTGCGGCCGGAACTCGGCGCGATGGCGCAGGACATCCGGCTGTGGCGCGACGCCTATGCGCCGCCGGAGGAGGAACGGGATGCCGCGCTCGGCCTGTGCCCCTGGCTGGACGAGGGCTTCGCCTTCACCGAGCGCGTGCCGGGCCAGGCGCCGTGGCTGGCGCGGCTGCACTGCTTCAACTTCGCCGCGACGCTGAGCCACGGGAAGGTGACGGGCGACATCCCGGCGATCACGGCGGGCGCGCAGCGGCTGTCGCAGGCGCTCGCCGCACGGCTGCTGGCGGCGGACATCGCGACGCATGCGGCCCGCCACGCGGCGTTCGAGGAACCGGAGATCCGCGGCGACGAGTGGCCGGGGGTCGCGCTCTAGCGCTGGGATCCGCCTGGAGCGCGAGCGGCGCGCCCGCGCGGATCTCCCGCGTCGGGAGCGATCGGCGCGAAAACGGGACACCCGATCGCGCCGATCCGGACGGATCGGTTCGTGCGGCCGGCGGTCGTGCCGGGCGCCGCGCCGATCGATCCTGAACCGTCATCCATGGTGCGGATGACGGCGCAGCCTCGCCGTCAGGTCAGCTCTGGAAGCGGAAGGCCCCGGTCGGGCCGGGGGCCGCCGAATCGGCGGGCGCCTCCGGCGCCTGCTGCTGCTGCGAAACCTGTGCGCGCACGCGCTCCTCGATCTGCCGCAGCAGGTTGCCCATGCCGTTGACCAGCGCGGGCAGCTGCGTGACCGGCACGCAGAGCATGCCGCAGGGCACGGCCTTCCCGTCGCCGCCGGTCATGGCGAGCGTGATGCGCGCGACGCCGTGGGCGACCTGCGCCTCGATCACGCCGTCGGCGAACAGGGTGGTGCGGTGGTCGGACATGCGGTGCGTTCCTGGTTCTACTGCTCGCGGAAGGCGCGGGCGAAGCTGTCGACGATCGGCTGCGTCATGTAGCGCAGGAAGGAGCGCTCGCCGATCTGGATCATCGCCTCCACCGGCATGCCGGGCACGAGCTGAACGCCCTGCAGCCGGTCGAGTTGCTCCGCGTCGATCAGGATGTGGACGCGGTAGTAGGAGGAGCGGGTGCGCTCGTCGATCGTCACGTCCTGAGCGACGAAGGTGACGTGACCGTGCAGGTAGGGCACCAGGCGCTGCTTGAAGGCCGGCAGCCGTACCTCGGCCTGGAGCCCGACATGGACCACGTCGATGTCGAAGGGCTGGACGGTGACCTCGGCAATCAGCCGGTCCTGCACCGGGACAAGGTCCATCACCGGGTCGCCGGGGCGCACGACGGCGCCCATGTTGAACAGGCGAAGGTTCAGCACCGTGCCGTCCTCGGGGGCGACGATGTCGCGCCGCTGCGCCACGTCCTGCGCGGCGCGGATACGCTCCTCCACCTCGGCGAGACGGGTGCGGATGTCGCGGCGTTCGGCCGCGGCTTCCTGGCGGCGCTGGCTGACGATGCCGGCGATGGTGTTGCGCGCCTCGGCGATCGTCTGCTGCGCGCGCTCCATCTGGCCCTGGAGTTCCTCTCCCTGGCCTTCGAGCGCGGCGGCGCTACGCTGCAGGGCGAGCAGGGTCGGCAGGCGCTGCAGGCCCTGCTGCACCAAGCCGCGGGTGATCTCCTCCTCCCGCCGGATCAGTTCGAGCTGGGCGCGCTGGGCACGGAGCTGGCCCGTGGCGCCGGAGATCAGCGCCTCCTGCTGGCCGATGCGCGCTTCCTGCACAGCGACCTGGCTGACCAGGCTGGCGCGGCGCGCCTCGAACACCGCACGCTGGCCGGCCATCGCGTCCGTCGCGCGCGGTTCGTCCGCGGCGAGGATGTCGGCCGGGAAGGCGATGTCGGCACGGTCGTCTAGTTCCGCCGCAAGCCGCGCATCCTGCGCCATGAAGGACCAGCGCTGGCTGCGCAGCGCCTCGAGGTCCGTGCCGGCGCGGATGTCGTCCAGGCGCATCAGGGTCTGGCCGGCGGTGACGCGGTCGCCGTCGCGGACCAGGATGTCCCGCACGATGCCGCCTTCCAGGTGCTGGATGGTGCGGCGCGTGCCCTCGACCTTGATCATGCCGGGCGCGATTGCGGCCTCGGTCAGCGGCGCGAGGGTGGACCAGGCGGCGAAGGTGCCGAAGAAGGCCGCCATGGCGACGAAGCCGAACAGCACCGTGCCGCGCGTGCGCGGGCGCTGCGGCGTCTCGGGCACGCTGGGCAGGGTCAGCTGGACCGGGGGCAGGCGGTCCGGACGCGCGACGACCTCCTGCCGGCCGGGGCCGGCAGGGTGCGGGGCGGCATTGGCCGAGATCCGAAAAGCT
>NZ_JACADQ010000404.1 GCF_016106015.1 Neoroseomonas rubea
GCTCGACCCCGAGCCGCTGGTGCGCGCCGCGGCGCTGCGCGCGCTGGAAGGCCTGCCGCCGCAGAACCGCCTGCATGCCGCGCGGCTGCTGTCCGACGAGGTGCGGCTGGTGCGCATCGAGGCCGCGCGCGCGCTCGCACCCGTCCCGCTGAGCGCGATCCCCGACGCCGCGCGCCCTGCCTTCGCCCGGGCCTGGGAGGAACTGCTGGCCAGCGAGCGCGTGGCGGCGGAGCGGCCGGAATCGCATGTGAACATCGCCGCGCTGCTCGCCCAGCGCGGCGATCAGGCCGGTGCCGAAGCGGCCTATCGCGCTGCGCTGGCGCGCGACCCGGCCTTCCTGCCCGCGCTCGTGAACCAGGCCGCCTTCGAGGAAGCGCGCGGCCGACGCGATGCCGCTGAGGCGCTGCTGCGTCGTGCCGTCGCCGCGCATCCGGCCGAGGCCGAGCCGCTCCACGTCCTTGCGCTGCTGCAGGTCCGACGCGGGCGGATCGCCGAAGCGACCGAAGCGCTGGCCGGGGCGGCCGCTCTCGCGCCGGACCAGCCGCGCTACGCCTATACCCATGCCCTCGCCCTGCATCGGCTGGGTCGCGTGGACGAGGCGCTCGCCGTGCTCGCACGCCATCCGCGGCATCGAGAGAGCATGATCGCGGCAGCCACCTTCGAGCGCGATCGCGGTCGGCTGGCGGAAGCGGAACGCCACGCGAGGGCGGTCCTTGCGCTGGATCCCCAGGACAGGGAAGCCGCTGCGCTGCTGGGCGAGGTGGCACGGCGCGCGGCGCAATGACGGTTTCGGCAGCGGTCCGGTGCGCGCACGCCGATGATCGTTTCCCGCTCGCGCCGTCGCCGCCGGCCCTTCGCCTCGCCGGTAGCAGCACGGCGAAGACGTTTCACGCCGGGCTGCAATGCCCTGCCGATCGTCTGGAGCGACTGTTCACGCTGAAGCGCTGGATGCCGATAGCGCAGGCAACACGATTGATGGCTTCGACTGAAGCGCGCGCCCAGGTTTAGCAGCCCACCCTCCGCCCTAAGTGGAGGCAGGTGTGGCAGCGCTGGCTCTGTTGGAACAAAGCAGCCCAGTTCGGCATAAGCCGATGCGCGTCCCCGCATCCACTGAGATCTGACGCCCGAGAACACTCGTTCTCGGGCGTTTCTCGTTGCAGCGGGCCGCCGGACTACCGCGGCGCCGAAACAAACAATCGGCTCAGCACCGCCGCATCCGTTTCCGCCGCAAGAGCTGACATCGCCTCGAACGCAGCGCCTGCAGCATCTGGCACGCAGGCACGGCGCGCCGCCGCGCAACACGCCTTCGCCTTCGCGATCTGCGCATCGTCAGACAAAGGCCTGGCCGGACTCCCGATCGCTGCATCGACCACGATGCGTTCCGTTCGGCCGCCAGCCAGACGCACTTCGACCGCCTGCGGCACCACAGCGTTCTGGTCCGTCGTTCCGTCGTCGCGCATAACCACGCGTGCGGCGAGCGCCAGCGTTTCCATGTCCGTCAACCGTGCCGCGCTGAAATCCTCGAGCGCTACGGTTCCATGGCGCAAAGCAGTCGCGACCACGTAAGGCAGGCAGAGCCGCGCGTAGTTCGGCGTCAGCGCCGGCACCAGCGGCCGCCCGACCAGCCGCATCGCAAGCGGCGGCAACTGGAGTACCACTTCCTCGACGCGCGTGACGTCGATGGCGCCGCGTGCCAGCAGCCGCTGCACGCCGTCGATCGCCGGATGTGTGAGCCGCCCCGATGGAAAGGGTTTGTGAGAAAGCCGCGTCACCTGCCAAGGCTTGCCAAGCGCTTCGAGCCCCGGGGCCAGGTCGTGCTCGGGTTCCGTCAGCGCCAGGAAGCCGGATGCGCCGGTCAGCCAGGCTAGCGGCCCGCTCAAGCCTGCTTCCGCAAGGTCCGCGGCACGGAACGCCGCTGCGGCGGCGAAGCCCATCTGCACCGCGAGCGCGACGGACCCCTCATGATGCGCCTGCATCGTTCCCGGGATCTGTCCGATCAAGAGCCCTGCGCCGGCCGCGCCGACCTCCGCGTCGAATCCACGCAGGCGTGCGACGGCGCCATAGGCGCCGAACATGCCCGCTGTTGCGGGGCGAAAGAAGCGCATCGGCCCGCGCGCCGCCGCACCGATCACGCAGGCCAACTCGATCCCCGCGACAATCGCTGCGACGAAGCGACCACCTCCGACCGGATGCCCGAGCGCAGACTGTCGTTCCGCCTCGGCCAGGGCGGCCGCGAGCGTCGGCGTCATCGCATGCACGACGGCCGCTTCATGGATCGAATCGAATTCGAGCGCATGCGCCTGGAACGCATTCACGAAGGCCGCTTGCGGCGCGGGAAGGCGGATATCCTCGCCCCAGACCGAGGCTTCCGCCCCGTTGCCCCAGCGCCTCGCGGCGGCGATGATCCCGGGCTGTGCGGGATGGGCCGTCCCCGCCACGCCGACGGCCAGTGTGTCGAAGACGAAGCGGCGGGCTGCGGCGAGCGCGTCGTCCGGCATAGCGCCATCTGGCGTCTCGAGGACATGGCGCAGGAGGATGGCTTCGGGCGATTTCTGCATCGCGCGGATGCTGCGGAGTGGATCCCCGCCGGTCAACCGGCGTGGCCGCCCGCAGCGGCCGGAGCCCCATGCGCAAGCCTCTCGCCGCTGAGCCCCGCCAGCATTTCCTCCTCCACGGCCAGATGCACGCGCAGCAGCGCTTCAAGGGCGAACAGACTCCGCCGGATCTCCGGTATTGCCGATGGCCACGCTTCCTGATCCGTCGCCAGCGGCAGCAGGAGCGCGATCCGTTCGGCGAGCTGTTCCATCTCGGCGTGCATGCGGACCAGGGGTGCCATCGGGTCCTGGCCGCCGAGGCGGCGTGCGGCTTCGGGGAACAGGGTGCGCTCTTCCGCCTGGTGATGCGGCAGCATCTCGGTCCGCAGGCGCGCTTCCACCGCGGCAAGTCCCGCCAGCCCATCCGGCGTCGCTTCAATCCCCTCCGCCGCGCGCCGCAACGCCTCCGCCAGGTCGCGCAGCCCCGCGTGTTCCTCCTGCCGTTCGACGAGGCCGGCCTCGGCGGGCATGTGCTCGTCGCCCGACTCCGCGCCATCGGGGCTGAGCGCCGTCAGCGCATAAAGGATGGCCAGCACGTCGATGGCTTCCTGGAGCAGCGCGCCCGCCAGCGGGGCGATCCATCCCCCCGCCGCCGCGACCATCGCACCGCCGGACAGGCCCATGCCGAGCATGATGGCGCGCAGCGCGATGCGGCGGGAGCGGATCGCGATCGCGATCGCCTCCGGCACGCGGTCGACGCGGTCGACGAGAAGAACGACGTCGCCTGCCTCGGCGGCGGCGGCCGTTCCCATGGCGCCCATCGCGATGCCGACATCGGCCGCGGCCAGCGCCGGCGCGTCGTTCACGCCGTCGCCGACCATCGCGGTCGGCGCGCGCGCGGCCTCGCGCCGCACGGCCTCGATCTTGTCCGCCGGCGCCTGGCTCGCCAGCACGGCATCGAGCCGCAGCGCGC
>NZ_JACADQ010000405.1 GCF_016106015.1 Neoroseomonas rubea
CGCCGCGGCAGGCCTGCCGGAGGGCTACGCGGCGGCGCTCGGATCGGGGCTCTGGCCCTCCTGCGACGTGCTGCCGCCGGCCGAGCGCGCGCGGCGCGGCACGCCGCTCGCGCCCGTCGCGCTTACCTGGACGAAAACCCGAAGAACGGCCGCAGCCTGAGGCCGAGCGCGCAGCCCGGCATCACGCAGGCGAGCCAGGCGATGCCGTGCAGGCTGCCCGAGGCCGCCCCGCCCAGGAAGGCGCCGACATTGCAGCCGAAGGACAGCCGCGCGCCGAAGCCCATCAGCAGCCCGCCCACCACGCCGCCCAGCACGCCGCGCCAGCCGATCGGCACGCGGTGGCGCAGCCCGCCGGTGGCCGCCGCGGCGAGCAGCGCCCCGAGGACCAGGCCGAGATCCGCGACGCTGCCCGGCATGGCGAGCAGGGGTTCCGTGAGCAGCCCCGCCGCCCAGGGGTCGGACCAGAAGCGCGTGGCCGAGAGGTCGATGCCCGCCGCCGCGACCGCCCGCGCGCCCCAGGCCGTCAGCGCCATGGTGATGCCCCAGGGCTGGCCGGAGACAAGGAACATCGCCGCCGCCAGCGCACCGATGACGGTCCCGGCGATGAGTTTTCCCCGCGGCGGCGCGCGCCCGCGCAGCACCAGCGCCGCGCCGGCGGCGAGCAGCGCCAGTGTCGCCGCGAGCCCGCCCCAGGGGCCGAAGGCGGCGACGAGGTCGACCGCGACCCCCGGGAGGCCGAGCATAGCGGGCAACGCCAAGCTGCCCGCCACGCCGCCCAGGCAGAAGAAGGGGAGTGCCACCAGCATCCGCCGCGCCCCCTGCCCCGCCGCGACCAGCGTGCCGGACCCGCAGCCATTCGCGATCATCATGCCCACGCCGAAGATCATTGCGCCGAGGATCAGGCTCGGCCCGATCGGCGCGACCCAGCGCTGGGTGCCCGGCACCAGCGCGCCCACGGGCAGCACCACCAGGGCCGCGACCGCCGGCACGATGAAGGTCGCACCCAGCACCCGCCCGTCCCCTTCGGCGAGGAAGGCGCGGAAGCCGCCGGTGAAGCCGTAGTCCAGCAGCACGAAGGCGGCGCCCAGGGCGAGGGCGACGGCAAGGACCGCCAGCAGCGCCGCATCCTGCGCCGCCGTACCGGCCGCGACCGCGGCCAGGGCGACAAGACCAAGCGCGAGGCCCGACCCATGCGCTCGCGGGGCGGGCGGGAGACTCAGCGCGGGCACGCCGGGCCGCGGCGCAGCGCCACGGCCAATGCCGGCCTATTCGGCCGCCTTTCGCACCAGGCCCTCGATGAAGGCCTCGGTCATGCGGCGGCCCTCGGGCGGGACCGTCATGCCGTGCCGGGCGAAGACGCGCGTCGCCAGGTCCTCCCCTGTGCTGCGCGTGACCTGGGTGCGACCATCGCCGTCCTGCCAGACCAGCACGCGCATTGGCAGGTCGATGGCGAGCGTCGGGTTCGCCGCCATGCCAGGCGTGCCGGCGCGCGGGTTGCCGAACAGCACCACGGTGCGCGGTGCGAGCGTCATGCCGACGGCCTGCGCGGCCGCCGCGTGGTCGATCTCGGCGAAGACGACCCAGCCGGCCTCGCGCACCGCGGCGGCGAAGCGGTCGAGCGTCGCGCGCACCGGATGGGCGCTCGGCCGGGTGACGAGGCCAGCCTCCTGCGCGCCAGCGGGCATGGCGGCGAGCGTGACGGCCACGGTTGCGGCGAGGCCCGCGGCGCGGCGGGAAAGGGCGTTGGTCATCGTGGTCTCCTGTTCCGGCCATGCGCGGACGCGCCTGGTTTCGCGCCGCGAGGCGCGATGGTTACGCGCGAGCGGCGATTTCACCGGGCGCGTCCCGAAGCGGCGGCGCGCCCGGCGACCGCACGGGGCGAAGCCGGCGCCGGCCCGAAGCGGTTTCGGAACGGCCGCCACCGCTTCGGGACGGCGGGCGGTCACGTCAGCCCGGCTGGAACGCCTCGTGCACCGCGGTCTGGATGGCGCCGCCCACGATCGGCCCGCCACCCGCGACATGGATCCATTCGCCGACCAGCGCGGCGCCGAGCCCGTGGCGCGGCGTGGGCATGGGCGCGTGGCTCATCCAGCTGTCGGTCGCCGGGTCGTAGGATTCCGTGCTGCCGAGCACGCGGTCGATCGGGCGGTTCTGCGCGTCGTAGAGCCGTTCCTCGCCGCCGAAGCACCACATCCGGCCACGCAGCAGCACCATGCCATGGCCCGATCGCGGTGTCGGGATCGGCGCGCGCAGGCGCCAGGTGTCGCTCGCCGGGTCGTACACATGATGCAGCCCGGTGTTGTTCTCGAAGGTGTTGAAGCGCCCGCCGACGATATGGATCTTGCCCTCCCACACCGCCACGCCGGCATGGTCGCGCGCGGCGGGCAGGGCGCGCAGGATGGTCCAACGGTCGCCCTGCGGGTCATAGACCTCGGTCCAGCCGATGCTGGCGCGTTCGGGCGCCGGGTCGGTCGCGCCGCCGATGTGGTAGATCTTCCCGCCCACGGCAGCGACGGCGCCGGCGCCGCGCGGGCGCGGCATGGGCGCGATGCGGTCCCACCGGTCGCGCGCCACGTCATAGGCGAAGGCGAGCGCATCGGCCGCGCGGTTCTGCTCTGTGAAGCCGCCCAACGCGTAGATCCGCCCCGCATCTGCGACGACGCCGACATGGTTCGCACCGCGCGGCAGCGGCGCGCCGTCCTGCCAGCGATCCGCCGCGGGGTCGTAGATGTGGTGATAGGGCTTGTCGACCTGGCCCTGGGCATAGCCGCCGATGACATGCAGGCGATTGTTCCACGACGTCGCCCAGGCCATCTCGCTGCGCGGCAGGGGCAGCGGCGCGCGCGCGACCCAGCGGCCGGGCGGGCCCGGTGGCGCCGGGCTGTCGATGACGCGCTGGGCAAGCTGCTGCGGCGTGAGCGCCTGTGGGTTCGGCCCGCGCAGCGCCGACATCTGGTCGGCCGGGATGTTCCCGCCATGATGGCCGTGATGCTGCGCGCGCGCCGCACCCACGCCCGCCAGCAGCGCCGCGCCGGCGCCGAGCATGGTCCTGCGGTTCATTCCTGCTTCCCCTCGGCTGGTGATCCGGCAGCGTGGCGTTCCGGCGCGGGCGGTCAAGGGGCCGCCAGGCCCCATGCGCGGCGGCGGCGGCGCCAAGGGCCAAGCCTGTCGGCGGCCGGCGCGCAGGATGCCATCCGCGCACGGGATCAACCTGCGTGCGGATGGCGCCCTGCCATCCGGTTCAGTGCGTGGCCGACCCACCAGCCCCGCGCGCGGTCGCCGTCGCACGACAGCCCGGCGTTCGTGCGACGGGGCATGACCAATCGCCTGCCCGCATGCGGTCGGGCGGCACGGCCGGCCGCGCGCATGGCCGCGGCGCGGGACAGGCGGAACCGCGCTGCCCCAGGCCGTCCCCGGCCGTGAAGGTCAGCGGCAGTTGTGCTGACGCATCAGGCGGTCCGCCGCGCTTTCGCCAGGCTGCGGCTGGCACCACGCGGCTGGCGC